>JAKSCC010000231.1 GCA_022360815.1 Desulfobacterales bacterium
AGAGCCCCTTCCCCCTTCGTGGAGATACTATGAAAGCCTCCTGCTGAAGCGCTCATCCAATCCCTCTCATCTCCAATCTGTTCAGGGGTCTCCTGCATCGCAGTCCGCCCCCCCCATCCCAGCTGTCCAGAGCCATTACTCCCCCAAGAGTAAAGGGTGCCGTCTTCTTTTATGGCCAGGGTATGATACCCCCCCAAAGCCACGGTTTTCCAATCGTTCCCACTTCCAACACGCGTGGGAACACCTTTGTCGACAGTGGTACCGTCTCCCAACTGTCCCGTAGCATTGTACCCCCAGGTGTAAAGGGTCCCATCTTTTTTCAAGCCGCCGCTGTGCCCATCTCCCCCGGCCACGACCAGCCAATTGCTATCACTTCCGATACGGGTAGGGGTATCTTTGTTCTCTGTGGTACCGTCTCCCAACTGACCATAACTGTTCAGCCCCCAGGTATAAAGGCTGCCATCTTCCTTGATGGCCAAGGTATACGCATCACCTGCTGCTATCACCTTCCAATCAGTGGCGCTTCCTATCCGGACGGGGGTGTTTTTACCCACTGTTGTCCCATCACCCAGCTGGCCGCTGCCACTCGCCCCCCAGGCATAAAGGCTGCCATCTTCTTTCAAGGCCACGGTATGATAACCTCCTGCAACAACAGCTTTCCAATTGCTCTCACTTCCAACCCGGATGGGGATGCCTTTATTCTCTGTGGTGCCGTCACCCAGCTGGCCTTGGCTGTTTCTCCCCCAGGCGTAAAGAGTGCCGTCTTCTTTTAAGGCCATGGTATGATAACCTCCTGCGGCAACAGCCTTCCAATCGCTGGCGTTTCCGATCTGAATGGGAACGTCTTTGTTCTCCGTGGTGCCGTCACCCAGCTGACCACTGATATTGTTTCCCCAGGCGTAAAGAGTCCCGTCTTCTTTCAGGGCGACCGTATGAAAATATCCCCCAGCCGTCGTTTTCCAGTCGCTGGCGCTTCCTATACGGGTGGGAACCGCCTTACCCACTCTCGTGTTATCGCCCAACTGACCATCAGAGTTCGCCCCCCAGGCATAAAGGGAACGGTCTTCTTTTACGGCCACCGTGGTATAAAATCCGCAAGCGATAAATCCCCATGACGAGTTGGTGTTGGTTTTCTGGTCCCACCCGCACCCGGAACCCAAAAGCGAGAGTACGGCAAACAGCTGCACAATCATTTTAAATTTCATCGGCACACCTCCTGTTTGTGGCTAACCCTATTAAAAAAGGCCGCTACAACATGGCCCCAACACAGTTCTGGAAAGCGAAAAACACTCCAGGGGTAAGACGGACAAAGCATTTGGACGGGGATTGCAATGGTGAAAGGTTTAATCGGAAAGGAAGGGAGGATGCACCGAGTGCATGGAAGGGGAGTCTTCTTTTCTGGGGGGATTTTAGAATTATATCCAATAACAGGAGATGATAAAAGTGAAAATAGCTCCACTCGAAGCCATGGCACTCTTTAAAGAAACGTGCAATCACTTTAGCGGACCGTTGACTCCGGTGGCCTTGCCATCTCTTTCTCTTCGAATACCAAGGACCCTGTCTTTGTTTCAGGCAGCCCACCATGCGGAAGGCCACCTGATCTTCCCTTGGGTCTATGAAAAATTTAAAGGCTGGTAAATTGTCTCTTGTGTGGCAGCGTCGTGAAGCTGGCCTGTCATTTCAAAATAGGTATCTGAATTCGGCAGCTTTCCCAGACGTGCTGCAACAGCTGCCAATTCAGCAGATCCCAGATAGACTGAGGCTCCGTCTCCAATACGATTCGGAAAATTTCGAGTGGAGGTGGAGAGCACGGTGGTTTTTGGTGCCACCCGGGCCTGGTTGCCCATACAAAGGGAGCATCCCGGAATCTCCATGCGGGCACCTGCCTTTCCAAAAATGCTGTAAAGCCCCTCTTCTCTCAGCTTCGCCTCATCCATCCCCGTCGGTGGTGCCACCCAAAGACGCACCGGCACCTCCCCACCCTCTTTTTGCAGCAGGGTGGCCGCGGCCCGGAAGTGGCCGATATGGGTCATGCAGGAGCCGATGAAAACCTCGTCGATTTTTTCGCCAGCCACCTCACTTAGCACCTTCACATCATCGGGGTCATTGGGGCAGGCTAAAATGGGCTCGGTGATCTTCGAAATGTCAATTTCAAGCACCTCGGCGTACCGGGCGTCTTCATCTGCCACAAGCAGCTCGGGGTTTTCCAACCATGCCTCCATGGCCTTGATGCGGGCAAGAAGGGTGGCGCGGTCTTCATATCCTTTTGCCACCATCTCCCTTAAAAGCCCCACATTGGATTTTAAGAAGCGTCTCACCTGCTCTTTGGAAAGCTTAAAGGTCGCGGCCGCTGCCGAACGTTCGGCTGAGGCATCGGTCAGTTCAAAGGCTTCGTCCACCGTCAAATGATCCAGCCCCTCGATCTCCAAAATCCGACCAGAAAAAACATTCTTCTTCCCCTCTTTGGCCACAGTCAAAAGCCCACGATTGATCGCCTCAAGAGGAATGGCGTTGACCATGTCCCTTATGGTGATGCCCGCTTTGGGTTTTCCTTTAAAACGAACCAAAACCGACTCGGGCATATCCAAGGGCATCACCCCCATGGCGGCGGCAAAGGCCACAAGGCCTGAACCCGCTGGAAAGCTGATCCCCATGGGAAAACGGGTATGAGAATCACCTCCGGTACCCACGGTATCGGGAAGAACCATGCGATTTAGAAAGGAGTGGATCACCCCATCGCCAGGCTTTAAAGCCACCCCACCCCGCTGGGTGATAAAGTCAGGAAGATTCTGGTGCATGGCCACATCCACCGGCTTGGGATAGGCTGCCGTGTGGCAAAAGGACTGCATGACAAGGTCGGCGGAAAACGTTAAGCAGGCCAGCTCGGTAAGCTCATCTCGAGTCATGGGTCCGGTGGTGTCCTGGGACCCCACGGAGGTCATTTTGGGCTCACAATAGGTGCCCGGACGAACCCCTTGAACCCCACACGCCTTTCCCACCATCTTCTGGGCCAGAGTGTAGCCGTAAGGCGCATCCTCTGCAACCGGTGTGGGTTTGAAAAGGGTACTCTCAGAAAGGCCCAAAGCCTTTCTTGCCATACGGGTTAAATTCCTTCCAATGATTAGGGGAATCCGTCCCCCTGACTTAACCTCATCAAAAAGCACCTCGGTTTTTAGAGCAAATCGGCTTAAAACCGTGCCGTCCTCCCCTTTGATCACCCCGTCATAGGGGTAAATCGTCACCACTTGGCCGGTGGACAAACCTGTTACATCGCACTCAATGGGAAGGGCTCCGGCATCTTCCAGAGTATTAAAAAAAATAGGCGCGATCTTCCCGCCCAACACCACGCCCCCACCTTTTTTATTGGGAACAAAGGGAATCTCTTCGCCAATATGCCAGAGAAGGGAGTTGGTGGCGGATTTCCGGGATGAGCCTGTCCCTACCACATCCCCCACAAAGGCGACGGGGTGTCCCTTGGCCTTAAGCTCTTCAATTTTTTTTAAAGCGCCGGGTGTTCGGCTGGTGAGCATGGAGAGGGCATGGCAGGGGATATCCGGACGACTCCACGCCTCGGAGGCCGGAGAAAAATCATCGGTGTTGATCTCACCATCTACTTTGAAGAGCGTTACGGAGAACGCCCGGTCAAGGGCCTTCTTTTCAGTGAACCAAAGCCCGTCAGCCCACGCCTGCAGCACCTTTTCCGCAGACGCGATCCCTTTTTCAGCCAGGCTTTTCACCTCTTCAAAAATATCCGGAACAATCACAAGACGACTCAACGCTTCGGCCGCCTCATCTGCCAACTCTGAATGGGTGAGAAGTTCACAAAGAGGAGCGGTGTTGTACCCGCCACCCATGGTACCCAAAAGGCGAACGCTCTTTTCAGGAGAAATCTCTTCACAAAAAAGATCCCCTCTGGCCACCTGCGCCAAAAATTCCGCCTTTACACGAGCCGCCGGATCGACACCAGGAGGGACCCGCTCCACCAAAAGCTCTACCAACACCTTTTTCTCAGGTGTTTCAGGCTTTACCAAACGTTCACAAAGCAAACGAACCTCAAGTTCGGTAAGAGGCTTGGCTGGAATTCCTTGGGCTTCACGATTGGCGGCCTCTTTTCGGTAGGCGTCTAGCATGGTCTTTCTCCTGAAAGTTCATTCCCCTCACATTTCGGCGAAGGCCCCTGAACTCCGGCTGTTGCGGCGGTACTTTTTGATTTGACCGCCTGACGGTTCTTGGTATATGTTTTTTTCTCTTTTACATGTAAGGCGTCGAAACTTATCTAAGATAGATTCTGCCAAGGAGAACCTGATGACCACTGACACATTTCGGTCCACCTTTTCGTCTGACACACTTGCTGAACTCTTTCCGGCTGACCTCTCCAACCAGTTCTTTGAGGCCCTTTATGGGGATGCCGACGAAGGCGCCTATGATATTTCACTCTGTTTTGAAAAAGAGGGCGAAGGCGAACTCTTTTTTGGCCTTCACTTGGTGCAACGAGCCGGTAAATGCCTTGCCTGCAATCTGACCTACGGACTTCCCGAGGTCTTCTCACGCCACCCCCTTATCAACATCAAGGGCCTTGTGGATAAAATCGGTGAACGCATGGGAGAGACCTTTGACATCACCGGGTGGAAGCTGGGCCACACCCGTGAGGTCTCCCGGGAGCTTCATATCGTGCCGCTTTCCATCTCGTTTATAAAAAAGGGATAGCCCCTTGCGATCTCGTTTTCCATCTCCTGAGTCCGCGCTTTGTTTTGGTGTTCCCTTCGAAGCGCGGTACATCCATCGAAACCATTTCAAAAAAGCGAGTCTCGCTCACCTCTTTACCGAGCTATCAAAAATGATTCCGGGACACTCTTCTGCGGCCTCGTCTGGCCGGGTTTTAAAATAGTCCCAAAAGGGAAAAGTTCGGCACTGGGCGGGACGCACCTCATAAAGGCCGCACCCCTTTTTCTCCTCATCGTAAAAGAGACAGGCAAAATTGCCGTCTTTCTCTCTTTCCATGATGGAAAACCGGTACCCCACCTTTTTCAAATATTTCTGGGCAAAAACCTCAACGGAGATGCCCAAATAGTTGGCCATGGCATCCATCTCCCGGCGATTTACCCAGATATGACCGCTCTCCCCGTTGCAGCACCGCCCCCCACACCGGCTGCAGGCACTGGGGTCAAAGACAAAAGGAAATCCCTCTTCGGTGAGATACAAATCGTTTTTCATTCCGTTAAAACTCTCTTTAAAAAATAGCTATTCAGCTTGGCCTTCGGTGGGTCGTTTTTTTAGAAAAAAGACTCCCGCAAAAACGTTTCCATTGATCCGCGCTTTGCTTTAATCGCCCTTTGAATAGGCCCGCCTAAAATCGGGTATCCACCCCAAAATGGCTCATATTTTTATCACAGCCAGATACGAAAGAAAAGAAAAGCCCCTTCTAATCATCGTCAGAGCCGACCATAGCCACCACACGGCTGGGTCCGCCAGAGCCCCCCTTTACTTTTAAGGGAAAACAGCTCAAGGTAAACCCCGATGCAGGGAGTTTTTCCAATCCGGCAAGGCGTTCAAGGTGGCAATAGGGTATCTCAGTTCCCACGTAATGGGCCTCCCAAAACGTCCCTTCGCCGCTTTTGGCTCGACGGGCCATATGATTCAGTGGGCCATCCCACCCCCAGGCGTCGATACCTGTCACACGCACCCCCTTTTCAAGAAGATACCGGGTTGCTTCAGCCGTCACCCAGGGTCCGGTGGTAAAGTAGCTCTTTTTTCCCACAAGGCGGTCCATCCCCGTACGGATCAAGACAATGTCCCCCTTTGAAATGGTAACGCCAGAAACGCCCTGCCACGCTTCGATATCCTCCCGAGTAATGGCGTCGCCGTCTTGCTTATGGCTCATATCCACGCAGATGCCTGGTCCGTAGCACCAAGAGAGAGGCACTTCATCGATGGTCATGGCCCTTCCTCCCCCTGCGGTTGGTCCATAATGCCAGGGAGCATCCAAATGGGTGGTTCCATGAGAAGAGAGAGTGAGCATATCGTTTGACCACCCCAACCGGTTTTTTAAAAATCGAGGCGTAAGCCCCGTCAGTAGGAAAACCGCAAGGGCACCAAACCGATGGCCCTGTCTCACCACCTTGTTTCGGGCCCACCAGGGTGCCCAGTGTCTGTCTGTTTCAAGGGATACAGAAAGGTCGATAAACTCCACTGGAAACCTCCATAAATAGTCTGTGCTTTTTAAAGCGCCTACCGCCAACACAGGAACCCCATGCCAGCTTTTTTAAGCCATCACTTTTTGCAAGCTCTAAAAAAACGCCTCACCTTGTGTTTTATTCAAGATGAGACGCTTCTCAAAATCGTGCAACCCAATAAAAATGACCCGGGGTATGTCTTGATGGATCCATGCCGTGGGTGTCGCGTCAAAGCGTCGACATTTTCCGACACCATCCCAATTCTATAAAAGATTACCGACCAAAAAACCTTCCAAAAAGTCCCTTTTTCTGAGCAGGAACGCTTTTTTCGGTTAGACGTGAGAGCTCTTTGGCCGCCTCACGGTTCACCCGTCCAGGAAGGCCTTTAGAAAGGGTATGAATGCGCTCGATCTGCCCATCGGTAAAGGGGACAACCCCGCTGTGACCTGCAGATCTCAGATGCCCGGAGATATAGGTGCGAACCTCTTCCATCTCCATGGCCGGAACCCCCACTTCCATCACCGAATCTCTGGGGGGCATCAGGTGCCTCAAGGTATCCACCTGCCGAGAGAGCCGTGGGGCCCCAAAGATTACCAGCTGCTGCAACCTCCGCTCTCCCTCCTCTTCGGAGGTGAGCTTAACCAGAGAGGCCAAAACTTCGGGCTCCAAAAGATGGGCGTCGTCTATAAGAATGGTGGGCAACTCCCCCATCTCCATGGCATAGACCCGTAAAGAGGCACCATGCTCCAAGGAGAGGTTGGCCACCTTCCAGCGCGTCTCATCCAAGGCAAGAATCTGCTTTACCAAAAGGGTTTTACCACTTCCAGCCTCGCCCGTCACAAGCAAAACACGGTAATCCCCAGCCACATACCTCCGGACTTTGGCCACCGTCTCTGTAAGGCTGGGATAGGGAAAAAAGGAGATCTCATCCACCTCGCCGGTGAAAGGAGGTCGCATCAAATTCATCTCATCACTTGGAAACATAACAGTGCAGCCAGTTGAACAGGTTGAGAAGCGGTCGACTCCCTCTGTGTGCGTTTGACATCTCTCAAAGGCAAAAGGGAGGAGCTAAAAACAGATTCTCTTCTTTTGCCGGATTATCATTATTTTTTCAATACCTGATTCTCTTCCTCATCAGAGGAGGACAACTCTGGATTCCCCGACATGGGAATACGAACCATCAACCGGGTTCCTCGCCCTGGAGAGGCGTGAATGGAGAAAGTGCCCCCCAAAAGAAGGGCTCGCTCCTCCATCCCTTTAAGCCCCATCCGCTTTTCTCCCAAGGCATCGGCACTGCGCCGCCCCACGTCAAAACCACTGCCGTTGTCTTCAATACGGAGAATCAACATGGGGTGGCTGGCAATCAGACGAACCACCACACAACTTGCTCCCGAATGCTTACGGACATTGGCCAGGGCCTCCTGAATAAGGCGATAGATGTTGATCTCCGCATCAAAATCAAGGGTCAAACTCTCCAACCCCCCACTTTGAAAATCGACATCCACTTTGCACCCCTCGGTGTAGTCGCTAAAGTACTGGCTTAATGTACGAACCAACCCCAGTTGATCGAGACTCGGTGGTCTCAAGTCATAAACCAGCTCCCTGATGGAACCGATGGAGCGCTTCAGGGTCTTGGTGATGAGCCCCACCCGGCGCTGCGCCTCGGCTCCCAGTCCCTTGGTGTCATGTGAGAGCCCCTGTACCTCAATAATAAGTGAAGCCAGGTCCTGCGCCACATTGTCGTGAAGATCCCGCGCAATGCGCTGGCGCTCACTCTCTTGGGCCTTTATCAGTTCCTGAGAAAGGGCATGGATATGGGACTCCGCCCCCTTAAGATCTGTAATTTCACGCACATAAAAGGCCACCCGATCCACGGTGCCATCGGCCCCGGTTACGGGAAAAATGGTGTTGTCGTAAAAGTGTTCCTGTAGGTTGTCCTCAAAACGGACCGAATTTCCCAAGCGAATGCAGCGCCGAAACTGGGCCATGCGGTAGGGGGCCAACTCGGGTTCAAAAAACGAAGAGAGCGATAAGCCGATAAGCGCCTTATTTGACGAGAAACCTTGAAGCGCCTGACGGTTGGCTGCCAAAATATGCCCCGAAAGATCAGCCAGAAGCGAAACGTCTGTGGTGGCGTTTAAAAGCGCCATGGAGAGCTCTTCGCTCTCGGTAAGCGCCTGCTGGGTGCGCTTCTGATCCCGAAAAATATCATCAATATCCATTTTGATCATGCTGATGGCATCGTAGATATCTTTAAGTGGGTGCCGGTGATCTGTCTCTTTTAAGGCATTTCCGAAGCCCTCCTCCTCCCAGTTGATTTCAGCCAGAAACTGAAGAAGCTCCTCTTTTAACGGACTCTCCCGGGTTCCCCCCTTACGAGGGCCACTCTTTTTCGCCTTTTTTTTCTCCTGCTGCATGACCATGATTTCACGTACAGCCGCATCGTAATCTGGCTTCATGGCATAATGAAAGCCAGGGTTGTGGATTCTCACCCCCACGTTGTAGGCAATACGGACCGAGGCTGGCGCGTTAAACACCACATACCCTATTAACCTCTCCTGATACTTCATGATCGCCCCAACCATCAGGCTTCGTGTCTGGCGAGTCGTCTGCTCGGGAAGCCCTTGATAACCCGCGATTTCCAAAAAGCGCCCTTGATCCCCAAACGCTTCCTGAATCACCTCATCACGTCGCTTCAACAAGGGTGAGATATCCTCTTGCCCTGTCTGCTCCCAACACTCCACCTCGGTACAAAGGACATCGGTACCCAAGCGGCGAAAGCGAATACGACAACCGAAATCGTTCTCCACCACCCACGCATCGGGAGCATAGATAGCAAGGCCGCTCACCGGACAAAGAATGTGCTCTCGCCTCACCACCGGGGGCAAAAGCCCCACTGAAGGGTCGAGACGCATGCGAACAGCCCGAGCATAAAGAATCCCTTCACGAAAGGTCGTCACCACCCGAGTTTCAAAAAAGTTGGTTTTGCTGTTGATGCGCCTGGCCAGCTTGACACTTAAGTGGAGCATGGGAGAGTCCGCACAGATGATCAGCGTGTGCATCCCTTCAAGGGACTGAAGAAAGCGAATGTAGTATCGCCGTGCATCGTATGAGACGTGGGTCAGCCCTGCAAAATCTTCAATATAGATAAAGCGGCGGCCATCGGATGTGATGGCCGCAATGGCCTCCCGTGTCAACTCAAGCCCCAGCCGCGTGCTCTCGCGGGTGGCGCGGCCGCGCACCCGTCCGAGAACAATATTCTCACCGATAAGTGAGATGGAGAGCTCATAATCTGAACTGATCTGCACTCCGGTCCACTGTGGCCAAGTGGTCACAGGAAGACCGGATATGGGGCAGACCATCTCCTTTTGGGGGGGAAGCACTCTCTTGTTTTCAGCTGCCATGGTAAGGCCCCTTTGCTGGCAATCAATTACCAGGAGATCCGATAAAACCCTTCTCCTCCAAATATTTCAAGTAGGTGTGAAACAGAGTCTCATCCAAGGGAGGGCACCCCTGGGGCTTCAAAAAGGCTTCGGTGTTGGCACAAAGATAGGCCGGGCGATCATGGATCTGGAGCTCAAAAAAACTTTTTCCCTGATCGGTAAGCCCCTCTTCGGTGAGCAGAGGCACCAGCTGACTCATGTGGGTATCCTCTTTAAACCAGGAGCTGTTCTTCTCCAACCAACGCCTGAAGGGGAGACGATTCATGGTATAGCCGTAACTCGCCATAAAATCCACTACATGCTTCAGCGGCACCGGGTCCGGACTTACCAGATGAAAAATATCCCCGCCTCCCCCTCCTTGTGCTGCAATGCCAACAATAGCCGAAGCCACATAATCCACAGGGGCTCCGTCAAGCATCACATTAACCATGGGAACCTCACCGCTGATGGAGCAGGCCCTCACCATGTTGGTAAAAAAATCACCTGTATTGGACGCGCCTGTCTTGGAATGACCATAAATGGGTCCGGGACGGAAGATGGTGACAGGCAACCCTCTGGATGATGCCTGCCTCACCAGATGCTCGGCCACCCACTTGCTTTGGGAGTAGCCATAGTAAAGCCCTCTGGGGTCCGGCAGGGGATCGTGCTCTGTACAAGCATGCGCATGATGGGGCTCTACGGTTTCGAAAACACTGATGGTCGAAACATAAAAGAGTGGCTTTACCACCTCATCGGCACAAAAAGAGAGCACCTCAAAGGTCCCTTTCACATTGGGCCCCTTCAAAAGGGCGTAGGGGTATGAAAAGTTCACCACAGCCCCGTTGTGAATCACCGCATCCACCTCTCGACAGAGCTCTTTCCACCGGGTACCCAGCCCCAGCTTCTCCTGCCCCAGATCTCCGGCCACACCTCGAATACGCGAAGCCATGCTATCGTCCCACAGTCCGTACCCTTCAAGATTTCGCTTCACTCGAACAAAAGCTGAAGCGTCATCGTCGGCTCTCACCAGACAAAAAATCTGCGCTGTGGTCTTTTCCATAAGAGAGGCCACCAAATAGGCACCCAGGTAACCTGTGGCACCGGTCAGCAACAGGTGCTGACTCATGCTTAAATCCTGAACCTGGGATGCAGTGCCTGTTAAAACCCAATCTTCATCCAAGGCTGCATCTTCGATCATCGCTTCGAAGGTCGCCTGGTGCACTTCATCACTCCGGTTTCCTCCAAACTCAATGAGCTCAGCCATGGCAGAAAGAGTAATATGGCCAAAAAGGCTCTGCACCGAAACACTCACTCCCAAGCGCTCACGAATCAAAGCAATCAAGCGAATCACCCCAATGGAATCGCCCCCCAACTCCACAAAGCTGTCACCGCAACAAGGGGCAACCCCAATCACCTCCTGCCAAAGCTCGGCAAGGGCTTTCTGACCTGGTGTCGTGGGAGGTTCACCTTGGGGTGTTCCTTGGGCCAAAAGGGGAGCAATGGCTTTTCGATCCAGCTTGCCATTGGCGGTCATGGGAAGGCTCTCGACCATGTGATAGGAAACGGGAACCATCCAGGCAGGAAGCCGATTGGCCAACCTCTCTTTTAAATGCACCGCATCCTTTGCACCATCGCCTGCCACCACACAAGCCCTTAAAACGTCAGCATCGTCCAACACCACCACAGCCTGTGCCACCCAAGAGACCTCTTCCATCACCGACTCAATTTCTCCAGGCTCCACCCGATGCCCTTTGATCTTCAATTGGTTATCGATCCGTCCGCTAAAAAACAGCTCTCCGTCGGATCGTCTTACCACACGGTCTCCTGTGCGATAAATCCACCGGTTCCCATCCACATCAAACGGAGAGGGAATAAATCGATCCCGCGTCAACGCCTCCTGACCGTGGTACCCAAGCGCCACCTGGGGCCCTCCAATCCAGAGGTCACCCTCCATACCATCGATGACAGGATTCATCTTAGGA
The DNA here is from genome assembly GCA_022360815.1 of Desulfobacterales bacterium. Classification (GTDB taxonomy): domain Bacteria; phylum Desulfobacterota; class Desulfobacteria; order Desulfobacterales; family Desulfolunaceae; genus Desulfoluna. The sequence goes on from JAKSCC010000231.1 coordinate 11,578, forward strand.
TCCAAAACATGGAGACTGTTTCCAGCCAAAGCCCGGCCAAGGGTGATTTCGGCAGGATCTGTTACACGCCCCATGGTAGACCAAATGGTTGTCTCTGTAGGGCCATAGACATTCCAAAGCGCAGCACCGGAATCAAAAAGAGGCCGCGCCAAAGAGGCTGGAAGAGCCTCTCCGCCACAAATAATATGCATTCCCGCGCTTGGACTCCACCCGGCAAGCCCCAACATTCGGAAGAAAGAAGGCGTTCCCTGAATGTGCGTCACCCCCCTATCACCAAGGAAGGTCGATGCGGCAAAGGCATCCTTTGCCATCTCTGGGGGAAGAAGCACCAGAGTCCCCCCTGTAATCAAAGGCAAAAGGTACTCGGCAAAAGAGATATCAAAGGTAAGGGTGGTCTGCGCCAAAAAACGATTTTCGGAAGAGAGCTCCAACCGCTTTTTCATGGCAAACAGAAGGTGGGTAAGCGCCCTATGGGGTACAAGCACCCCCTTGGGCGTGCCTGTACTCCCTGAGGTGTAGATCAAATAAGCCGGGCTTTCAGGCTCTGCCGATGAGCCTTCAAAAGGCTGGGCTTTGCTTTGGGCACTCACCTCAATATGGATTAACCCCTCTGGCCCCGGCTCTTTTCCCTCCTCGGTCACCCAAAAAGAGGCCCCAGAATCTACCACCATCATGGCAACCCGCTCGGCAGGGTAATCGGGGTCCGGATCCAACGGCAACAGGGTAGCCCCAAGGGCATCGACGGCCAGAAGAGAGGCCACAAGCAAGGGAGATCGGGAAAGATTCAGAGCCACCACATCCCCACACTTGACCCCCGCCTCTTTGAATTGTCCGGCCACAACCGCCGAGAGCTCCGCAAGCTCATGGTAGCTCAGGTCTCCCTCCTGACTCTCGAGAGCCACCTTCTTTCCGTGAGCTCTGGAAACCTCTAAAAAGAGGGCTCCGTATGAAGGCGAAGTCTCCATGGGCGATTCAACCGCACCCTCTGGAGGAGAAAATTGAAGGTTTGAAAACGCCATGTCAGGTGTGGCAAGGACCTGGGCTAAAAAGGAGGTGTAGGCCTCTGCCAGAGACTCTAAAAACCCTTTGATTAAACCGTCACAGGCTCGGAAAGAGAGCCTCATTCCGCCATCAAACCGCTCCACGGAAAGACTCAAACCAGAACGGGCAAAAAGGGTTTCATACCGCCGGGCCGCCCCAAAACCTTTTCTGGCCCCATCTTCATAGAGAAAATAGGGAAGCTCATACATCTGAGACGAGCTGTAGGGGCAGAGTTCAACAATCTCCTCGGAGGCGATATCAAGATGTGCCCAGGCTTCACAGATCGCATGATCGGCAGAGACCGCAGCCGAGGGAAGGGTGGTCTCTGGGGAGAAGCGATGGGCCACCGGCACACATTTTGGAAACCCTCGGCCTTTGAGGTGGATGGGGTGCCCTTGTTGACCACTCTCCACAACCGCATTCACCAAACTCTCATCCCGACCTGTGGCCCGGGCCACCAGAAGGCCAAATAGAGTCAGCATCATCGCCTCTTCACTCTGACCAAGGGTTTTGGAGACCTCCGTCAGACGCTCCCGCACAGATTTTTCAAGAGAAATAGACACCTCACCCGCTGAAGCGCCATGGGTAAATCGAGGCAAAACAGAGGGCTCCGGAAGATCCTCAAGACGCTCTCTCCAGTAGCGCCTCTGAGAGGAGAGAATCTTTTTAAGGTAAGGGGGAGCGATATCTCCCACGGAAACAAACCAGCTGATCACCCCATCAATAACCGTTTCAGCCGATGGAGAGGCGGTGATAAGCTCTGGTGCAGAGCGCGAGAGGGAGGTCAGGGTGTGGGTGTTGTCGATCTGCCAGGAGGCATAGAGCTTGATCTCTTCGGAAGAGAACCCTTTGATAAAGGGGGTCAGTGGGTATAGGGGATTTCCCTTCTCCTCCTCCATAAGCTCCACCCACTTCTCAAAAGCGAGGCGTTCTACAGGATAGCCATGCTTTCGAATCACTCGACCAAAATCCGATGTGGAAAAGGGTTTTCGATTTAAAAGATGGCAGGTAAGGCCAATATTGCTCTTATCCAGGGCCAGTGTGACCAGGGTTTCGGCCAAATGATCGGCGGCCAAAATATCAAAGTTGGTCTCCTCTTCAGGAATAGCCCCAAGCTCAATGCTTCCACGAATAAGGCGCACAATAAAGTCCGTCTCTTTCATGGCTCCAACGCCCTTGGCTCCCGCCACGTAATCAAACCGGTAGATGGTCACTGGAAGTCCCATCTCCATCGCCTCACGGCACAACTTTTCTGCGGCCCACTTGGTTTGGGCATAGCCGTTGGTAAGACGCTCGGGTGATGGAAAATCCTCTTCGCTGTAATGGGTGCATTCAGGATCGAGGGGAAGCACCGCCAGAGAGCTCACGTGATGCAGCCGCTTTTTGCGGTGGGTAAAGGCAAGGCGTATCATCTCATGGGTACCCGAAACATTGACCTTCTTTAGGGCCGCATACGGTTTCATCCAGTCCACGGTGGCCCCGCAGTGAAAAAGGGTATCCACATCGCGGGCCAGCTCTTCGAATGCTTCTGCCTCCAATCCCAAGTAAGGCCGAGAAAGATCCCCACACATCACAGAAATCCTGGAATCGTCGACCTGCAATGGAACGTGAAATCGCTCGGCGACCCCTGCGATGCGTATTCGAGCCGCCTCGGAATTCTCTGCCCGCACCAGACAGGTGATGCGTGCCTGGCTCTTTTCCAAAAGAGCCCACAGGGTCCATACTCCAAGAAAACCTGTGGCCCCGGTCATAAAGATGTGTTCTGGCTCAAGAGCCCCCTCTTCGCTGATCCGCTTGCCCGCTTCAACGGCCACCTCTTCATAGAGTTGGGTGTCGGCCTCATAGTCCGGCATCTCACGGCTTGTCTCTGTAGAGAGATAGGCTACAAGGGTTTTGATATTTTCACACTGCTGAAGGGCCTCACTTGAGATCTCTTTACCCGTGGCCTTGCCTAAACGATCCAACATGTCGATCAGGGCCACAGAATCAAACCCGTAGGTGTGAAAGCCCGTCTCCTCGTCCACCTCTTCCACCGAAATCCCGCAGTAAAAAGCCACCTCTTCCTTAAACCAAGCGGCGATGCGCTTCGCAAAATCGGGTCCGGTCATCATGGGAAGGGCCTCTTTGTCTGATGGCTTTTCAGATTCTGCCGTATCAAACCAGTGGCGCTGCCGTTCAAAGGGTGTCCCGGGAAGCGCCACACACCGGACACTCCCTTTTTTCCAAAAGGTTGAGGTTTTAAAAGGTGTTCCTGTCACCCAGAGAGCTGCCATCTCCTCGGGAGAAAAGGCATCAAAGGGTTGAGGTTTTTCTCCGCCATGCACCACCCCCTGATGCACCCAGGAAACCTCGGTCTCCCCTGCAGCCAGAAGCGATAACCGTTTTTCCAACTGAGCCATACTCTGGACAACAAAAGCCATGCGGTGGCTGTAGTGGTGGCGCCTCTCCATGAGGGTGTAAGCGATGTCGGATATTCCCAAGGCACCCGATGAAAGATCCCGCCCCATGGAGTCCATACTCTCCAAAATCCCTCGAACCAATTGAAGAAGTCCTTTGTGCCCCCGTGCTGAAAGGAAAATGGGAACAGCTGTTTCGGACCGGCGACGTCTTGAGATGGGAGGAGCCTCCTCAAAAACCGCATGGGCATATGAGCCCCCAAATCCAAAAGAGCTCACCCCTGCGCGTAGCGGAATCATCTCTCCGTCTGCTCCACGGCGACGCCTCCAGTTAACGGCTTTTCGAATCAGATAAAAAGGTGTTCCCTTCAAATCTATCAACCGATTGGCCCTGCGAATATGGATGGAAGGGGCCAACATTTTTCGATTCAGCGCCATGGAGGCCTTCACCACCCCGGCAATACCAGCTGCAGCCTCCAGATGCCCGATGTTGCTTTTCACCGAAGAGAGACCACACCGCGCCTGAGAGCCCACCCCCTCAAAAACCTGCTTAAGCCCGTTGATCTCAATGGGATCCCCGAGGCTCGTTCCTGTTCCATGGGCTTCGATGTACCCAAGTGTCGAGGCGTGAATTCCAGCATCGGCCAGCGCCTGGGAAATAATGGCAGCCTGGGAGCCTTCCCGTGGGGCGGTAAGAGAGCCTGTCTGCCCGCCATGACCTGAAGCGCTGCCCAAAATCACCGAATAGATAGGATCGCCATCTTCCAAAGCCTGCTCCAGAGGTTTTAAAAGTACTGCAGCCGCCCCTTCTCCTCGCACATACCCATCGGCCCCTTCATCAAAGGTTCGACACACGCCGGTCGGACTTAAAACCCCCATACGCGAGAGATAGGCAAACCCGCCTCTTGAAAAGAGAAGGTTTACTCCACCTGCAATGGCCATCTCACACTCACCATCATGAAGGGCCCGCACAGCCCTATGAACTGCCACAAGTGAGCTGGAACAAGCGGTGTCTATCACCTCTGAAGGACCATGGATATCGAGAAGGTAAGAGAGACGATTTGCGGTCATGGTGGCTGCTCCACCGGTGAGCCCATAAGCCGATGGCTCCTCACCCTGCCGAATGGCAAGCTCCATATAGTCTGAAGTGGAAATCCCTGCAAAAACCCCCACAGGCTTACCAGAAAGCCCTTCTGGAGGATACCCGCCGTTTTCAAAAGCGTGCCAAGAGACCTCCAAAAAGAGACGCTGCTGGGGGTCCATCCGTGAAGCCTCTCCGGCTGAAATCCCAAAAAAACCCGCATCAAACTCATCGGCAGCCGAGATAAAGCCGCCACGCTCACACACCTCATCCCTCTCCTGGCTGAAAAGGGCTTCCCGCGTCCGTGGAAATTCATCGACCAGATCTTTTCCCTGCTCCAGATTGGAAAAGAACGTTTCTGGTGTATCTCCTCCAGGAAAACGGCACGCCATACCGATAATAGCCACAGGACCATGGTTTAAAGCTTTTTCTTCCGGTGTTGACAACGACTGCTCGTCTCCTTGTGCCAAATAGGCCCCGAGCTTCTCCACCGTGGGATGGGCGTAAATGGTCATGGGGGTCACCGTAATCCCAAACACCCTTTCTATTTCAGCTGAAAGCGATGCCACCTCCATAGAGGTTACGCCCTGCTCTCCCAAGGGTCGCCTTAAATCCAAAGAGTCTCTGCTTAAAGGCGTGAGACGCGTCAGAATCTCTATCAATGTCTCGACTTCGGCCCCTTGGGGAACCGAGGCATCAACATCTGGCTCAGACCCTTTCACCTGTTTTAAAGCGATGGGCTTGTATCGCCCTGACAGAAAACGCGCTTTCGATTCCCTTCTGCGCACTTTTCCACTTGAGGTAACCGGAATGCTTTTGGGAGGAAGCAGAGCCACCGCATCCGGTGTGATCCCGCAACGGGATCGAACCCGATGAAAAGTCTCATCGGCCAACGCCTGCCCTTCGGCTTCATCTCCTTTAAACTCACACAAAAGAACCACTCCCGACTCAACAGCGCCTTCATCTTTTTGAAAAGCCACCGAGCGGCCCGGACGGATTTTATTGGATAGGGACTCCCCTTCGAACTCCAAATCATGGGGGTAGTAATTTCTGCCTTGCACAATCAGGACATCCTTAAGACGGCCTGTCATCACAAGCTCTCCATCCATCAAAAAACCCAAGTCGCCGGTGCGCAGAAAGCCTCCCCGTCCATCCTGAAGCGCTGCTTCAAAAACCTGCTGACTGAGCTTAGGCTTCTTCCAGTACCCTTGAGCCCTTGAGCCCCCCCGCACCCAAATCTCTCCCACATGCCCGTCGGGGAGCGCCTGGTTCTCCTCGGGGTCAACGATCACCACCTCACCTCCTCCTCCCATGGAGCCACAACCCACCAACGTGATGCGCTCCGTATCATCTCCTTCCTGGGTTGCAATCCCTTCTTCCAGAGCTTTCTTATTGATATCCAGATGAATGGCCCCTTCAAGGGGTGGGGTGGCCGTCGTAAAAAGAGTGTTTTCTGCAAGACCGTAACACGGCCCCATGGCCTTGGGGTTAAAGCCGCAGGGAGCAAAACGCTCAGCAAAACGCTTCAGGGTTCCGGAGCGTATGGGCTCTGCAGCATTGTAGGCCAGCTCCCAGGTAGAGAGATCCAACTCAGGAAGGAGAGAGTCGGGTACTTTTTTGATGCAGAGTTCATAGGCAAAATTGGGTCCTCCACTCACATCAGCACCAATTTTGGAGATCGCCACAAGCCAAAGCCAGGGATTCATCACAAAATCCATAGGTGAAAACATGGCACAAGATGAGCCACTGAAGATCGGCTGAAGGGTGTTTCCGATAAGCCCAAAGTCATGATATTGGGGAAGCCACCCAACCTGCATGGTCTCTTCATGCATCTTCAGCTTGCTTTGAATCCCAATCTCATTGGCAATAAGGTTGCCATGGGAGACCATGACCCCTTTGGGATCGCCTGTAGACCCGGATGTGTACTGCAAGAAGGCGAGATCGCTTTCCCCCACCACGATAGGATCCCAGGATGAAGCCCTTTCGGTAAGGGTAGGCGTTGAGATAAGATTCAATGCGCTAAAAAGGGGAAAATTGGCCTTGATCTCGTCGTTTCCCGACAAAAATCCGCCCACCAAATCATCACAGAGACAAAATGTGGGGGTCGCATCCTTCACCACCTTCTCCACCTTATGAAGCCCCCCCATGGAAACGGGAGGCACAACGGCCACAGGAATCACACCAGCATACATAGCGCCCATAAAAGCCTCTATAAAGGCGAGGCCAGGTGTGAATATCATCAAAGCCCTGTCCCCTTTCTGGCTGGATGCAGACAAAACCGAACCAATGCTTCGGGCTCTCTCGTCCAGCTCTCCAAAAGAGATACGGCCCACCTCATTGAACTGATTGTCGTGATAACTAAAGACGGTTTTGTTTGGAAATCGAGTGGCTTGATGAATCAGGACGTCGGTAAAACTCTTATGCATCTGCATGGAACCTCCTTGAGTCGGGGGCAAAGCCTCTGCTCCAGGTTCCATGATATAAGCCTGTAGATGGTTTAAATTGACGCCACATAATCTGTTTTTTCTGCGCCAAAACCACTCTTTTTAAAACTTAAAAGTACATGCGGGTCAGGATGCAAGGAGTCACAAGAGACTCAGACAGCCCCAACCCCATCAGGCATAACCACACCGAGAGATAGATCAGACCCCGATTTAGCAATTTAGAAAAAGATTCGTCGCTTCAGATTTTTCAGAGTAACTTTTAAGAGTTGGATGTGATGTTGAGATCAAGAATGTCCAATCTCATTGATTTAAAAACCGCCCAGAAAGACTTAATAAATTAGGGGTAACCGCCTCATTTGATTTCTTTTTAGAGGGTCCCAATGATTGTACGAGCGGCATATAGGGAGTTGCATAACACTTACCCCGCCAAGGGGTTCTGCTCAAAAGCAATATCAACACAAAATATTTTGTCAAGTTGAAATTGCTCCTACAAGTATTTAGGGGGCAGGATTTTCCGCCATATTGACGTGATGGCAATCCCTCTGATAACAATGAAATATCAGTACATTTATCTTAACCAAAACCATACAGAAATGTGTCTGATAGAGAAACGACGAATCCAGAAGCAGTTTTCCGCGAAATGTGCATCTGTATATTTCGCCAAACCTTAAGAGAACAGGATCGCCAAGATGTTGACGGTGTGCGTGGTGGATGGACAAGGCGGAGGCATTGGTGGGGCCATTATCAAACGATTAAAGGAGGTTCTTGCAGGAAAAGTGCAGATCATCGCATTGGGTACCAATGCCGTCGCCACAGCCCAGATGCTCAAAGCCGGAGCCAACCGAGGGGCATCCGGAGAAAACGCTATCGTAAGAACCGTCTCCACCTGCGATGTAATCACCGGCCCTTTGGGCATCGTCATGGCACACTCGCTCATGGGAGAGGTCACCCCTGCCATGGCCGAAGCGATATCCGGGGCGTCGGCAAGAAAGGTCCTCTTGCCTCTCTCTCAGGAAAATGTCACGGTGGTGGGGGTCGATCGAGCTCCCCTGCCCCATTTGGTGGATCTTCTTATTGAAAACGGACTCGCGCCCCTCTTTCGAGTGGAAACCCCTTAAACCAGGTCATCATAAAAAAGGCCCCTTGCATGCCAAAGGGCCCGGAGAGTGTAACCATGTGTGAAGCAAGCGCTTATCTTATCACCCCAGGAGAACCCGAACTCATCATGGAGTCGGTGGATGTCGCCATTCCCACCGACGATGGTGAGCTCAAGCTGGTCAATATCTTTGGTGAGCAGCTCTTTATCAAAGGAACCATCGAGTCCCTCTCTCTGGTGGATCATAAAATATTTATTCGAAAAGAGGGCTGAAAAAGGAGCGCCTCAAAGCCCGGCCTTGAACTCCAGGGTTTTACCGGAAAAAAGGAGCGCCTGCGATCGACGGGTAAAAGCCAGAGCGTCTTTGATCATGGCCTTGTGCTTCACGTCGGGTGAGACCTCTCGTTTTCCATCAAGGGTGCCGGTAAGAAGGTAACTTTGGGTGCGATTTCCATCCAAAAGATAAATCTCCACCAAATGGTCGCCATCGATCCACCCCAGAACCCCTTGATGGTAGTAGTCTGCACGCCTCTTTCCCGCCTTCAGAAGAGAGGTACCGGTAAAATAGCCAACATGGCCTCCCAGCAGATCGATCACCGTTGGGGCAATATCCCTTTGTGAAACAAACCCATCGATCTTTAAAGGTGATACGGTGTTATCGGTGGAAAAGAGGGTAAAGGGAATCAGATAGTGGGCCAAAGCCGAGCCGGTAACCCCTGCGGTGTGGTCCGCAAGCAAAACAAAAAGGGTGGGACCAAAAGCGTCATCTGCCTCATATGCCTCAAGAAACCCCTTTAAAGCGTCGTCTGCAAAACGAAGCACACTCATGCGCACCTCCTTTTCCGACGCCATTCCAAAGGCTGGCGAGACCCCTTGAGGGAGAGATCCATCATGGGTGGTGTTGGTGTTGATCCCAGCCAGAAAGGGCTGTTTCATCTCTTTTAAATTTTTCAGAACAAAGCGATAGATGTCCTGATCAAACACACCCCACTTGTTTACCCCATACTCCCGATCCGCCTCTGGTATATCTTTTTTTCCAAAGCTCTTCTCAAACCCCAGCCTCTGGGCAAAGGCCCCGGTACCGCTGGTGTCTTTTCGGGAGCCTTGAAAAAAGGCCGTCTCCCACCCTTTGTCCATCAAAATCTGGGCCAGACTTCCATAATCGTTGCTGCTCAACTGACTTTTCGCCAAACTCTGACCCAAGGGGTTCTGGTAGGAGCAAAATGTGGTAAAGATGCCCTCGGTGGTGCGATGCCCTCCGGCGATCATCCCTTTACTGGAGATGCCGCGACCAGAAAGGGAGTCAAAAAAAGGGGTGACATTATGTTCAAACCCGTACCCCTTCATCAGGGTTGCCGGCCAGCTTTCCAAAAGCACCACCACCACATTCATCTGAGAAAGAGAGAGGTCGGTGGCCTCTTTTTTATCCCCATAAAACCCCTTAAGGCGGGCCATCTCCTCTTGGGGGCTCTCCACCGGCCCCAGATCAACGGGCCGAACCTTTCTCCCCCCTTTAAAAAGATAATAGACCCCACTGTAGGCACCGTTTAACGCAATTTCCGCCATCTTCGTGTGGCCTATTTTATAGGCAAACAGAGGGGACATGGGCAGACCGGTCACCCCGCCTCGAATCAAAACCACCGAAAGGAGTATCCCTAAAAAAGAGGCAGCGCCCCCTTTTACCCAGCCAAGGCGATAGGTCTTTCGACCCACAGCCCAGTGTGCCAGATACCCCCAAAGAAAAAGAGAGACAATCGCCACACCGCATCCCATGAGAGCAATGGGCCAGTAGAGGGTAAAAGCGGTGGCCACAAGGCTTGTGAAATCCGTTGCGGCATCAGAGAGTTCATAGCCAATATGGCGTCCCGCATCATGAAAATACATGATATCAGAGGCCAGAAGAGCACAAAGAGTACAAATGGCAAGAGGTAGCGGTATTAAGATTTTCCACCTTTTTTCTCGAAAAAAAGAGAGAAAAAAGGCCAAAAGAAGGATTGAGCAAGAAAAAATCGCCGCAATGGCCAAATCAAATCGAATCCCCCAGAAAAGGGCGAAGAGGGCCTCTCCCCATCCCAGGGTGGTGTACACCCCACTTTGGCAGACCAAAAACAACGTTCGAAAAAAAATTCCGATTGAAGACAAAAGGGCCAAAGAGACCCCAAAAAGGCCGATATAAAACATCCCACATTTCCCATTTACCTAATAACCAAAAACAACTTAGCACACAAACAAGGCCCATACGATATATGCTAAGAGGTCTAAATAGCAAACCTTTTTTGGAAAATACAGGAAGAGCCTCACTATCTATTCACACCGAACTGTGGTGAAAATGCTCCAAAGAGAACTCTGGCCGCCCCTCGTAAGGTGCCATAAAAAGGGCTGGAGCAAAATCAAAGTGGGCAAAGAGATTCTCATCCATCTCAATGCCCGCCTCTCGAACCCCGGCCACCAGTTTTTTCAAGTCAGGAGGGCAGCCCGGCACGCAGATGGGGTGTTTGATATGTGGATGCTTTCGGTTTTTCAATACCTGGCACTTTCCCAAGAGGATGGTGTGATTTTTTCCAGGCGTGGGGGTGTGCATCTTTCCAGTGAGCACCTCCACCTCATCAAAGGGCTCTCCCTTATAAGCCGCCCCCAGGCCAAACTGAAGAAGCCCCACAATGGAAGAGCAATGGGTGCAAAGGCTGTGATCGTATTTGGGAAAGTTGAGCCCTGAAACCCCGGCCTTGGCCATGCCGGCAGGAAGGGTCATCTCTTGGTTGTAGGGAAAGTCCCACCGATGGGGTTTCGCCTCCTCTTCCACCTTAAGCCCCACCGTCTCAACCCAACCGCCATGGGCCGCGACCCCTCTTGCTTCACAAACCTTTTGAAGGTGGGCAATCTCATCCGGCTTAAACCCAAGAAGCGAGGCCCCCACCAGATCGGCTGAAAGAAGGTCTGACGAGGCGAGAATCAGATCGCTTCGCCGGGCTTTTCCCGTAAAACCCGGGCCCTTTTCAAGGGTGTAGATTCCGTCTGTCACCACAGAGGTATTGGGGTGAACCCCAGCCAAAAAGGCAACGTAATGGTTTAAATCTTTTTCAAGGGTACTCGAGTGGAACCGCTTTCGACCCTTTGCATCCAGGCACCCTTTGAGATTTTTAATCCCCAGCGAAACCTTGGTCTGAGCGTGGGTTTTAAGGACAGGAAGGCTCACCACGGCATCGGCAGAACAAAAGGCCTCACTTAGCCCAAACACCTCTCCGGAAAGCTCCACATCCCGAAAGGGCCCTTTAAGGATATCGAGGGTCTTGATGCCGTATCGCCTCTTCATGGCGTCATACCCCAACGCCTCAAAGGCGTAAGATGAGACCGAGATGCTGGGGTCGGTGCCCATGGGGCTCTCTCCCACCACAATCTCTTTGACCCCCAAATCCTTCAGGCAGCGAATCACCGGCTCAGAGACCGCCGTTGAGGTGATCACCCCAAAGGGAGGCATCTGAACCAGATGGGACCAAAAGACAATATTGGGTTTTACAAAAACCCGGTCACCGGCTTTTATATTTTTAAAGGCCCCCGAAAGAGAGATCGCCTCCGCAACGCTTTTGGCCCCCTCATACCGCACCACCGATACACAGCCCATGATCCCCCCTTTTCTCTCATTTCAAATGTGAAAACATCTGCACAGCCCTTACAGATCCTTCATCTGATAACGCCACACCCCATTTTCCGCATAACGCCTTAAAGTCCCTTCACGCATGAGGTAAACCAGGGTGGTATCGATCCACCCCCTTGCAACCCCTTTCCGAAAGGCGTTTATCTTGGGGTAGTACCGGCTCACGATGCCTTCGGCGCTTACCCCGCGGCGGCCAGCACGAAACACCTCCATGCGAATCTCATCCATCCTCTTTTTTCGATGCGCCAGAATATCTGTCACCCGTCGAATGGGATCTTCCACCGGCCCGCCGTGGGCCGGATAGATCACCTTGAGACCCGGAAGATCTCGAATCATCTTCAGTGTGGATTCATAGGCATCAATGTCTGAACGGGGCGGGCCCAGCCAGGTGGTGATATCGGCCAGGACATTGTCTCCCCCCAAAAGCACGCCCCTCTCCTTGTTCCAGAGGATCACATGCACATCGCAGTGTCCGGGCCCTGCCAGCACCTCCCACCTGCCAGAGGCAAGGCTTAAACAGTCCCCTACAGAGATAGGAGTATAGGGGCCGGTCACCGCTTTAATCCCCATCACCGCAGCATAGAACTCATCACCAAGGCGTCGGGGAATTTTCCTTAGGTACTTTTTCAGCGCACTGCCACCTGGGGTCTCTTTGAAATCAGCCAGATAGGCTTGACGAAAGGCGGCTTTCGTCCGAATGAGAGGCACCATCTTCTCGGTGAGACGTACCCGCATTCGCCTCTTGTCGGCAATGGGCCGCACGCCGGAGAAGTGATCCCAATGGGCGTGGCTCGGCATCACCTCACGAACCCGGCCCTCACCTTCGGCCTCAATGGCCTCCAGAGCTGAGGCGAGATGCGCAATGGCGCCTCGCGTGCCAAAGCCCGCATCAAAGAGGAGCCCGTCATCACCTGGCAAAGCATAGAGATTGGCGGTAAACGGAACCACCCCTTTCCGCACCTGAAGCCGAATCCGGTATATACCTTCCTGCAGACAGGTAAATCGTCCCATGGAAAATCATTCTCCTTATCCTTATGGTTTCTATCGATTGTATTTACGGTTTTAACGGACAACACTCTGCACACACAATAAACGCCTCATAAAAAATACAACGCCTTGGAGTGCTTCTACCACATAAACTGCTTTCCCCTTACAGACAATCCTTATTTTACTAATCACCAGACTTAAAACAGACACCACAAAACAGAGGGGAGAACCCATTCCCCTCGGATGCAACACACACGTTACCATACCGAGATCTTAATGCGATATGTACGTGCATTCCCCCCTCAAACATTTACTTCCACCCCCTTTATGGTAGAATAAAATATTGTCTTACTCCAGTGATTCTCTACCGCTTTTACCGCTGCCAAAGCAGGAGCCCATCATGAAAATTTGGCTCAAGTTCGTCATTGCTCACCCTCTTATCACCCTCTCACTTCTCGCCCTTACCACGGCTGCCCTGGCGCCTGGTGTGTTGAAACTCACCTTCAACAATCGCCTGGAGGCGTTTATGCCAAAAGGCGATATCGACTACATCGAAAATGAAAAAACCAAAGAGATCTACGGAAACAACTCACGTTACTTTGTGATCTCTGTCCCAAAAAAAGGGGATGAAGCCACTTTTTTCTCTGAATTTGAGACACTGATTCAAGACCTTGAGGCTTTTCAAACCTTTCCAGGACCCTATTTAAAAACAGACCTCACCCGGCTTAAAGCCCTGATCCAGAAGCGCTCTCTCCATATCAAAGAGCTTGAAACCCATTTTGCCTCATCTCCTCTCTTCCTTCGCCTCGTAAAAAGAGAACTCCCCACCCAAAAGGGTGACAAAACACGTTTCACGGCAAAAGAGATTCAAAAAACAGTCCAAGAGGTGGAGAAAAAAATAGCCCTCATGGCCCAGGAGCCACTCAAACGCATTGTCTCCCCTTTTACCGTCTCAGATATCCGGGCCTCAGGCGATGAGATCTTCACCGGCCCCATCCTTTCTCAAAACGAAAGAGAAGAGCGCATCCTGCCCAAAGGGCCTTTTGAAAGGCAACGTTTTTTAAACCGACTCTCCGCCAACCCCTCTTTTGAAAGCGGCATCTATGCCACCAATGGAAAAGGAGAGATCACCGACTTTGGAGTCATTGTCACCTTTACCCCCACGACCCGAGTGGATGAGATCAGCCGCGCCGTCATCGACATCTGCCTTGACCGCCCTTTGCTCTCGGTTCTGCCTCAAGGCTCTCCCGTGATCAATGTCTGGTTCAACACCTACATGCAGACCGACCTCAAACGGTTTCTTCCCCTGGTGATTCTGGTGATGGCCCTTACCTTTCTCCTTAACTTCAGGTCACCGGAAGGGCTCTTTCTTCCCCTTACAGCCCTTATCACCTCCACCGTATGGATTATGGGATTCATGGGCCACTTTGGATTTGCCATCACCCCTTTGGGTATCTCGCTTCCCTCGCTCATGGTCTCGGTGGGAAGCTCCTACGCCATTCATATTTACAACCAGTACCTCTCGGAACGGGCCACCTTTCAGCAAGCCACCTTTTCACAAGACCTCCTTTCAGCCACAAAGCACATTGCCCCAACGGTTCTCTTTGCCAGCCTCACCACCATCATCGCCTTTGCCACCCTGGCCTCCAGCAAGCTCTCCGCTGTGCGTGAATGGGGGCTTCTCTCGGCCCTTGGGGTTCTCTTCTCCATGGTGGTGGCCACCTCTCTCATTCCTTCGGTGCTGGTGCTTCGGCATCAAAAAAAGAGTCGATTTCCCCTTAAAAAAGTCAAAAAAACGGGCTCCCACCCCGTGGACCTTGTGATCCGATCTCTTATCCACCTGGCAACGCAACACCCCAGAGGCGTTGTGGCCGCCACCCTGGTCCTGCTCATCTTTTGCATGGCAGGAATCTTTCGGGTTCAGGTCGAGTCCGACTTTCTCACCTACTTTAAGAAAAGCGACTATGTACGCACCAGCGCTCAGGTGGTGGACGATAAATTCAAAGGCCGCTGGGGGCTTAACCTTCTTCTCAACAGCGGGGCGGCGGGCGGAGCCCTTACCCCCTCCTTTTTAAAAGAGATCGAAAGAGTTCGAGGCGAACTCAGCTCTGAAGAGAGAAAAGGGTGGAGTATCGGAAGAACCGATGCCATCACCGATTTTCTCAAAATCATGAACCGCGCC
>JAKSCC010000251.1 GCA_022360815.1 Desulfobacterales bacterium
CCATGTTGTTGATGCGCGCATGGATTACGCCCCGGGTTGCCGCGCACTGAATGCCGTTGCAGGCATCGTAGATGTGGCTGTTCTCCTTCACGAAAGGCCAGCGGGAGAGAATGCGCGTGCCCGACTTCATCAGCTTTCTTGCTTTGAAAATTTCTCCGCTCTGGTAGGGGTATTCCTCCCTGAGGGCCTTTAACAATTTGGTGGAGGGGATGAGGTCAAAGACTTCTGTGAGCACCAGCACGTCGTAGTCGGCCATCACATCGGGCATGAGCGAAAGCCGCTCATTAACCTTTTGGGAACCGTAAATGGTGGTGGCCCAAACGTTGTAGCTGAGAACATTCAAGGCGTTGGCCTTGCCCATGGCGGGTTTCACATCGCTCTTCTGCAGAACCAGGGCAAGGGTGCCGCCTTCATCGGTATCTTCGGTTTTCACGGCGACGCTGTATTGGGCATCTCCAAGGCTTAAGGGAAAGACCTGAATTCCGCTCCAGCTCTTTGGGGGAATGGTAAGGCTGCCCCCCGAAAGACCCCAGGCAAGGGCATTCCCTTCCATCTCCACGGTAAGGGTGACATCCCCTTGGGCTGGAGTGAGGGTGAGCTTGATATGGGTGGCCTCATCAGAGCGGGTCACCTTGGTAACGGTTTGGGTGGCAAGGGCGGCAATGCTTTTGGGCGGGGTGGTGAATGGGGCGCTGCCGGTGAGGGTGACGGTGCACTCAGATAAGGCGCTGTTGGTTGCAACAAAGGTGGTCTCCAGTGCTGCAGAAGAAGCTGCGTGAGCCAGCAGAGCGAGAAAGGTAAGCGAGGCAATGCGCAGGCGTCGAAACATGGCGTCTATCCTTATTTTACAATGACAGGTTGTTGGGACCTGGGGGATGAATGGCGCTTAAACTTTGAGAATTTTCGAAGTATTATATCTTTGTTCTTGTGTTGTATCAATGTTAAATAAGGGGCGATATTAAAGGAGAAAGTTGGAAGGGGCCGCGTCTTGACTTTTGTCAAAAAAGTGTTGAATATCCAAGCATAACCCCATTCTCTTGATTTTTATTGTGAGTACATTCTGGTCCACTAATGATTCCTGTTAGTAAGAGACTTTTTTGCTCTGTGATGAGGCGACGATACTGGTGATTTTTTCTGTATAATAAATGGATTTGGCGTTTTTTTTGCTTGATTTGAGCCTGTGAAGCGAAACTTCCTCTTTTACATCAAATTCAACCTCTAACCGGGAATGTAGCACGTTCGAGTCGTGCCAATTAATGGTTTCAATGGCCATCTCCTTATATTTAAGGGTGTGGCCTTTTTTGTTTTTCGGGGTGTTTGAAGTGGCGGGTTGCCTGGACTCCACGTTTCGAATGTGATTATGAATTCATTGTTTCAGCCATGGCTGATGAAGCAAGGTGGATAACCTTGCTTCATCGGGCTCAATTTGATTTGAAATGGGCTTTTTATTGGGGAGAAAGAGCATTTTCAAGATCTACCAGGCCGCGGCCGAATACGGCATCGGTGCCAGGGGCTCCAATGTCTTTTGCGGTTTCAAGGAGAACGTTGGCTACATCTGCCGGGGCAAGCTCAGGGAATTTACTTTTTACAATACCTGCAATGCCGGTGATAAAGGGGGCTGCGTAAGAGGTTCCATAAAGGGCCCCTGCATCATGGGTGAATGTGTAAGGGGCAGAGAGCCATCGGTTTTGAAGCTCGACCACCTCACCAGGGCGGTTGGCGATATTGTCGTAGATACCATTTCCGCGGTTGTTGAAGGCGCCTGCAATGAGAAGGTAGTCTGAAAGAGGGCGCCCATCGATAACGGCATCGCTCATGGCCATGTCCACGGCGTTGTAGTCAGCGATAGATTGCCTTCCTTCCAAAAGTCCCTGGTAGCTAGCTGTTCCTGAAGAATGGGTTATGTTGCCACCCGAGGTGATGTAGACAGGAAGCTTGCCGTGTTCATAGGCGTTTGTCGCATCCAGGCCTTGGTAGAGAGTGGTCATGCGGCTGGAAGGTGCTATGCTCCTGAAGCTTGCATTGATAAAGTGAAAAGGTTGGGCGGTGAGCTGCTGTACTCTGTTTCTGTTGTTGGCGTCAAGGAAGGTTAAATTCGCATCTTTTGCGATACCGTACAGGACGGTTCCATCTGCGTCTTTGTGCCGTCCTCCAATGATAAAGGCTCCTTTTTCCCAGTGCTTGTAGGATCCGGAAAAGGAGCCATTGTTTGTGGTCGAGCGCTGAAGCTGGATGCGATAGTGGGATGTTCTAGATGCTTCCGGGTTGGTGGGATGGCGGTAGCTGATGGCAAAGTTCATGTCCCAAATTCGTGATGGGTTTGTGTTGACTCCGTTTAAAGTTACCTCGGTCGCTCTTGCGCTGGGGCCCATGTAGTCGAGGATTGCAATGGAGACACCCTGACCGGTGTATCCTTGTGCCCATGCGTTTTTTACCTGGGCAGCGATGTCTATATCGTTATGATTTCTGGCGCGGCCGAAAAGGGTGCGGTCAAGGTTAACAGTTGCTTGTTTGATTTCATCGACTCGAGAGTCGATTCTTTCTGTTGTCAGGGTAAAAATTGTATTTGTTTCAATGTCTTGCCACAGATCTGTGGCAAGACAGACAGAAGCTGAAAGGTATATGGCGAGAAAGGTTATGGTAAAGCGTATCATAAAGTCCTCCGGGGTGGGGGCATTTGTTTTTTTGTCACGGTTTGATTTAAAATTAGCAAGATAAATGCCAAATCTATCTAAGATATTTGCAGGATATAAAGTTTCTTTACTGTGGGCTACTCTGGAAGGGATTGGTGGGGGGTAGAGAAATTTTTGTAAAAGCAAAGGCTTCATGAATGATGGGGAGGGATACCATTTTGAGAGAAAATAGGGGGTGAAGAATCATTTTGAGGCAGGCTGGGGTAAGAGTTTTTTTTGTGATGTTTGGGGTGTGCTGTGGAAGGGCGGGTTTGCTGTGAGAGTCTGTTTTTGATTAAAAAAGCCCGTTGCATGATTATATGCAACGGGCTTTTTTGAAATGGCGCGCTTGGCACGATTCGAACGTGCGACCGCCTGATTCGTAGTCAGGTACTCTATCCAGCTGAGCTACAAGCGCGTTTCAAAGTTGGCTCTCTTTTAATCCAATCTCTGTGGGCTTGTCAACGTGAAAGTTGCATATTTTTTCACTTTAAAATGCTGGAAAGCAGCGCTAATCAAGGGTTGCGGCATAATATCAGTGGTATAGGTGGGTCGGGTGATGTCATTTATTTGCAGTTTCATTTGAAACCCGTGGGGGAACCTGTGGAGAGCATGAAAAGAAAGGGGGTGCAGTCCACAGGGAGTATGATATAAGCAGGTCAGTTTGTCAGCAATCACACCGTTGGGACTTCAAGGAGATTGGCAGAAAGCGATGATGAAAGACCACAGCCACTACATGGCGATGGCCCTGTCCGAAGCCGAAAAAGCTGGACAAAAATGGGAGGTTCCTATAGGCTGCGTCATTGTGGCAGAAACTGGGGAAGTGATTTCTGCTGCCCATAACATGACAGTTTCCTATAAGGATCCCACCGCGCATGCGGAGATTCTTGCACTGCGAAAGGCTGCTGAAATTATGGGAAACTACAGGCTGCCTGGATGCACCCTTTATGCAACCATTGAACCCTGCATCATGTGTATGGGGGCCATTGTTCACGCGCGTTTGTCGCGTGTGGTCTTCGGGGCATATGATGAAAAATGGGGTGGGGCGGGCTCCCTTTATAATCTGGCTGATGACAGCAGGCTTAACCACCGGCTTCAGGTGGTTCCTGGTGTGGATGCCGAAGCTTGCCGCTTGCAGATTCAGGGTTTTTTCCGCCAAATACGCATGGAGAAAAAAAGAAAGGCGGCCTCTTCCCCGAACAATTCAAATTCATTAACTTAAACGGTTGCTGGGCGCTCAGGGCCGATTCCCGTGTATATATTATTAAGGAAATACCATGGGGACTCAGTTCTGGCACCAGAACCGAATGTCAGCCGTCCGGAGAAGGGATTTTTCCCTTGGGCTATCTGAACCGGACAAAACCCAAAACGCTTGGACGCATCTATAAATGAGTGCACACATGTCAAGGAGCTTCTTGTGGGTAACTATGTGATTATCGGAACTCAGTGGGGTGATGAAGGAAAAGGCAAAATTGTAGACCTTCTTTCCGAACACGCCGATTGCGTTGTCAGATTCCAGGGAGGAAACAACGCAGGCCACACCATGGTTGTTGATGGCGAAAAATTTATCAGCCACCTGGTTCCCTCGGGTATTATTCAGAAAAAAACCTGCTTCATCGGGAATGGGGTTGTTGTGGACCCTGAAGTTCTCCTTGAAGAGATCGCCTATCTTGGAGGAAAAGGTGTGGACGTCAGCCCCACATACCTTCGTCTTTCCGACAGGGCTCAGGTGATCATGCCCTACCACAAACGCATTGACCACGCTCGAGAGGCCAAAAAAGGCGACGGAAAAATCGGCACCACAGGACGAGGGATTGGACCCTGCTATGAGGATAAAGCCTCTCGTGTGGGAATTCGTTTCCTCGATTTCTTTAAGCCCGAAGTTCTTCGTGCCAAGGTGGAAGAGGCTCTTCGTGAAAAGAACTTCCTTTTAGAAAAATATTTCGAAGAAGAACCTGAGGATCTGGAAAAGACCATGGCCTGGTGTCTTGATCTTGCGGATAAGCTGAAGCCTTACATCAGCGATACCTCTGTTGCCATCAACAACAATATGGATGAAGGCAAGAGCGTTCTTTTTGAGGGCGCTCAAGGGACGCACCTTGATATTGATCACGGTACCTACCCCTTTGTCACCTCCTCCAACACCGTCTCCGGCAACGCCTGTTGTGGTGCGGGTGTCGGACCCAAGACAATCAATGGTGTTCTGGGTATTGTGAAAGCCTATACCACCCGTGTGGGTGCTGGTCCTTTTCCTTCAGAGCTCTTTGATGAGGTGGGCAGCTACCTTCAGGAGAAGGGTGTGGAATTCGGGGCCACCACCGGTCGCCGCCGTCGCTGTGGCTGGCTCGACATGGTGGTTTTGAAAAACGCCTGCCGTCTTAACGGTCTGACCGGTCTTGTGATTACCAAGATGGACGTTTTGGGTGGCCTCAAAGAGATCAAGATCTGCACCGGCTACGAGTACAATGGTGAGGTGGTGACCGATTTTGCGGCAGACCTCGACCTTCTCTCCGACTGCAAGATGGTTTGCGAAACCCTTGCCGGATGGGATGAAGATATCTCAGGTGTTCGCTCTTATGACGATCTTCCTGAGAATGCAAAAGCTTATCTCAAGCGCATCGAAGAGCTCTCCGGAACCCCCGTGGATATGATCTCTGTGGGCCCCGGACGTGAGGAAACCATCGTGGTAAAAAATCACTTCTGATGCCCCTTTTGGGTTTGACATTTGCGGGGCGTTTGGTTAAAAGTGTCTCCGTAAAACAAACGGGATGTGGCTCAGTCTGGTAGAGCACTGCGTTCGGGACGCAGGGGTCGGAGGTTCGAATCCTCTCATCCCGACCAAGAGAAATATCAAAGCCCCTAAGATCGATTTTTTTGTCGAGATTGGGGGCTTTTTTTATGCTCATTTGAAGCGGCTTACTGCACGTTTTTCAACACTTCACATAAGAATTCCCAGGTACGCTTTACGGAGCCGATGCTCAAGGTCTCATCGGGGGAGTGCACATGTCGCATGTCGGGGCCTAAGGCGATCATATCAAGCCCCTTTAAAGCTTCTCCCAGAATGCCGCACTCAAGGCCGGCGTGAATGGCGCAGATCTCTGGCGCTTTTCCGTACATTCGCGTGTAGGTTTCGGTCATGATCTTCCGAATGGCTGAGTTTTCCTGATACTCCCATGCCGGATAAGAGGATCCTGTGACAAACTCGGCGCCCATGCAGCGCGCCAGAGACTCCAGGCGACCGCAGATCTCATGCTTAAGGCTCTCCACGCTGCTTCTCACCGCACAGTGAAACACCAAGGTGTCGCTCTCTTGCTTTACCACGCCAAGATTGAGCGAGCTCTCCACCAGGCCGTCAATGCTCTGGCTCATGGTCTGAACGCCTGAAGGGATGATGCGATAAAGGTCCACAATGCGTTGAAATGTCTCTTGGGGCAATGCGGTGCTGGCTGCATCGATAGACTCCACAAGAGTGACCGAGAGACCCGGGTCTGAAGCGGTCAGCTCAGAGGTCATGGTCTTCGAGAGTTTTTTTATGCAATCTTTGGCTTCATTGAGCCTCTCTTGGGCCACCAGAAGGGTGGCCCAAGCGCTTCGAGGAATGGCATTGGCCTTGCCGCCGCCCGAGACCTCCACCAGCTGTGCGCCAGCTCCATGGAGCGCCTCAAGGGCTCTTCCCATGAGTTTGTTGGCATTTCCCAGGCCCTGATTGATATCCATGCCGGAGTGGCCGCCCTTAAGCCCATCCACCGTAAGGGTGACGGTTATTAGGCCATCGTCTGCCTTACGGTGATCAATGGGAAGCTTTAGAGAGCAGCGGGTGCCACCGGCACAGCTGACAAAAAAGCGGCCCTCATCTTCCGCATCCAGGTTGATAAGGATTTTTCCCTGAAGGGGAGTCGTATCAAGTTGGGTGGCGCCCACAAGCCCCACCTCTTCGTTGGTGGTGATCACCACCTCCAAAGGCGGGTGGGGGATATCTTTGGATGTGAGAATGGCCATGGCATAGGCCACGGCAATGCCGTTGTCTGCGCCCAGGCTGGTCTCATGGGCGGTCAGGGTGTCGCCATCGACTCGAAGCTCAATGGGATCGGTCTCGAAGTTGTGGGAGCTGGTGTCGGTCTTCTCACACACCATATCCATGTGTCCTTGAAGGATCACCGTGGGCGCACTCTCGTAGCCAGGTGTTCCTGGTTTTTTGATCATCACATTAAGCGCTTTGTCTTGATGGACAAAAAGGCCCAGGTGGCGTGCAAACCCCACGAGAAAATCGCTGATGGCCTGCTCGTCTCCAGAGCACCGGGGGATGGCTGAAATCTGTGCAAAAGCTTTGAATACCGAGGCGGGCTCTAAGGTGAGAATGGCTTGGCAGGCGGCTGGCACTGCGGTGGTATATGTCATTGTTGCTCCCGTTTTGGTTGAGTGGCGGGCCTTTTTTTTGAAAAAGCTCCGCAAAAAACTAAAAACCGATAACCATGGTGATGCTGTTGATATGAGCTGTTTGTCATATTTTTTCAAGTTTGGCCCCCGAAGGGGGTCATGGCACGCTTTTGTTGTCAAGGCAAGGGCGTAATTCCTGAAGCCCCACGAATGCCAAGGCCTGGATCATCGGGAAGTGTGATCACCGAGTTGTTGAACTGAGCTCCGCCTTGCACGGGGTTTTCGCTGCAGAGAACCGGTCCGTCGAGGTCGATTTTTGTGATGATCCCCTTGGCGGCGGCCAGATGAACCGCGGCGGTGACGCTGACGTTGGCCTCAAGCATGCACCCGATCATACAGGGCACATCGTAGACCTCAGCTGCCGCGCATATCTTAAGGGCGTTGTAAATCCCTCCGGTTTTCATGAGTTTGATGTTGACGAGATCTGCTGCGCGCATCTGCATGATGGTGATGGCATCCATGGGAGACATGACGCTCTCATCGGCGAGAACCGGAATCGAGACATGGTCGGTGACGTGCTTCATGCCCTCAAAGTCCAGGCGGGCCACGGGCTGCTCCACAAATTCAATATCCACTCCGGCATCTTCCATGGCGAGAAGGGCTCGAACCGCCTCCTTGGGCTTCCAACCCTGGTTGGCGTCGATGCGAAGGTCCACCTCGTAGCCCGCCGCATCGCGAATGGCTTTCATGCGCTGAATATCTTCCCTGGCGTCGGTGCCCACTTTGATTTTAAGGGTTTTATAACCAAGGGCTATGGCTTCCAAGCTGTCTCTGGCCATGGTGTCGGGATCGTTCACGCTGATGGTGATATCGGTGATGATCTCCTTTTTGGCTCCCCCTAAAAGGGCATAAAGCGGGGCGTCGTGAAGCTGTCCGAAAAGGTCGTAAAGGGCCATGTCACAGGCGGCTTTGGCGCTGCCATTTCCCACCACGCATCCGTTGAGCTTCACCAGGGCTTCTTCCAAGGCTTCAATCTCCAGACCCATGAGGGTGGGGCGGATATGGGCCTCAATGGCTCCGATGATGCTTCCTGTGGTGTCTCCGGTAATCACGCCCGTGGGCGGGGCTTCACCATATCCCACGTGGCCGGTATCGGTGATGATTTTAACCACCACATCGTTTACCGCGTTGACGGTGCGAAGGGCTGTTTTAAAAGGTTTTTTTAAGGGGGCGGAAAGGGTGCCGAGTTGAATGTCTGTAATCTTCATGAATCCTCACGGGTAAAACGAGAAAGAGGATGAAAAATGAAAAGGGAGGTACCGTTTTTCAGGTCCCTCCCTTGGGTTATACCGCGGTGTCGATCCTGTGCGAGGTCAAACAAGAATTGAGAGTATCTTTCCCACGACGAGGCCGCCACCTGTGCCGATCACATAGCCCATCATGGCCATGAGAACGCCGATGGGAATAAGGGCCTGGCCGTAAGAGGCGGCAAGAATGGGGGCCGAGGCGACGCCACCGATATTGGCAAGGCTTGCCACGCCGCAGGTAAAAAGGTCGAGCTTGAAGAACTTGGCAATGAGGGTGATGAGGAGCCCGTGGATCGCCAGGATCACAAACCCCGAGAGAATGTAAAGGGGTGCCTGGGTAAGCTCAGCAAAGTTGGCCCGTGAGGCGATGAGGCCCACAATGGTGTAGAGCATCACGTTGGACATCTCAGGCGAGCCGGGAAGCTTGCCGATTTTGGTCATGGCGCAGCCGACACCGGCTAGGGTTGCGATAATCACCATCCAGGTGGTGCCGGTGAGAAAACTGGTTTTGGGAAGAATGCCGGAGGCGTACTTGCTGATGGCAGAGACAAAAAGGGCCATGCCAAGAAGCAGCATCATATCAGAGAACTCGATGGTTTTACGGATGGCCGCATCGTTTTTTTTTAGCTGCTCGCCCACCTGATCCAGAACCGATGAGTCGGCCTGGGTCCATCTGTTGAACTTATTGGCGAAGGGAACCATCCCCAGAAGGATCATCACCCAGATGGCGTAGTCGATGGAGTCGATGAGAAGGGTGTAGCCCATGCTGGAGTCGGGAACGTCAAGAGCCCCCTGGATGGCGACCATATTGCCGGTTCCTCCCATCCAGCTGCCGGCAAGGGCAGCAAAGGCTTTCCAGGTGTCTGCGGTGTACATGCCCTTAAACAGGGTAAAGGTCACCACAAATCCGATACCGATGCTGATGGAGGCGGCAAAAAATCCGATGAGCATCTGAGGGCCCAGTTTTATGATCTGACGCAGGTCGCAGCGCAGCAGCATAAGAAAAATCATGGCAGGAAGCAGGCCGCTCTTGACCGCCTTGTATGTGGCTGTGACATCCGGGGTCTTTTCCCAGAGGTGGAATGTCGCAAGAAGCATGACCACAAAATAGATCACCACAATGGCTGGAACATATTCAAAAAATTTGCCCGAACTGTTCTTTTCGATGACGATGATAAGGCTTGCGAAAAAAACAATCACCGCAAGGTAGGTGAAACCCGTCGTAATCATGAATACCTCTCCTTTCCAGAGTGCTGTGCGCCGTGTCGGGCATGAAACGTTTCAGGGTTTTTCTCAAAGAACTCGCCCCGCCAAACCATGGGTCCGGATGCTCTTTTCCGGAAACCAAAAAGAAATACTATATTTTTTAAATGTATGAATTCATATCTTGTGGGTAGGTATGCTGAAGATATGATCCAAAACCCCTTTATAGCCATACAGCTAAACCTTACCATTATTTACTTATAGCTACAAGTTAATGTGCCATATCAGCTCTGTTATTCCTTTATAGGTGATAATAAAAGAGTAAATAGGTGATTTGCGTTTTTTGTTTTGTATCGAGACTTTTGTTTGACTGGAAATAGGGTGCTATTTGGTTACGTGTTGTCCAGGATTATCCAAATAGGCTTATCTGTTAGGGGTGTTTAACGGTTAGGTATCACTGTGTATATTGATTTTGATCTATAGAAGCTTGTATGATAAAAATTCTTATGCGAGCTTTTTTTCTTCCTGCCACACTCTTTTTTGAAAAGCTTCACTATTTCAGGAGTCCTTCCATGTCTTCCATAAAACGCGACTACCTTATGGCTGTGCATGAACTGCCCGATTTTTTAAGGCGCTTGGCTGTAGCCCTTGAATCGAAAAGTGCATCGGATCCCGATTTTTTGAATGTGGACCGAATTCGAAAATTTAAGTGCGAGGTGGATGACAGAGGCGTTCGGTTTCGTATGAAATTTTCTGAGGACTTTTGTTTGGCGGTTCAGGAAAGGCATTCTCCCCTTGATACCTCCCACCCGATTCATCCCCATCATGCAGCGGAAAAGCCTGGGTACAAAGAGTTGAAAAAGCGTATGAGAAAAGATTTCAAAGCGATGTTTAAAGCGATTCATGAAGGGGTGATTCCAGATCGAAGGGATGTTATGCGTTTTTTATCCGATGCGCATCTCATGGTCACATATCCAGGTTATGGGGATGTCTACTACTCTGTCTTTATTGATGCGTGCCACGCTTTTGAAAAAGCTTACGAGCAGGGAGATTTGCAGCTGCTTAACGAAACCGTGGATGCATTGGCGTTTCAGGAGGCACATTGCCATTCACGGTTTAAGTGAAATGGTGTGGATGTTGGCGACCTTATAAAAATGGGTGTTTTGACGCGAGGCCAACGGTATGTGGAAAGATCCAAGTGGTGTGGCCCGATATGGGGTTGGCTGATTGTTTTACGGGTTCGGTAAAATTTTCTCCTCCGCAGGGAGGTTTTCAAGCATGAACCAGAGCAGATTGACAGCCCAAAGTTTGCCCACATCTGAGGTATCGGAAAAAGATGAGGCTCTTTTTTTTGAGATTATTTCGACGGACTTGACTCCGTGGCAGAAAGAGCAGGTTCTCTCTCCGCCGGTAATCCATCATCGGCAGGAGGCGGTAATGGCTTTGCACTGGCATCCTGAATTTATTCCCATGGATCTGATCCAGAAGCGCTTGGATGTTGTTTATCCCAACAGCACTGAAAGCCTTGTTATTCCCACCCAGCATAATGATCTTCTTACCTTTGACAGCAAATTTTGGGGCGTTGAAGTGGACTGTTTCGCCAGTCGGTTTAACTGCAAGGTGCAGCTCCTGCTTCATTTTGCAGCCGAGCGTATTGCAGAGGCCCATGTGCTGCGTTCCATGCTCAGTTTAACTGGTAAGTATAGATCATCTCAGCTTTTTGATTTTATGGAGAGTTTCACCAAGCCTCGACCAGACAGACTGGAGGCGGCAGCTCGTGAGACCGGTGCCGATGATATACTTATCGCATTTGTTCAGGCCCATGTTTCCAAAGTGGAGAGTCTGCTTCAGACGCATTGGACACGGGTCCCCACCATGTCCGTAAAAAATAAGCTTCTTAAAAATTGGTTTGATGCCCTTCGTCCTGAGATGGGAGACTTGGATATCAATCGAGCCCAATCGTTTCTCAAGGCGGTTAAAGAGAGGGTTAAGTCTCGCTTTCCTCATTCCCATTTCTACCGTGCCAGCGAAATTATTGAAGAGGTTCGCGGTCTTGGAGGGGGCATCATTATTCCACATCCCGAAGAGTTTTGGCCAATTCTTTTGGCTGGTTATGATGTGGATGGCATTGAAACCTGGAATCCCCAATCTCGAAAATATACGGAGTTTCTTATCTCCGTGGTTCATGAAGCCAACAGCAGGCAAAGTGGGCCTCAGCGAAAGCAGCTTATTTTTATGGGAGATGATTGCCATTTAAGCGAAAAAATCAAACCCGTCGCGATTCAAGACAAAGCCAAGGCGAGCCGTGAAGTAGGGTATCAACCGGCATGGGAGCAGTTAAGCATACGGAAGCGGCTTGTGATCCATGGTGTCAGTCGGCGTACCGTAATCGCCGAGTATCGTGATCGGTTGAATGCATAGGAGAAGCTGATGAGTGAGAAATTTGTCTATGACTCTCTTCAGGATGGAAAAAGCATCGGAGCACTACTTGAAAGTTTAGCCCAGGGGTTCTCCTCAGGGCATCTTGATTTTGAAGGCGGAGGGCAAAAAATTCATCTTTCTTCTGAAGGCCTTTTAAATGTGGTGATTAAGGCCAAAAAAAAGGGAAATCGTTCCAAGGTGAATCTTTCGATATCCTGGCAGACAGAGGAAGGAACCGGGGGATGATTACGTTTGAAAGCCTCGATGATAATTTTCGATTTTTGATATTGGAGCTTGAGAAGCAAGCCAGGGATGCCCTTGGATTTTTTGAAAACAAGGGTGGCGATGCGTTGAGGTCGGTGATGCATCGCCGTGACAAAATTGACGATCGCAAAGCCCGCGTTGAAAATGATTGTTATGTGGTTATGGGGTCGGGCCGCGAGCTCTCCGATAAAGAGAGCCTTCGGATTCGAGCCATGCAGGTGGTATGCAATAGTTTGGAGCGAATGAGTTACCTCTTTGATCAGATGGTACGACGGGTGGATGAGAACAGAAATTTCAACGCTCTGGGGGGGATTGATATTCAGTCTGGTTTTGAAATGATTCTTACCGGTATCACAACCCTCTACCCAGCTTTTAATGGGAAGAGCATGGATGGGGCCCTTGGCCTGTGTAACGTGAAGTCCAGATTGGAGGCACTTTTTAAACCGGTGCTGGCGAAGATGGAAAAAGGGGGGGAGAGCGTTTTTATTTCAGACCTTGATGTGATTCATGCCTTTGAGCGTCTGGGAGATGAACTGCTTTTTTCAGGGGAAGCGGTGCTTTTTTCTATCGTGGGAGAGAAAATACGCAAGGAGCAGTTCGAATCTTTGCGAAAGACCCTTACAGAATCGGGTGTGTATGATTGCCTTTCAAAGGTGGATTACAAGGCCATTCTTGGAACCCGTTCCGGCTGTCGTATTGGATGGGTGGACTCTCAGGATGGGCTTTTTACCCATGGCAGCATCTACAAAGAGGGACCCAAAGAGAAGATCGTGAAAGAGGTGAAGGCCAACGCCAAGTGGCAAAGCCTTTCTCCAGAGCTTGTACCCGCTATCTATAATGTGACGGAGCAGGGTGAGAAAGCGTCCATGCTTGTTTCATATCTGCCGGGAAAGACCCTTGACCATCTTTTGGTGGAAAGTGATGGCAGGGCTTTTCCCTTTGCGTGGAAAACCCTGCTTGAAACCTTGATTCTTTTCTGGGGAGAGACTTTGAAGTCGGAGCCCGTCCCCTCTGATCATATGGTTCAACTTCAAAAGCGACAAAAGGATGTGTTGTCTGTTCATCCAGATTTTTCGCGGGAGAGCCTTTCTATCTGCGGAACCGATATCGTATCGTTTGAAAAGATGATTGAAAGGTGCGCCTTCTTGGAAAAAGAGGTGTCAGCACCTTTTTCTGTTTTGATTCATGGGGATTTTAATCTCAACAACATCATTTATAATCAGAAAGATCGGAAGATTTGTTACATTGATCTTCATCGATCCAGGGACGGAGACTATGTTCAAGATGCTTCCGTCTGCCTGGTTTCTCACTTTCGAATGCCCCTTTTCGATGGGTTGCGAAAGGGGCGAATCAACGAAGGTATGGGGCGTATTTTCACCTTTGCCGAAGATTTTGCTGTAAAACGGGGCGATTCGCTGTTTCATTTTCGCATGGCCCTTGCTCTGGCCCGTTCGTTTTACACCTCCACACGCTTTGAATTGAGCCGTCCCTTTGCCCGTGAGATGTACAACCGTTCCTGCTACCTTTTGGAAAGGGTTCTGGCATGGCAAGGCGCCAAAGAAGATTTTCGTCTCTCCGTAGAGGTACTCAACCGTTGAAAGGTTCCCTTCGAATTGGTGTGATAGGCATTCCAGGCACCTGGTCTTCAGAGGCCTTGGCCGATGCCGTGGCAAAAGAGACGGGAAGCCGTTTTCTTCTGGATGCTCAAGGATTGAGTCTTGATTTAGGCACCGGGCAGGTGCATTGCCAAGGGTATTGCCTGAATGATTTTCATGGGCTTGTCGTTAAGAAAATTGGCTCACCTTATTCTCCCGATCTTTTAAATCGTCTTGAAATTTTAAAGTATCTTGAGGGGCAGGGGGTGGCTGTTTTTAATCGTCCGTCGGCCATGATGTCTCTTTTAAACCGGCTCTCCTGCACCATCGTGCTTCAACTGGAAGGGATACCCATGCCTCCCACCACCGTTACCGAAAGCTTTGCTGAAGCACACGAGGCCGTCACCCACTACGGCCGGGCCATATTAAAACCTCTTTACACATCAAAGGCTGAAGGCATGGAGTGGGTGGAGAAGGGGGAAAAGGCTTGTGAGATCCTTGAAAGATATCAGAGTCGGCATGGTATTTTTTATATCCAAAAAGCGGTTGAATTTGGTGACTGTGATTTGGGTGTTCTCTTTTTGGGAGGGAACTATCTGACCACCTATACTCGGATTTGTGGTGGTCCGGAGGGGAAAAGAGGATACCAAGGGTATAATCCGGCACCTGAAATTATTGAGTTGGCTCAAAAGGCTCAGCGTCCTTTTGGGCTTGATTTTACTTGTGTGGATATCGCCTTGACCCCAGAAGGCCCTTTTGTGTTTGAAGTTTCCGCATTTGGAGGCTTTAAAGGAGCACTTAAGGCGAACGGTCTGGACGTGGCTGGACGCTTTGCACGGTGGGTGGTGGATCGATTAAAGCAGGAAAAGCGGTTATGGAACTGAAAGGGAGTTGTATCCAAGATATTCAGTATCGTGTCTCTCGACATCTACCGACTGCCCATGAGGTGCATCTGGCCCTGGGGAGGTGCCACCTCAAGATAAAAACCAACTCAAAAGAGCTTTGCGATGGGTTGGAAGCCTATTTTCAAGAGTTTCTTTGGGGTGAACCCGAAGTGCAGATGGAGATTTGTCTTCATGAGATCCCAGAGGTGACAACCTCGCATTCCCTCGCAGCGAAAGATCCAGAGCCAGGAAAGAGGGGGATTAAAGAGGCATGGCTCGATTTTTCCGACGGACGGATGGTGAAAAAACTTCGCACAGGCCTTTTTTTTCTGTTTGGGTATGGCGTGAACCTAGCGGTGGGGCCATGCTGTAAGCATTTCAGTCAGGTGGTCAATTTTATCAATAGTCGATGTATGGAAGCTCCCTTGGGTCGTGGTGGTCTTTTGGGCCATGCGTCGGCGGTTTCCATTGAAAAAAAAGGTGTGGCCATTGCCGGTGTTTCAGGGGCCGGCAAGTCGACCCTGGCTCTGCACCTGATGACAGAGGGTGCCGATTTTATCAGCAACGATAAGGTGATCCTTGAAAAGAGGGGCGACAGGATTCAGTTGCTGGGTTTTGCAAAACACCCACGGGTGAATCCGGGAACCCTTCTGGCAGTTCCAGGGCTTCTTTCTCTTCTTTCAGAAAAGGAGAGAAAGAGGTACGGAGCTCTTCTTGAAGATGAGTTGAGGAGCCTTGAGAGGAAAAGCGATGTGATTATCCATGAAGTCTATGGACGTCAGCGGTTTTTACTTGAAGCACCTTTGAGATGCCTTGTGATTTTAAATTGGTCCAAGGATGAAGAGCCCACGCGTTTATCCAGCCCCTCACCCCCTGAGTGTATGGGGCTTATGGGAACGTTGATGAAGTCCCCTGGCCTATTTTATTGCCCTGGAGACCACGAGCCGTTGATTAAACCGCATCCTGAATCCTATCTGGATTGTCTTTCCAACACCCCGGTGTATGAAATTTCGGGCACCATGGATTTTCACTTGGCGGCTCGTATGTGCCTTGAAGCGGTAAAATCTGTAGAGTGACAAGCTTTCTTTAAATGTGTGTCTATGTGTTGAACGTTATGAGATGCCAACTTTTGTTGGATCTTCCGTTGATGGATGCGTCACTTCAACAGGGAGCATTGTGTCATATCATCTTTAACAGATGCTGTTTGTCTGTGCTTTCTGGCCATCTTTGAGTACATGGCTTTTTTATAGAAAATAATGTTCCCTTGTCGATGACACTTGACAGTATGGTTTCTTGGCGATATTTTGTTATAAGCCATGTTGATTGTAAGTTATATGTGTCGATTCTTTTTTTAATCTCACCTCCTTCGAATCTGCGTAGACGCCTCAAGCATTGGCGGCTTACATCGTCCTCACTCATCTGCAGCCCTTCCTGATGTTTTCTCCTTTAAGGTACCTCTGAAGTCACCCCCAAGCAGGTGCCGGCTATACCCTAATTCTTTGTGATGCAACATCGCCACTGTCTGTGGTGCCAGTCGAACATCTAATCTTAGGTGCGCTTTTTGCGTGAAGTGGGCAAATACAATGATAATTGAAAAATTGACTCAAAGTGCCCAAGGACGGGTGGAAGCGGCCTGTCGGCAAGCTGTGAAACAAGATCATCAGTATGTGACGGTATGGCATTTATTGGAAGCCATTTTGTCTGACCAGGGTGCCGAAAGTGTTTCGCTGCTCAAGCGGTTGGGACCGGATATGGTTCTTTTGAAGGCCCGTATTGATGGGCAGCTACTGACACACCCCAAGGCAAAGGCGGGCAGCCAGCAAACACCTGTGAGTCGTGATTTAGAGCGGGTTTTTATCCATGCCGATGAACTCGCTGCCCAGTGCCACTCCCCAAAAATTACCATGGCGCATTTGATGGTGGCTACCACTTCGGATGCCAATGTTTTGCAGGCATTTAAAGATGCAGGAGTCTCCACCGATGCTGTGGATGCTCTGGTTGCTTCTGGATCGGGTGCCGAGTCCGATGCGTTTGCAGCTTCGGATTCAGTGGCTGGCGAAGCCCTTGCCATCTACACCACCGACATCACAGCTTTAGCCCAGAAGGGAGATATGGATCCCGTGATCGGCCGAGAGCGCGAAGTGGCGCTGGCTGTTCAAATTTTGGGTCGTCGTTTGAAAAATAATCCCATTGTTATAGGTGAACCGGGGGTAGGAAAGACAGCCCTGGTGGAGGGTCTTGCCCAGCGTATTGTGAGGGGTGAAGTGCCTGAAGATATGAAGGGAGCGCGTATTCTCTCTCTGGATATGGGGCAGATGGTGGCGGGTGCCAAGTTTCGTGGAGAATTTGAAGAGCGCTTTAAGTCTGTATTGGCCGAGGTCATTGCAGCAGGCAATGTGATTCTTTTTATAGATGAAATTCATATGCTGGTGGGTGCAGGAGGCTCTGAAGGCTCTATGGACGCCGCCAATCTTATGAAGCCAGCCCTTTCTCGCGGTGAGATTCGTTGTATCGGGTCCACCACACTCTCAGAATATCGAAAACATATTGAAACCGATACGGCGCTGATGCGTCGTTTTCAGATTGTGCAGGTGGATGAGCCCAGCGTGGAAGAGGCCGTGGATATTCTGCGTGGGGTAAAGGGCCGCTATGAAGAGCACCACGGCGTACGATTTCTTGATGCAGCCCTGCAGGCATCGGCTAGGCTTTCAGCGCGTTATATCACCGATCGTTTTCTTCCTGATAAGGCCGTGGATCTCATGGATCAAACGGCCTCTTCTGTGCGTATTGCTTTGGCTGCACGCCCCGCTGACATTCGGGATCTGGAATCCCGTGAAAAAGAGCTGTCATTAAAAATTCAAGGCCTTGCCCATGAAGAGGAGGCCGAGCGGGTTGCTGAAAGAGAGGCATTGGTTCACGAACATGGCCAAGTCAAGGGAAGCCTTGAAGAGAAATTGACCACTTGGCAGAAAAACCGAATGGCCCTTCAGGAGATTTCCCAGGTAAAAAACGCGCTTGCCGAAGCTGAAAACGAGATGGCTGAAAAGATCAAAACCGAAGATTTTGCAAGGGTGGCCGAGCTCCAGCACAAGGTGATCCCTTCCCTCTCTGAGCGTGTGGAAGCCTTAGGTGAGATGGCGACAGAAAGTGAAGATGGGCGTCGTGGGGTTATTGGCGAAGATGAGATTGCTGACACCGTGTCACGCGTTACCGGTATTCCAGTCTCCAAGATGATGGAGGCCGAAAGGGAACGCTTGTTGAATCTGGAAGGATGGCTGAGCCAGCGGGTGGTGGGGCAGGACGACTCCATCAGTGCCATTGCCAAAGCCATTCGCCGTTCTCGAGCCGGTGTGCAGAATCCGGGTCGGCCGATCGCATCATTTTTAATGTTGGGCCCAACCGGGGTCGGAAAGACGGAGATAGCCAAAACCCTCGCCAGTTATCTTTTCGACGATGAAACCGCCCTGACGCGTATTGATATGAGCGAATTTATGGAGAAGCACACGGTGGCCCGTCTGGTGGGAGCTCCTCCTGGTTATGTGGGGTACGAAGAGGGGGGCGTTCTCACCAACAGCGTTCGCAGAAAGCCTTACAGTGTGATCCTTTTTGATGAAGTGGAAAAGGCTCATGGCGATGTTTTTAATCTTTTTCTTCAGCTTTTGGATGATGGGCGTCTCACAGACAGCCAGGGCAATACGGTGAGTTTTGCAAACACCATTGTACTGATGACTTCAAACCTTGGAGCCGAGAATATCCAACCTGTAGAGACCGATGAAGAGCAGGCGGCAATGAATCAGGGCATCATGGATGCTGTGCGGAATTTCTTCAGACCGGAATTTCTTAACCGTCTGGATGATATTCTCGTTTTTCGTCAACTCTCTCACGACAACATGGTGCCCATTGCCGAGATTCAGTTGGGGCGCCTGAAAAAGCTCCTTGCTGAGCAGAATATAGACCTTGAGGTGGATGATTCTGCCAAGGCCTTTTTGGCAGAGCGGGGTTTTAACCCACTTATGGGGGCAAGACCCCTGGCACGTGTGATTCAAACGCTGGTTCAAGACCCTCTGGCTGAGGGTATTCTTGATGGAACCTTTCAGCCCGGAGGGAACCTTTGGCTTCGGGAGGAGGAGGGTGAGATTTTGATTGTTCCCAAAGATGACACTTCAGGAATGAAGACCGGGAGCATTTGATTATGAGGCGCTTCCGCACATCATGAATTTAAGGGGTCGGTGGCTTGCCGGCATAGGGACTCCGTTATCAGAGGAGATGGTTGCTCAAGATGAAATGGCTCAAAAAGATACAAAAATTTCTTCCGGAAGAGTATGCGGTGTGGGTGCCTGTCATTTTGGTACTTTTGGTCCTTTTGATTGTGGTGGTTGTCGTTGTGAAGAAGCGCAAAGGCAAGGCCGCCAAGGATGCCGCCCCAAAGCCCAAAGAGGTTGAAGAGGCTCCAAGCATCAGCCCCAAGAGTCTGATCAAAGCGTGGAAAAGTTTTCTGCATCAGATTCCTGGAGAGTTTCGTCGAATCATTATGGTTTACCAGCACTTTGTGGTGTTTGGCGAAAGCGGCTCCGGCAAGAGCATGCTGATTAACAACCACACCGATTGGCAGGGGCATGCCAGACAGTTTTATCCCAGCTACACGGCAAACCCATTGCTTCAGGTCTATCTGGGTACCAAGGTGTTGGTTCAAGAGATTCCAGCCTCTATTTTAAATGACACCACCAAAGCGGCCCGCATAGCGCTTTTGAAATTGTGGAAGCCACTTTTTAGACGAAAAGACCCCACAGCGGTGGTGGTTCTCAATGCGGCGTCCTTTCAGACCGATGAGCCTCTCTTTCTTAAAAAAGAGGCCCAGATGCTTCGTGGGAAGATCAACCTTTTGGCGCGTATTCGCAGAAAGCCAATTCAGGTGAGGATGGTTCTCACCAATATGGAGTCCCAGGAGGGGTTTACCGAGTTTGCCCGTTTCTTGAAAGAGCATCGTATTCCCCTGAAGTTGGAGTTTAACTCAAAAGAGGATCTGACGAAAATCTCTGAGTGCTTGGTGCCATACGAAGCGCACCTCTCCCGGGCCCTTATCTCGCTACCAGCTGCCGACTACCTGAAGATCATTACCTTTTTGGAGTCAGCACCCGAACTTTTGGGGCAGTTTTACCGTTTTATATCGGTGCTTCAGAGTCCAGATCCTCTGACTCCAGAACCTGAGGTGGTGACGCTTTCGCTTGCCTTCCTTTCGGATGAAAATTCTTCTGTTTCAAACCCCTTTGAGACGCTGCTCACGTCAACGGAGATTCAGAAGTTTAATCCTCTGTTTCGGCATCGCATTGCAGCAGCCGTCTTAGGGATAGTGGGGGTGGCATACCTTGTGGGGGCTTTTATCTATGAGCATCAACTGATTCAGGAACGCTACGATCAGATCAGGGTGATTGAGCAGGCTCCTTTGAGCCAGTACAACCAGAACATACACAAGCTTTTTGTCGATCCACTCTCCACAATAAAGCAGCAGAGGATTGTCGATCTTCTGCCGGACTTTTTTCCTCAAGCCAACCGGGAAATTTTCAGGCGAGGAATAGAGAATATCCGTAATTACTATCTTCTTCCCGAGTTGGAAAAGTTTACGCTTTCATCAAGCTCCTGGGATATGGATGCGTTGGATGAAGAGGATCAGGTGAGCGGCCGAAGCCGGGTCCTTTATCTTATGGGAATTCTCTACTCCACCAAACGCAATGATCTTGGAAAGCTGGTGATGGAAAATATCGACGTGTGGGCCGACAACACCGGCCTCTCTCGTCTGTTGATTGAAGACTATGTCAATTTCAATACCGACACCTCGGACATTACTCTTGATATGGATGACTATATCTACAACACCCAAAAAAGTGTTGTGGATAATCCACTTGCCATTACAGTCTTTTTTGAAAAGGTAAAGAAGGCCTATTTTCAGTCTGTGATGACCAGTGCCGAGTTTAAGGCGATTCGGGACGAGGCTGAAGAGTTTCTGGCTCGAATCCACGAGTTGGAGCGCTACGATCTCTCTGTCAAAATTTCCGATCTTCTTCGCCGTGAAGCGATGCTCTCCATCAACACGCGGGAAGTCAAATCACAAGATTTCAAAACCCAGATCCAGAACAAGCCCGTCAAAGAGTTTCTCCGTTTTCTTATTCGTTCTCGCATCAGTCGTCCGGATGTAACCACAGGGATGAATATGGCGGATCTTTATGAGAATCTCAAGGTGATGAAGGCGTATAAGGGGCTTGACACCACAGGCGATGCTTTTTTCCAATTTGTGTTGGCCGGACGCGATTTCAAGTTCAGTGCTGCCCTGTGGAACGATTTGCTTAATCGAAGTCGCATGAGCTTTCTTATCAACGACTTCATGAAGTTCAATGCAAAGCAGGAAGGGACTCTTTTCTTTAACGACAATGAAGAGTTTCCTGACTTGGTTATGAACGGAATCAATACCGGCATGTTTCTCTTTCAGAGGCAGGGACGCGTGGACGGCCGTTTTACCCACCGAGCATTCCTCAAACGTGTGAAGCCGGTAACCACAGAACTTCCGGGCTTTATTAATGAGTTGCCCATTCCCGAAAGGGATAAAACTGCTTTCTCCAAGTTCCTCTACAACGAGGTGGATGCATACGGAGAAAGCTATGCGGCCGCGTATCGCAACTACTATCTAGACTTCAACATTGGGGCCACCTCTTTGTCTACCTTGCGCCTGGTGCTCCAGCAACTCACACGGCCCTCATCCCCTCTTATGGATGTCTTGATTTCCGTAAAAGAAAATACCCTGTTGGAGATCGGGGACAACAGCTACCTTCATGCGTTTGCCAAGCATATGGTCTCCTTTGAATTTTTAGGACAACTGCTGGCTGAAGAAAAGGGTGTCTATCCTGAGATGGATACCTATAAATCGCTGCTTACCCAGATGCTTCTTCAAGTGGATGCCATGGGAGGTGGCGATGCCCAACCTGGTAAATTTGAAGAGCGCCTTTCACCCCTGGCACGTGTCAGTTATGCCATGCTTCTGGGCAGTGAGAACTCCTTTCTTACCCTTATGAGCCAGTGGGTAGACAGCGTGGGCATTCCACCAGAGTGGGAACGTGCCTTTATGGAGCCCGTTTTATCGGCTTACCGTATCGGCAAACCCGAGATTGAAAGAGAGGTTTCGCTGATTTGGGATAAGCTCTATGAACGGGATATTAAGCCGCTACACGATTTGTTCCCATTTAACCGTACCTCTGGCAGGGATGTGCCCCTTGCAACCCTTGGGCGGGCAACCCATCCCAATGGTCACTTCTGGCAGGTCTTTCGTGATCTTCTTGGGTCGTTTGTCGAAGAGGATCAGGGCATTTGGGCGTTAAAACCAACACCTCTTGAGAGTTTTGAAGTCCCTGGGCACATGCTGCCAACCGTGAATGCAATCCAGAGGCTTACCACCACGCTTTGGGATAGCAATGGGGACCAGGTTCCCCTGACTTTTATGGTGAAAGCTTATCCTCTTCCTCGTTTAAAAGCGGGTGAGCCAGTGGTCTCGCTCTCCTTCCTTCATGTCAGTGATTTTTCGATTTTCGGATTCAACCAAAAACCGAGTTGGCAGGTGATGCAGTTTGATTGGTCGAGAGAGAGCAGCGCCTCCGTTGGAATGGAGCTGACGTCACCCAGTGGTAGGAAGAGCAAGTTGTATAACGCTGTAACAGTGGGTCGATCTGCTTGGAGCTTTTACCATCTCTTGCAACGCAGTGAAAATAGCCATGCCAAAGATGCCCTGGCCGAACTCTCTGCAGGAGAAGTTGATAATGCCACCTTGAGAAGTGAAGAGCTTGGGGCTGAGCCCACTATCTTTACATGGGTGGTAAAATACCAGGGAAGAAGAAGAGTGAGGGTTGTTGAATCAGGCCAGGTTGGTTCGGGTGATACTCGTGGTTACCAGTTGAGCTTTGCTATACGGAGCAGGGATCCCTGGGCCATTTTCAGACTACCAAAATAACACGCCATCAATCTCACATGAGGGACCGGGTCATGAATCAGATCAAGAAAAGAAAAAGTAGATCATTTGGAACGTTGTGCTGGCTTGTCATCGTGCTGTTGCTTTTGGCCGGAGGAGTAGGGTGTGGAAAAAAGAAGATGGTATCTCTGCATATTATTCCTGATGCGAATGCCAATGATGGCCGTCCGCTCTATGTGATGGTTCGGGAGGTGAACAAAAATACTTTTCTTACAGAGTATTACGATCAAGTTGCCAGCATGTTGCATGCAGAAAATCGCGACGAAGCTCTTTTGGGGTGGTCACTGATTCTCCCAGGTAAGAGAAAGGAGTTTCAGATACCCCGACCCAAAGAGGCGGACCTTGCTGTGTATGGCATGTTTACCGATCCTGGGAGCAATTGGAAGATGCGAATTCAGGTGCCATTTAAAAAGAAATACACCATCAAGGTGCAGGGTAACAACTTGGTAGAAGTACGGAGAAAGCTTCGTAGAAAAAAGGATGGTGACGCCTGATGATGAAAGACGTATGGGCTCCCCATGAGATGGTTGCTGGGCTGCAGGCCGTTGCAGTTGAGCCGGAAACCCCGCCTACCTGGCTCTCTGAGAGCTGGGAGGAACCCGAAGGGTTTTACAAAGACCTCAAGCGAAGTCTTGATGCTCTTTACACAACCCATGGGGCCAGTGCGCTTTTTACTAAGTATGACTTCTATCACGATATTATCGGACGAAACAGGAATTCCGGGCATCCGGCCATGGTGTGGTTTGACGCGGCAGGTCAAAAAGAGGAGCTCTCCTGGCAAGAGCTGGGGCGACTTTCCGCCATCAAGGCAGCCAAATGGACCCGCGTGGGGCTCCGTGAAGGCGATAGCCTCTGCCTGGTTCGGCAGGTTGGGTTGGACTTGGCCACCGACCTTCTTGCAGCGCTTAGGTTGGGTGCCGTGATCTCACTTCTTCCACTCTCTGGACATCGTTGGATGAAGACGCGACTTGACGTGCTTGAACCCAAGTGGATTTCCACCGACAAAAACGGTGCAAAAAGTCTTAAGGATTGGGAGGAGTCGATTCTCCCTCTGGTTGCCACACAGTGCGATGTGCCTTCAGACCACCGCAGTTTTCATGGATACGCCACGGGAGATGTGGTTTTCAGGCTTTTTCCTGCGGCCACAGGGGCAGCCCCTGAGCCGGTGGACGTCACCAGCGATACGGTCTATCTGGGCGCAGCACGGGACGGAACATTGGGGCTTGGTCTCTATCCTGGCATGTGTATTTGTACACCCAGTTTCGATGTGCTTCAGTATCAGCCCTCACTCTTGCTTTCATCACTTCTTTGTGGAGCAACCACCATTCATATCACCACGGCTGAACTGGTGAAGTGGGACGGCATACTCAAAGAGGCTGCTCCTGATGTTTTAGGGGTAACACCGGAGCTTAGAAATTTGGTTTTGGAAGAAGAACTTGTTCTGCCAGAGGGAATCGGGGCCTGGTTTAAAGATCCGGTGAGTTCTTTTGAATACGATCGTTGGCAAATGTTCGCTTCAAAACCAGCCATGGCAGAATCGTACAGCTTCAATCTTAGGTGGGATGCGGCCTTTGGCGGTTCAACTCTTTTTTCTATGCGGAAAAAAGGGATGGCTCATCCCGGTGGGTTGCCCATGCCGGGGAGCCTCTGGCAGGTGGGGGAAGAGGGGAGTGAAGCAGATGATCTTTATCAGGTAGGTGTTCTTCATATCAACCGTGCGGGAGATTTGGAAGGTGAAATGCACCCAACCGGTATGATGCTGGCTGCCCACGGTAAAGTCTGGCTTTGCACACAAGGCCCGGCGCTTTCGCGTCATGGGATTTGCTACCCGGTTGAAGAGGTGGAGGCCCTTTTGGCCGAGCGATCCAGAGAGACAGATCTTTTTTTTCGAGTGGTTGCATATCCTCGGGCCGATTTTAAAGGCACAAGCATGATGGTGCTTGTAGGGTTTACTGGGGCGCGGGGTGGTGCTGATTTTTTTGAAAGGCTTAAAGGCGAGGTGACCCATCTTATCACCACAGAGATGGGAGAAGGCTGCCTTCCCGATCGTATGGGAGTTTACCCCATCTACCCAAAATTTGAAGCGCCTGGTGTCCCCGATGCACATTGGTGCCGGGATGCCTGGATATCCGGTGCACTTTCAAAACGGGCCAAGAGCCCGGTGTTTCAATGCATTACTCAGCTTCGTGCCCGGTTGATGGAGGGCCATTATGACGGCAGTCCGGTGACACCGGAAACATAAAAGGCAGGAGAACGGCGTGTGAGTCTCTGCTGACGGGTTTTTTGATGAAAAGCCTGGTGGCGGGCCATCCGCAGTGTAACCAAATCAATAAGCATATAAGGAGTATGAGAGATGGCCATTCAGGATGAAATTCCCAAGTCGCGTCTAACGCTCAGGTACAAAACCGAAGTGAATGGACAACCGGAAGATACCACGCTTCCCTTAAGGTTGCTGGTGGAAGGTGACTTTTCCCAGGGAAGTTCAAAGGATCGTGCTGTGGATCTTGAAGAACGACGCCTGAGAAGCCTTGATGGGACCAACACCGACTCAGTGATGAAGGATATGGGGATGTCCTTGAAGTTTGCCGTGGACAACAAGATCGATCCTGAAACTGGAGAAGAGATAGACGTGGAGATCCCCATCACCTCCATAAAGTCATTTAATCCCGATGAAGTGGCAAAGCATGTTCCCAAGCTGAAAGGACTGCTGCAGATGAAGGCGCTTCTTGAAGAGGTGGTCTCCAATGTGGACAACCGCAAGGAGTTCCGAAAGCTTTTAAACGAGTTGATGTCAAATGAGGAGTCCTTGGCAAAAATGCTGGAAGAACTCAAAGACTATGAGAGCTTAAAGCTTCCCGGACAGGGTGATTCGTAAATCTTTTATCTTGTCAGGGGCTTTGATCGAATTCACGAAAGTGGGAGGTAACGACCATGGCAGAAGAGACCAAACAGGCGGTTGAAACCGCAGAAGAGACCCAAACGCTAGACCTGAAACGTTTTTTATCGAGTATGAGGCTTGCCACCGAAGTGGACGACCATGTGCCCATGGTGCAAGAGGAGTTGCAGGTGGTTCGCACGGATATCAGCGATGAAAACCGTTTTATCTCAGGGCTTGCAGCGTTCCTGCTTAATGTGGATCCTTCTGTGGGGCGTCTGGATAAAGGCAATATCCAAGACCTCATTGCCCGCATTGATACCTGTGTCAATGCGCAATTGAATCAGATTATCCACCAAGACAAGTTTAAAAAAATGGAATCTGCGTGGCGCTCTTTGAACGATTTGGTTTTAAACACCAACTTCAAAGCCGATATCATGATTGATATCCTGGACGTATCAAAGGATGAGCTCTACGACGACTTCGAGGCCAATGCCGTGGACATTACCGGAAGCGCCTTGTTCAAGAAAGTCTATGTCAGCGAGTACGATCAGTATGGTGGCAAGCCCTTTGGCTGTATTCTTGGCCTTCACGAGTTTGAACACACCCCTGATGATGAGTTTTGGCTCAAAATTATGGGTAAAGTGGCTGCAGCGAGTCATGCTCCTTTTGTTGGGTCTGTTTCGCCGAAGTTTTTCGGTTGTGACTCTATTGATGAGCTGGCGGCCATCAAAGATCTTGAAGGCTTGATGAACCATCCCAA
This sequence comes from Desulfobacterales bacterium, assembly GCA_022360815.1. Classification (GTDB taxonomy): domain Bacteria; phylum Desulfobacterota; class Desulfobacteria; order Desulfobacterales; family Desulfolunaceae; genus Desulfoluna. The sequence goes on from JAKSCC010000251.1 coordinate 26,373, forward strand.
GTATGGTTCCTGGAACAAGCTTCGGGATTCGGAGGTGGCGGCCTATATCGGCCTCACCCTGCCTCGGTATGTATTGCGCCTGCCGTTCGATCCTGAGACCAACCCGTGTCGTGACATTCCCTTTGTGGAAGAGGTGGAAGGGGGCAGTGACGGCAGTTATCTCTGGGGCAGCAGTACAATGCTTTTTGCTCAGAATATGGTCCGCTCTTTTGAGCAGTCTGGGTGGTGTCAGTATATCAGAGGGCCCAAAGGCGGTGGTTTGGTGAATGGACTTCCCGTGCACTCCTTTAACATTAGAGGAGAAGACGAGATGAAGATTCCAGTGGAGATGGCCATTCCCGACTACCGAGAGTTGGAGTTTGCCAACAGCGGCTTTATTCCGCTGATCTATCGCAAGGGCACCGCCGACGCTTGTTTTTTCAGTTGTCAGTCTTTGAAAAAACCCAAGCGGTTCAAAGATCCCAAAGACTCCGAAAACTCGCAACTGGTAACGAACCTTTCTTACACCTTCTCTGTTACACGCATTGCCCACTATGTGAAGTCCATCATGCGAGATAACATCGGCAGCAGTGCCGATGCGCCCTATATTAAAAACACGCTTTCCAACTGGATTACCCAGTTTGTCACCACGGTGGTGAACCCCGATGACCTGACCCTTCGCTACTACCCGTTTAAGGCCGCTTCGGTGGAGGTTGTTGAACGTGAGGGGATGATCGGCTGGTATGACTGTGAAATGGCAATTTTGCCCCACATTCAATTTGAGGGCATGGATGCTGAGTTGCGGTTGGATGCCAGACTGTAATCCCTTTTTCCCGGAAACGTCTGTTTCCGGGGGCCAGATAATTTAACTGTCACTTGTCGGGTCAAAAGGCACCTGGCAGATCATGTGACACTTTTACGTGAAGGAGGAAAACCCATGGCAGAAACCAGTATCCCATGCAGTGTAACCCAGGGGTTCAACTTTCAAAAAGACGCCCAGGACGCAGTGGGGCATGTTACCGCTTTAAAAGTCGGCGACAAAGAGTTCGCAGCAGATCTGGAGGTAACAGATCCCGAGAACGTTTCCGGTGACAAGGTGAAGGTGGTGGGTATCATGTCCAACATCTTCTGGAACGGTGGTTTTGCCGAAGGTATCAGCCTTTCGTGCCAAATTTCTACCGTCAACAAGACCGATGCATCGGTTCTTACCAATTCAGAACTTTCCAACACCAACGTGGAGTTTCAATTCAACGTCTATCAATTTGATCCCGTTGAGAAGAAGTACTTCAAGGCCTTTCACTCCAATGACACGGCTCTTCTCGGGCTTGTTGAAAAATCAGGCAGTGAGTTGAACATCAGCGTTTCCCAAGAGGCTGGCTTTGAGGTCGCCAACCCCTTGAACTTTGACTTCTCTGTGGGCGTGAACCCGCAGGAGGTGAAGCAAGATCTCCATTTGGCTTTTTCTGTCAGCGCCAAGCTGGCTAAAGGCTGGGGAGTTCAAGTGGGCTAGAATCATCCATAACCATTTCGCTTCGAAGGTCTCTTTGGGCCGTACAGATGAGGCCTTCGAAGACGAAAATTAACCCTTAGAGAAGAAGAGTAACAAGATCATGAATGAGAAACTGGCACGTGTCCGCTGGGAGATGGGACAAGCCCTGCTCCCGAAGCACATGGTGGCTCTGGAAGATTCGATTCTCGCTGATACCATGATACGATTTCGTCTGCAGGGGTTGCCCTGTTACGGGGTGGGAGAGTTCAGGATCAAAAACTCTCTTCTCTCAGAAGGGGTTTTGTCGGTGGAGAATCTCTCCTTTGTTTCCGCATCTGGAACCTTGTTTCAGGTGCCGGGTAATGCCCGCGTGGCGCCTTTTAATCTTGAACTGACTGGTATGACAACGGTCCCTGTCTTTCTTCATGTCTTGGATTCCCTTGAAGCCGTGGGTGATGTTTCGGCAGGGAAACCCGATGAAAATCAGCCTGTGAAACGAGACCTCTATCGTCTTGAGCTGAGCGCCGAGCAAACCCAGGGCACCGCTGTCGAGACGTTTAAGCTTTTGGAAGCGGTAAAAAGCCCCGAAGGTTTCTGGAGCCTTTCCGAAGAGTACATTCCTCCTCTTTTGCAGGTGGGGGCGTCTCCTTTTTTTAAAGAGGAGCTGGAGAGTCTGATGGAGTCATTGGAGCTTTTTCACTACAACCTGACCATGGACTCTTCCAGTTACTTGAGCGGTGACAGCCTCTTTAGTGTCAAGCAGTGCTTAAAGGCCGTGCTTGGGGCCCAGCGCCTTGTGGCTGGCGTGATAGGCGGGGTTCATTTGCACCCCTGGTATCTCTATGATGCCGTGCAAGGCCTCTACACCGATGTCTGCTTTTATCGGAATGCCAACCCCGAACAGGCCACAGCCCCTTATGATCACACTCGGCCTTTGGCATTGAAAGAGGTGATGAAGCGTCTAATGGATCAGATGCAGCTGGTACGAAGCAAGCCTGTGTATGTTGGGTTTAAGCGTCAGGACAACCTTTACAAGGTGGATCTTCCCGAAGAGTTGCGTCAGGCTGCCGATGTCTACTTTCTTGTTCAGAAGCACCAAATCACGGATCGTATTTCAGTGGATAATTTAAAGATAGCGGGGTCTTCCAGGCTTCCATTCGTCCATAAAATGGCCTTGCATGGAATTCCTATCAAGAAGGTGGAGCGTCCACCATTTCAACACACATTCGGTGCTGAAGTGGAGTTTTACCAGATTCGTGAGAGTGAAGAGTGGGACCATGCCTTAAATGAGAAGTCGCTGGCTTTTTTTAGCAGGCCCGATCTCACGGAGGCGGATTATTATGTTTACTGGCGTATGGGTGGATAACCATGTCTTTTTTCGATCGGTTCAGACCCAACCATACCGGGGGACAAAGCGACCACAGTATTCGAGGTATTGTTAATAATCTGAATAACATCCTCAACTCCCGTCAAGGGTATGGGAGCTTTTTGGTCGGATTTGGTATTCGGGACATGAACGAGTACAGCTCCCGGGATCAGCTCTCCCTGGCGATTATGGAAGAGATCCGTTTCAATATTGAGACCTATGAAAAACGGGTGGAGCTTATCGATCTTGCCATTGAAGATATCTCCGATCCTTTCCGCCTTGCCTTCAAACTGGAGTGTCGGGTGAGAGAGACCCATGAATCACTTTTGATGGAGTTCAATTCCGTCAATAAGAATCTCCATATTAAAAACTTATAAAGGCGAGACAAGATCATGCCTGAAGTGGAACTTCATAGTGAATCTCTTGAGATTACCCTTGAAGTAACAGTGGGGGAAACCGCAGTCACCGTGCCCGGTGGGCAGGTGAAAGATCTCTCCCTGACTCTGCAACCTTGGGGATTCGAGGGTTCTCTGGGGTTTTGGGTGGATGCCGAAACGGGAGAAGACGCCCTCCTTGAACTCTTTATCACCCAGAAGTCAGCCAGAGTTTCTCTTACTGTTGCAGCGGGGCTGGTGACCGGAGAGGAGGAAGCTCTTCCCCTTTCACTTAAAGGCGTGGTCACCGAAAAAGCCCTGGTACGAGAGCTTACCATGGATAACTTGGAGTTAAGCACTGGCTCCGTGCTCTTTCGATATTACAGTCTCTCCTTTGCGGATGAGGGAAGGGTTCTCTGGGGGCAGCACCATCCATGCGCTCTTCTGGTAGACGGGCCTTTGAAAGAGCTTCTCGACGCAAATGCGTGTGGTATTACCCTGGAAACCCAGTGGGACCCCATTACCTCAGAGCGGGCTATCAACGTTTTACCAGGTTTTTCCCGTCCGGGATGCGCCAGTTTTTATGACCTGCTCATTTGGCTTGCGGATTCACGAAATGGCATGCTGCTCTATGACTATGAGAAGGGGGAGTACAGCCTGACCTCGGAAAAGGCAGAAGGCGAGGCAACGGTCTCTCTGGCTCGTGATCATCTGGATGATTACTCCATGCACTTTCCCGAGACGCCCCGTTATCAGGAACGCATGCTTAACAGCTACGCTTTGGGGGCCGAGACCAAAGAGATCACTCGTGAGGAGGTTCTGCCCGATACGTTTCGTGACTATCCTGGCTCTTTTCCCGTTCCCGAGCAGTTTGAAGAGTGTACCACTTTGATGACCGAAAAGATTCGAAGCCGAAGCCTTGAGATTCACCTGGCCCACAGTCGATATCCAGCGGAAGTTTTTTCTCCTGGTACGATGTTTGAATTTAAATCGGGGTATTGGAGTAAAAATACCCTTGTGGTTGGCGAAGTGTTTCGAGTGATTTCAGTTCACATTGAAGCCGAAGGCGATAAAGACAATCCTCTGGCGATGCTTGAAAAATCGAAAGGGGACTTCTCCTTTTCCATGAGTTCCGTGGCGGAGTCGAGCACAGAGACATTTCTTCCGATTCCTCAATTTATTCCACCCATTTATCCTGTGTATTTGGAAGGGAAAGTCGTGAGTGAAGAGGGCGATGAGGGTGAGACAACTTATCAAGTTTACGAAGCATCGGATACATCAGCCGAGTCCTACAAGGTTGCCATTCCCCTTCTCGAAGATCAGCAGATTGTGGCACCTCTTGAACCCACATTTTCCACAGGTCATTTCTTTTTTCCTGCCTATAAAGATCAGCGTGTGTTGGTGGCATTGGGGCTTCATGAGGCAAAGATTGTTCAGTTTCTTGATTATGGCCCGGGGTGTCAGCTTCCCATGGAGAGCCAGGGCAATCATCTCTTTATGGGAAAAACAGCTGAAGATGGCACCTCTATCAAGCATGTTTATGTGGATGGAAAACCCCAGTTAAATATTGAGAAAGTTTCAGGCAAAGACAAGGTCTCCTTGCAGATTCAGGAAGGGACCATGATTTTTCAGGCCCTTGAAGAGAAGAGCTAAGAGAATGGAGTCGGTGGGTTTCTTGAACAAGGCCATGGGGCGAAGGGGGGCGTGTGGGAACTTTGACTTGCACGGTAGAGATCAGCAAAGAGACCGGGGTGACCATCACCACCGAGGATGCCGATGAAAAGTTGACCCAAACCATTGTGATGGATGGGAAAAGCATCACAATGACTGTAAAGGGAGATGAATCGACCAGCACCATCACTCAGACCGATGGATCGGTGGCCATCTCATGTGGCGAATTTACCGTTGAAGCAGAAACGGTGACGGTGAAGGCAGAAAAAGAGTCGGTTTATGAGAGTGGAGAAGACCATACCATTACAGGGGATGCTGTTTCTGTTTCGGCAAATCAAGCGGCGGAAATCAGTGGGCAGGAGGTGGCCGTTTCGGGACAAAATGCAGTGGAACTCTCAGGTATGGAAGTGACCTTAGAGGGGACGCAAAGTACGGAGATGTCAGGAACCATGGTAACGGTGGAAGCCAAAGGGCAGCTTGGGCTTAAAGCCACTGGAGCTGCCGAACTGAAGGGCGCAGCCACCTCTGTGGGAGGCATGGTAAAGCTGGGATAATGCACAATGATTTCAAAAGAGAAGAGAGTAGAATATGCGAATAGATGACGCGCTTTACCGCTCTTTCCTTAAGGAGATGGAGGGGCTTGACGCCTTTCGCCTGGCATACCGAGATCGGTACCCGGAGGCCCCTCTGGATCGAGAGGACCCCGATGTTCGACGTCTTATTGAGGCCATGGCGCTTTTTTCAGCGCGGACACGACTGGCGGCAGAGCGTCATATGGGAACCACCCATCGCCGCATGTTTCAGCAGTTTTTTCCTTGGCTCATGACCCCATTGCCCTCAATAGGGGTGGTTCAGGCCAAGCCCACAGCCAAGCTGGCTGAGCCTATTTTGTTGCCATCAGGTACGGTTTTCGGGGTGTATCCAGAGAAGGGCAATACCGCTCTTTTTGAGAGCACGCACCCTTTGAATTTGCTTCCCGTGGAAGTGAAGGATGTACAGGCTGCACGGCTGGAAACCGGAGAGACACAGCTTCGCATAACCCTTGGAGCCAGTTATCCCAGAAATGATCTCATTGGTCGGATCAGCCTTTTTCTGAACCATTTGGGCGACTACAACACCACCCTTGCCATTTACAGCGGGTTGGCTCGTCATATGAAGGGCGTGTCGGTGCGATTTTCAGATGATGAAGAGATGGCATGTAAGGTGAGCTTTGGTGAGGCAGAAAGTGAGTATGGTACCTTTCATCCTCTGGAAAAAGAGCGGCTCTTTTTTCATTTTCCCTGGCAGGAGCTCTTCATCCATGTGGATGTTCCACAGCCTGAAAGACCGTGGCAGCGTTTTACCCTTTGTTTTGATCTGGATTCGGCGTGGCCCGGTGGTGTGAATCTCTCCCGCGAACTTTTTCATCTGTTTGCTGTTCCCGTGATGAACATTCGGGAAGACAGAGCCCGACCCATTATCTGCAATGGAACCAAAGAGTCTCTGCTGATTATGCACCCAGATATGGAGAAGGAGTATCGTCTTCACTCGGTTAAGGGGGTGTTTGAGGTGACCCCAGAAGGGTTGTCACCCATTGACTCCAATATCCTTTCGAACTCGGCACCGTCGTGGGAGAGCCAGGAAGAGGTCACCCCAGACGGTCGTCGGTTGCACCATCTGGGAATCCATTTTCCAGAGGCATTTGAAGAACCACGCACCCTCTCTATCACAGCACAATGGATTCAGCCTTGGTTCTCCGATGTGGTGGGCCAGAGGCATGAGGTGGCACCCTGGAGTCGGGAGATGGCGGGTGTCTTATGGGCCTTTGCAGAAGAACCCGTTGCCCATGCGGAGAGTCCTCTGCATCAGAATGAAGATGCCTTTTTGAGGTTTCTCACGCTGACAAACCGAGCCATGTTGACCAAAAACGATCTTAACGAAATCCTTTTGGCATTGGGGGTTAACCAGAAAAGCTGTTTTGCACCGGTGCTTCACCTGGTGGAGGATGTGCAAACCGAGATTTCAGCACAACAGCTCAAGGGGGCTGGGGTTATCACCTGTGTTTATACATTTAAGTTTTTTGAGTATGGCGAAGAACTGGCCCCTTTGGTGGATGTTTTTATGAAGCATGTAGGGATTATACTAGACGCCTGGGTGGCGGCGGTTCGAGTCGAAGTGAAGAAGGGCGAAGAAACCGTGTAACCAAGGCCCGTAAACGGGACAGGAGAAGCTGATGAAAAACAGATACTGGCAAGCCATTTACGAAACCTACAGAAAACTGGAGTCTCTGTGCGGTCCTTCTCGCCTTGGTGAGCGGATGCTTGGGGCCGAAGACGCGGGAGATGCCATGGAAGGGGATGAGGCCTCTTCGGTTATGGCATCAGAGGATTTGGTGGCCATTCGCTCAGAACTTCGTACCCAACTCGACTTTCTCAAGGCAACACTTACCGAGCAGTATTCGGAAAGAGATACCTACCTCATCCTTTTTCCCATTGTGGCACAAATAGATGAGGTGGTTCTCGGGCAGTTTTTGGGACGCACACAAACGGGGTGGCCATCACTTCAAAAAGAGCTGTTTCAGATCGAGAATGCCGGAGAGGTCTTCTTCGAGATCCTTGACGATATTTTGTTGAAGCCTCAGACATCGTTGTTTATTTTTGAGGTTTACTATTTTTGTCTCAATTACGGGTTCAGAGGACGTTATCAGGACAACCCTGTGAAGATAACAACATACATGAAGAGCCTCTCTGCGAAATTGGAGGAGGATGAGCTGGAGATGATGGCAGATGAAGATTCTGAAAACGCTCTTGTGAGACATCAAGGGTCCCGTTGGATGGGCTACTTGATCTCAGTTGGTGCCATGGCCGCTGTCTTTTTTGCGCTGATGGTAGCCGGGAGGAATATGTTGTGAGTGGCGTGGATCAGCTCTTTGTCCTGGAGCGTTTGAGAGGCAACTGGGATCAGCCCAAAAAAGGGCGGTCTGAGGTGGCTTCTCAACCCCATACACCTGGGGATGAGAGCGAACTTTCGGCGCTGTTTAAAAAATTCAAAAGAGAGATTGAAGCGGCGTGGCAGGGAGAAAAGGCTGAGGTGCTTCTTGAGATGCACCAGAGGCTTGAGGCGCTGGCCGCCGAAGAGGTGTCAGAAGAACGAAATCAGGCCATCTCTGAGCTTTTGGATACCATGGAAATTTTGATAGATGCCTATGGGATTACAACGTCATGACCCAAACTGCCTTAGAAAAAGAGATGAAAGAGAGGGTCGGGGAGTTTGATATCATCTCTCTGATTCGGTTGCTTCAGTGCATGGGGTATGGCCCTCGACAGATTTGGTTTTCCGGGAAAAATACTTTGTGTTCACAGTCCCGGGTTATTGACGGCATTAAGTTTTACCAAAATGGTGAAACGCGCAGGGTGGTGATTACCCTCTCCATAGGGCTTTTGGCGGCTCAGTCTCCGCTTCCGGGCTATTTTCGTAGGATTTTGGAATCTGAGCTGACATCTGCGGCCCTTTTTTCTCAGTTCATTCGTTTTTTCGATAACCAACTTCTTCGGGATTTCGTTTGTGCCCTCTACCCTGAGTTGGCCCATTTTTTTCGCGGGACCACCTTTTTTCTTGCTTCAGAGAGCCTGAAGATTATGGACCTTCGTTCGGTGAGTGCACTACATCTTCTTTTTTCACGAGCTTTTCCCGAGGCTCGGGTGGAAGTAACAAAGGGTTCCCTGACACGGGATTTGCCGGCAGAACATATACAACTTGGGGCGAGTGTTTTAGGACGTTCGGTTTTCGGTCACCTTACCCCCATTCCGGTGGGGGGGCGACGGGTAACCCTTTATTTGGAGGAAGAAGAGACTGAAACACGAAAACCCTGGCCCGAAGAGGCACGGCATCGATTGAGGCGTTTGATCTTTCCTCTGCTTGCCCCTTTGGATCTGGCCCTTGTAATTGATCTGGTTCTGGAGACCCAGAGTCGTTGGGTGAAGCTGCACCCCCAAAGCTGCCTGGGGTACGATACCATTCGTACAGATACTCCTGGGCCGCGAAAGGTCTGCCTTTTTCGTGGGCAGGTGGTAGGTAAAGGAGCGTGAATGGACGTATGTAAAGAGTGTGGCGTTGCCCTTGAAAAGGACGAGGTCTGCATGGTAGCCCATTGGGCTTTCTGTAAAAGTTGCTTCGATGCCCTGATGACCAAGGAAGAAACCGCCCCCCCCCCGAAGCCTGAGGTGAAGGCGTTGCAGTGCAATGTTTGTGACGCTGAGGTTCCTGAAGGCGAGGGGAAGATGATGTTGGGCCTGCTGTTTTGTCAGAAGTGTTATCATGCGTTGACGCATCGCCCCCCCGCACCGGAGCCTGCTGAAGAAGAGGAGGATATTCCTCCGGCATTCAAGACACCTCAGGTGGAAGTGGACAATAGAGAGACGATCTCCTGCGATGGCTGTGGCCGTACGATTCCCAAACTGGGCGCCAGCCCCTTGGGTGAAAGTCTGCTTTGTCCGGACTGTTTTTACCGGGAAAAGAGCCCTTAGACACAGAGCCTATAAGGAAAATATCCATGAACATTGAACGGATTACTGGAACCCTGACAGTTACAGATTCCCCGGGTCTTGCCACGGTGGACCCCCGGTTTACGGACATCGCTACGCTGGTTCAAGATGGAAAATATGAAGAGGCGGCGGCCCGAGCCGATGAGGTGTTGGGTGAAGAGATTTACGATATTCGCATCATCGGTTACTTCGCCTATGGCTTTTTTTTGGAAAAGGGGATCGGTGGACTTAAAGAGCTGTTTTCCGCGTTGAGTGGACTTTTTGGCGAAAATCTTGAGGCCGTGGGGCCTGTTCGCAATCGGCCCAATCATGTCAAGACGATCTTTACCTGGTTCTTCAAGCAATTGGCCAAAAAGCTTCAGTATGAAGAAGAGCGCCAGGCTGCTTTATGGGATCAGTGGGTAGCCACAGTTACCAGCGATGAGGCTCAGGATATCCTTGATGCTTCCGAAGAACTTCGGCGAGCGCTTACCATGATTCTGGAAGACTCTGCGGGTCCGGTTTTGGACAGCCTTTCCAAAGTGGGAGACTGGTTGCGTCGTTTTCAAGGCATTGTCTACCGCGAACCCGAACTTGAGGCTGAATCGGAGTCTGAAGCCGGGGGAGATGACGCATCGCAAGCTTCGGAAGGTGGTGCGGCGTCATCGGGAGGCATTGGACTGGCTGCTGAGATGCAGGGCTCCAGTGCTTTGGGGATGTTGGTTCGTCGTATTGAGGCCTTTGGAATTCTGGTTAAAGAGGGGAAAATGGCTCAGGCTGCTTTGGTGGCCATGGATATTAACCGTGTGATTGAAAATTTTGATCCAAGGCTCTATTTTCCAGAAATTTTTTCAGGGTTTACCTTGTCGTATGTAAAGCATATCAATCAACTCACCACGTTTGAAGAACACAAAGGCAGTGTGGAGTGGCGGGCAATGCAGGAGCTCTACAAGGTGGATTTGGATAGTTTTGTCTCTTTTAATGCAGGCAATATTCAGTTCTCTGCAGCTGCCCCTGGAGGTGCTGCCCCGGCTTCGGACGACTACGGGTATCCTCCAGACTCTCCGGCAGCATACAATGATGCGGGAGCTGGTGATGCCAATACCGATATGAATAATGAAGGGTGGTAACCCATGCCTGAAATTACAGCAGGTTGTGCAATGCTTAGCTGCAGCTTTGGAGATGCACCCGCGACATTGATGGTGCTGCCTGCCAATCAGGTACTGCAGACGTTACCTGTGGCGAACATTATGGACATGGCTCCCATGATGAATGTGATGCCTTTTGTTATGTGCAAATCTCCGGCCAATCCGATGGTAATCGCTCTGACAGCAGCCAAACTTGGGGTGTTTACACCGGCACCTTGTGTGCCGGTTCCAGCGGGTCCGTGGACTCCGGGCAAAGCGACTGTTGTGGTGGGTGCCATGCCGGTTATTGACAAGACCAGCATGCTTATGTGCGCCTGGGGCGGTGTGATTCAGATTACCGATACCGGTCAAAAAACGGTGACGGACTGATTGGGTAAGAGGAAGACAGACGACCAGCTGTTTTGTTTTTTCGTAAAAAAGAAAAAAGTCTAATCCCGTTTTGGTGTTGGCTTTCATACTTCTTCAAATATTGAGCTTTTGGTTGGGTAAGGTCCGATAGAGGTTGCTTTATGATGGTTCTATCCCTATTTAACCCAAGACGATAACCACGCGTCATCTCTTGTTTCTCTTTAAGGAACTTGAGATGGCGTTTTTTCGATTAAGACGTAGGGCAATCACACCGTTTTCATTTGCTTATTATCAGACTTGTGATTCTGCATAACATTTCAAAGCGGTTTTTTTAAGAGAGTAAAGACCTTCTTGTTCCGGAATAGTCATCCTAAGAAGGATTTTTATCTCCACTTTTCACGCTGGGTAATAGCAGCAAGCATTCAATGCAAAAGTAAGGAGAACAGAGATGCTGGTCGATTGGGTTTGTCATAAATGTCAGTTGAATTATTCTCTTCCTGATAAACCGGTACCCCGATGCTACATGTGCAATGCCGCATTGGTGAAAAAACCGCAGGCATCTGTGAGCGATGCCGCTCCGCCCCTTCCACCGCGTTATGAAATTGAAGCCGGTGGCGCTCCGCCCTTGCCGCCTCGCCATGAAATTGGCTCAGGAGGCGCCCCGCCCCTTCCTCCGCGTCATGAAATAGGATCGGGTTCACGTCCTCCCTTACCCCCCCGAGGCTCTTCCCGCGGAAGCGGGGGGGATGCCGCCACTCTGAATGGGATGGTGGATTATTTTACGGCATATCTGCCAGCCATGGTTCGCAATACATCGCTTACCACACCATCAAAGCATCGAGCTTATCTTAACTCGCTTCTTTTTTCTCATCGATTTGTCCAAAGCTCAAACGAGAATGGTTTTTCAGATCCGAGGGGCTATATCCAGAAAACAGAAGATCTCTGTAAGCAGCGTCATCAACGATTGACCCGGCAGGGTGTGGTTATTACCCATATTTACGATCAGAGACTGGATGCTCGTATATACACGTTGAGTACTACGGTAAAAGGGTGGTGTCTTGGGATTGCGGCGTACTGGATTAAGCACAAGCGAAATGGTGATAATCCTTTTCCAAAAACCATCTACACATCATCCGAACTTTCAAAAGAGACAGGGGTTCCCATTCAGTTGATGAAAAACCAGGATAAGTTGACCAAGTTTTTTCAAGGGCAGACCAACGTTGCGCCCAAAGGGGTGGCATGGAACGTTAAAAATGCATTGGACTATATTGCAGGTGGGCGATATTCCAACGCCGGCCCTGTAATTGACTTTAAGCTGCACCGTGGTGGGCGAAAGCTTAAAGATATGTGCCGCCAATTTTTTGGGCTACTGGCACCCAAAAGTGCTCCGGGTCATGTTCGAGCACGGGATCGATTCATCGTTGTACTGAACCTGGAGTCAGGTGGGCACCTGGCTGCCCTTGATATGGTGGATGTTGAGTATTTTGACCCAAATTTTGGTGTGATGACCACCCTGAAGAAAAATCGCAAAGCCTTGGTTGAATTTATTTTCGGTTCATTGAGTCAAGTGTGCTATCAAGGCAACTCGATCAACTCAATTCAAATGTATCGAATCGAGTAGTGTCTTTTTTGAAATAGGGGGCGCTTGTAAAATTATCTTTGCATTGCGGCATCTTTTTCTTTGAGTGTCAGCTCAAAGGATTTGAACCTGTACGCCGGGTGGTAGGAGCGTTTGGCCTTTCGCAGGCCTGGGTCGTCCATATCGCACTCTTTGTTGATAAGGCTTACCCCGTCAAAGAGCATACGCGCGCATTGCCTATCAAAAAACTGGTAGAGTCCTTTGATGGTGGGATCGGCTTTTTGGAAGTTGAAATCAGCCATCTCATGGGTGAGGTCTGTGGCCATGCCAAAGGCGGCAACCTCACCATCCACACGAAGGGCGATACCCCGAAGATCGGGAAATATTCCCACAAGGTCCAGAGCGTGGCTGCATGCGATTTTTTCACCCTGGGCTTCTTCATCATTTTGGGCCTTTTCGTCTCGAAGATTCCACCATCGGTTGAGGAATTGGCGGCATGCTTCCACATTGCCTGGCCCAACAGCCTCCACAGAGACGCGGCCGAGCTCTACATGGGATTTTCTGAATTGATTGATGAGGTTTCTTTTCTTGCTGTAGCGGTTGCCTTTAAGTTCAGCCAGATCCTCTTTGCGGTAGACATAATCTTCGTAGTCCGTCTGTTCGCGAATGGAGAAAAAGCGTCTTACATTTTTTTCCCCCCATTTTGCCATATAGGCCTCGTCCACAAAGGCGACTTTGGTTAGCTTGTGACTGCAGCATAACTCTTTAAGTTTTTCGGGGGGCCATTCCCGTCCTCCAGGTACCGGCAGGGTGAAGTAGCTTTTTGGGGGCGCTTCAGGATAGAGCCGCGCAATAAATAGATCACGCCTTCCTATGGCATAAACCGGGTAATAGAGGTTGGTTTTCCATATAATCAGCGCGGTGAGGGAGTAACCGCACAAAGGGAAAGACTGTCCCTCAAAAAAAGGGCGAAGGTGAGGGTGGTCTTTGGGCGTCAGGGGGGTAAGGCCGCACTGATGGTGGAGTTGCGTCATGGTCCGTCTCGTATTGCAGGGTTAGCTTGTGGTGAAAGAGAACATTGGCGTGCACTCCTGCAAAGGGGCGAAGCCAAATTTTTGGTAGAGAGCAGGGGAGCCTTTTTCAGCAATGAGCCCCACCCAGATGAGTCCATCTGATTTCAGACGATCGAGAATTATCTCCACAATGCGAGTGGCAATCCCCTGTTTTCGATATGAAGGGATTACCGTGATGTCGTGGAGGTAGGCATCTCCGACACCATCGCTGATGGCACGGCCGATGCCGATAATTTGAGTTTCATCACGGGCTGCTACGTAGCAGTGACTTCCAGAGATGGCCTGTTGTACACGCTGGATGTCGGTGATGCTTTGGGGCCACCAGTTCTGATTGTGGTAGATGGAGAGAATAGTCTCCAGGTCTTTCTGACTGGGTTGGGTGATAAAATCGATGCGTATCATCTCCTGGGACCCTTCTGGTTACGGAGTTTTCGGTAGTCTCGTTTTCTATGGGTCAGGGCTCGGTGGGGAGTTCCTTGTCCGTGAGAATGGAGATGAGGTCTTTGCCTCTTTTTTTAGATAAATACATTGCCTTGTCGGCACGTCGCACAAAATCTTCCGGGCATTCACCCGTTACATATTCGGTAATGCCAATGCTGAGGGTTGTGACTTCAGGTTCCTGGCCAAGGTGGGGTACTTGGGCCAAGTTGCGCAGGTTTTTCTGGATACGCTCGGCCACCACAAGTCCTTCGTTCATGGTGGTTTCCGGAAGAAGAACGGTAAACTCTTCTCCTCCCAGGCGGTAGCCTGTGTCCATGGTGCGAAGGCTGTCGGTGATCACCTTGCCAAGAGTTACCAAAATGCGATCCCCTTCAAGGTGACCATAGGTATCGTTGAAAATCTTAAAGTTGTCAATATCGAGAAGCATGAGGGTCAGGGGTCTTCCGTATCGATTGAACCGATCCATCTCTTTTTCAATCTGATTGTAAAAGTAGCGAAGGTTGTAGAGCTGGGTGAGGGGGTCGGTGATGGCCATATGCTCAAGTTGCTTGAGCATTTCGTTTCTTTCGGCTGTGAGGTGCCGCTCGTGGAGTACCCGCTTTACCCTTAATAAAAGCTCTTCAAAGCGTACCGGTTTGAAAAGAAAGTCGCTGGCACCTTTGTTAATAGCCGTTTCATAGGAGTGCCCTGTACTGAAACCGGTGAGAATGATAATGTCTGTGTTGTGCTTTTTTTTAATGGTGTCGGTGAGTTCAAAGCCGTCTGTTCCTTTTAAAGGGATCTCTGTAATGAGAATGTCCAGCGGTTGGATCTCAAGGTAGGAGAGAACTTCGGGGGCCGAAGAGAAGGCAAACATCTCAAAGCCTGCCATGGTAAGAAAATCGGTTACAGAGTCCCGGGTGCTTCTATCTTCATCCACAATGGCGATTTTTTTCATGGCTGCCACATCAGAGTTAAGGTTTTTTATGACGATTCATGGGACCTGCAGGTGTGTCGGTACCTTGACAGGGTGAAAGCCTATTTGATAAATATTGATGGTTTTGCAAGCAGATTGTATCTGCCTTTGGTAAGGCTGGTTAAATGAGAGTCGTGATGAGCTTGTAAAAGAGTCGATGCTTCGACGCGAGGAGTGCACCATCACAGGGTAAAACTGGGGCAGGAAGCCTAAGTGTTGCGGAGCCATCAGTATTACCTAAAAAATATAGCGATTCAATACACGTCTGTCAACCTGGGGTTGCAGGGTGTGTTTTTTCTTATCTTATTGTAATTATATACTATTCCAATATGGTTTTGGCGGAGGGACTTTCCGCACTGCAGGTCAAAAAGGGTGGGCTGAAGAGTCTTGAGCCTTCACTGCAGAACCATTATCTGAAACGCTTTAGGAGAAGCAGACGAAACGGCATGAAACATATTCGTAACTTCAGCATCATCGCTCATATTGACCATGGAAAGTCGACCCTCTCCGACCGTCTGATTCAGGAGACGGGGATCATCTCAGATCGTGATATGAAAGACCAGATTCTCGATTCCATGGATATCGAACGTGAGCGCGGTATCACCATCAAAAGCCAGACCGTCTCACTGCCCTACACAGCCAAAGATGGCCAGGAGTATGTGCTGAACCTCATTGACACACCAGGGCACGTCGACTTCACCTATGAAGTGTCACGCGCTTTGGCCTCCTGTGAAGGGGCGCTCCTTTTGGTGGATGCCAGCCAGGGCGTTGAGGCACAGACCCTGGCAAACCTCTATCTGGCCCTGGAACACGATCTTGAGATTATTCCGGTGATCAACAAGATTGACCTGCCCAGCGCAGAAATCGACTGGGTAAAAGGGCAGATTGAAGAGGACTTGGGGCTCGACCCCGAGACCGCCATCTTAACCTCCGCTAAAAATGGTATTGGGATTGGCGATGTGCTTGAAGGCGCAGTGGATCAGCTTCCTGCACCGGAAGGTGATCCCAATGCCCCCTTAAAAGCGTTGATTTTTGACTCTCACTACGACCCATACCGAGGAACCATTGTTCATTTCCGTGTGATCGATGGAAAGATCAAGAGCGGGGACACCATTAAGTTTATGAGCAACGACGCCTCCTATAAAGTGGAGGAGGTCGGGGTGTTTAAAATCGTTCGTGAGCCTCGAAAAGAGCTTTCTGCCGGAGAAGTAGGTTACATGATCGCAGGCATTAAAACCGTCAGCGATACGCGCTGTGGCGATACCATTACCCTTGCACGGGGCGGTTGCGACGAGGCGGTGGCAGGGTTTAAAGACCCCACGCCCGTGGTTTTCTCCTCTATCTATCCGGTGGCTTCTGATGATTATGAGGAGCTTACTGTGGCCATGGAGAAGCTTCAGCTCAATGATGCTTCTCTTATCTATGAGAAAGACTCGTCTGCGGCGTTGGGATTTGGTTTTCGCTGCGGCTTTCTTGGCCTGCTTCACCTGGAAGTGGTTCAGGAGAGACTGGAGCGTGAATTTGGCCTCTCTCTGATTTTGACGGCTCCCTCGGTGCAGTATGAAGTGGAGTTCAACACAGGCGAGGTGGAGATCATTGACAACCCGGCCCTCTATCCGGACCCTACCACCATCGCTCGAACCAGCGAACCTTTTATTAAAGCCACTATTATTGTGCCCGAACGGTACATGGGTGCGGTTATGAAGCTCTGTCTGGACCGCCGTGGCATCAGCTCCAACTATCAGTATCTGACCAATGGCCGCATGGAGATGATCTTTGAGTTGCCTCTGGCCGAGGTGGTTTACGATTTTTACGATAAGCTCAAGAGCATCACTCAAGGGTATGGCTCTTTTGATTATGAGATCATTGGCTACAAAGAGACCGAGCTGGTGAAGCTCGATTTTCTCATCAACGGAGACAAGGTCGATGCCCTGGCGCAACTGGTTCATAAAGATCGTGCGGTCATGCGAGGCCGAGCCGGATGTGAGAAACTCAAAGAGGAGATTCCGCGTCAGATGTTCAAGGTGGCCATTCAAGGGGCCATCGGAGCCAAGATCGTCTCGCGTGAAACCATCTCTGCCTACCGCAAGGACGTGACCGCCAAGTGTTACGGGGGGGATATCAGTCGAAAGCGTAAACTTCTTGATAAGCAGAAAAAGGGTAAAAAGCGCATGAAGATGGTTGGTCAGGTTGAAATCCCGCAATCTGCCTTCCTTGCAGTGCTGAAATCCGACGATTAGCCCTTTTTGAGGATGCCATTGTAGAAGGCTTTTTCAAGCAGCGACCTTTTGATGAAAAGCCCTGATTCTTCGGAATCAGGGCTTTTTATCTTTGGGGGGGCGTGGGTGTCGGCAGAGCCCCTGCCAAAAAGGTACTGTGACTTGTTTCAGGGGAGCCACAGGCCGGTTTCTGAAAAGATTTGACGAAACCCTTGAAAGCTGAAAGTTGCATGGAATCTGGCTTCAATTGAATATGTTACTTGTTGATGGTTTCCGCAGTGTTGGAAAAAATGTGAATGGTGATTCTTGACAGACGGTGCAGATTCAGTGGATTGTAGTGGCCCAAGCTTAAAAAATAGAGGCAAAATATAGCTGTGATGAAGGGAACCGCAACGGACCAGAATAACCTTTCCCTTAGGGAGAGTTTGCTTATCTCTGGTATAATTTTTCGGGTCTTCATCAAGGAACGCAGCAAGCAGACAGTGCCAGTTCCGACTGGGAAAGGATGATGCAGCCATGATCATCATTAAACATGGAGAGGTGTTCAGCCCGGAAGCCTTGGGCCGAAAAGATATTCTTGTGGGTGGCGGTCGTATTCTCGCTATGGAGGATTCCATCGATCCAAGTGTGCTGCCCGGAAAGGTTGAGGTGATCGACGCCCAGGGGTTTGTGGTCACACCGGGGTTCATTGACGGGCACCAGCACTTCACCGGCGGAGGCGGAGAAGGGGGCTTTCAAACGCGTACTCCTGAGATGAGCCTGACCATGAACACCCAAAACGGGGTGACCACTGCTGTGGGGCTTCTGGGCACGGACAGCCTGACGCGAACCGTTGAAAACCTCTACGCCAAAACCCAGGCCTTCAATGCCGAAGGCATCACAGCGTATATGCTGACCGGTTCCTACTGGTACCCGTCACCAGCCATCTGCGGCAGCGCCGAACGGGATCTTACGTACAACCCCAGAGTGCTGGGGGTGAAGCTGGCCCTCTCTGATATTCGAGGCCCCCACATGGGTGTGGATGATCTGGCAAGCCTCTGCGCCAATGTGCGTGTGGCAGCCCTTGTGGCAGACAAGCCCGGTATCATCACCGTGCACACCGGAATTCTGCCCGAGCGACTTGAGATGGTCGCCGAGGTGGTGAAGCGTTTCTCGGTACGCGCCGATATGTTTGTGCCCACCCACATCAACCGAAAAGATGAGGAGCTGGTGCGTCAGGCCATGGACCTTGCCAAAAAAGGTGCCCATATCGACGCCACCTGCATGACCTCCATTCCGGATGCCGAGGATCGCCACATGAACGCAGCCGATATGGCCCTCACCTTTGATGAGGCCGGGCTTTTTGATCAGGTGACCTTCTCTTCCGATGCCGGCGGCTCTCTGCCCAAGTGGAATGAAGAGAAGAGCCGTATCATCGGCATGGGCGTGGGCCAGCCTGACTCCCTTCGGTTTGAGTTGAACCTTCTGGTAAATCAGAAGGGCATGGAGCTCTCCAAGGCACTTTGCCCCCTGACCATGACACCGGCCAAGGTGTATGGACTTGATAAGAAGAAGGGACGCGTGGCGGAAAGTTATCATGCCGATCTTCTGGTGATGGACCCTGCCACCATGGAGATTCGGGATGTTCTTGCCAAGGGTGAGATTATGGTTAGAAACAATCAGACAGTGAGACGCGGATATTTTGAGTAGACCACAGGAGGCCCCTGCGGCCATGCAGTCCGATGAGATCCTATCCATTCGGGATCTCTCTTTGAGCTTTCCCACTTTTAGCGGGTACAATCGTGTGCTTCACGACGTCTCGTTTTCTGTAAAACGGGGCGAAACCCTTGCCATTGTCGGTGAGTCCGGCTCGGGCAAAACCGTGACCATGCGTCGGGTCATGCAGCTGCTGAAGAGCGTGCGCACAGACTCCGGCGAGATTCTTCTGCGGAAAAAGAGTGGGGAGATTCAAGATATCACCCATCTGACCACCGCACAGGCCCGGGAGATCCGAGGGGCAGATATGTCCATGATCTTTCAGGAGCCCATGACCTCCTTGAACCCGCTTTTTACCATTGGAAATCAGCTGGAGGAGGCCCTTCTTACCCATCAGGATCTCTCCAAAGCCGATGCCTCCAAGCGTGCGATAGAGCTTTTGGAGCTGGTGCGTATTCCCGACGCTCGAAGGCGGTCAGGGGAGTATCCCCATCAGATGTCCGGAGGCATGCGCCAAAGGGTGATGACCGCCATGGCTCTGGCGTGCAACCCTCAGCTTCTGATTGCCGATGAGCCCACCACGGCTCTGGATGTGACCATTCAGGCGCAGATGCTGGGACTGATTGGTCAGCTTCAGAAAGAGATCGGTATGGCCGTGATCTTTATTACCCACGATATGGGTGTGGTGGCCGAACTGGCCGACCGGGTGCTGGTGATGTACCACGGCAAGGTGGTGGAGGAAAATGATGTCCACTCCATCTTTAAATCCCCGCAGCACCCCTATACCAAGGCACTTTTAAAGGCCGTGCCCAAGCTGGGGTGTATGAATGGGCGAAAAAATCCGTCAACCCTTGCCATTCTCGATATGGAAAAAGAGCTGGCGCGAAAAGAGGGCGATCTTCCTCCGGAAGAGAAAGAGGTGGACACCGCCGACTACAGCTCTCGCCCCATTCTCTCGGTGAAAGACCTCACCACCCGGTTTGTAACCAAAAAGACCTTTTTTGGCCGCCCCACCCATCAGGTGCATGCCGTAGAGAAGGTGAGCTTTGAGCTCTATCCCGGCGAGACCCTTGGCATTGTGGGGGAGTCTGGTTGTGGTAAATCCACCACCGGTTACTCGCTTCTTAAACTGGTGCCATCCGAAGGCGAGGTGCTTTTTGACGGGCAGGATGTGATGCACATGCCTGATACCGAACTTCAGAAGCTTCGGCAGCAGATTCAGTTTATCTTTCAGGACCCCTTTGCCTCTTTAAACCCTAGGCTCACCATCGGCACCTCCATTGCCGAGCCCCTTTTGATTCACGGCCTGGGCACCAAAGAGGAGCGAGAAAAGAAGGTGGCTTGGCTTCTGGAGAGAGTAGGGCTTTCGGCTGCTCACGGGTCGCGCTACCCCCACGAATTTTCAGGGGGGCAAAGGCAGCGCATCGCTATTGCCAGGGCCCTGGCCACCAATCCACGTGTGATCGTGGCCGATGAAGCGGTCTCCGCTCTGGATGTCTCGATTCAGGCCACGGTTCTCAACCTGATGATGGAACTTCAGCAGGAGATGAATTTGGCCTACATGTTTATCTCCCACGATATGGCTGTGGTGGAACGGGTGAGCCACCGAGTGGCTGTGATGTATCTGGGACAGATTGTTGAGATGGGAAGCCGGCAGGATATTTTTGAGAATCCCCAGCACCCCTACACCAAAAAGCTGCTTTCGGCGGTTCCCATTGCCGATCCATCAAACCGTACCGATTTTACCATGCTGAAAGGGGAGATTCCTTCTCCCATTCGGGCTGTGGGGAATCCTCCCCAACAGCTCATCTACCGAGAGGTTTCAGCAGGACACAAGGTTGCCCTTGTGCCGGCTGGCAGTGAGTTCGCGGGAATCTGATTGTGACGGCTTTGAAAAAAGTCTGATGATGTCATCATTTGTTTTTCGCGAACCTGATAGCAAAACAGTAGAAGAAGGAGTATGAAACCATGAGATTGAAACGTCTGGCATGTGTAGCCCTGTGCTTCATGCTGATGTCCGGATCTGCCTTTGCCGCAGGTAAGGATATTATCTACGCCTCCAATTCCACCGCAAAATCCCTCGATCCCCATGACACCTCAGATACCTATTCCGGTGCCATAGAGCGCGCTATTTGCCAGGGCCTTATGGGCTTTGACGAGGATCTCAAGGTGATCCCTCTCTTGGCTGAAAGCTATACGTTTAACGACAGCGCAACCGAGTTTACCTTCAAGCTTCGTAAAGGCATCAAGTTTCATGATGGTGCCGACTTCAACGCCGAGGCGGTACGCGTGAACATCGCCCGTATGATGACCGGTAACTACAAGCGTTCCAGCCTCATGAAGCCAGTAAAGGAATTTGTGGTGGTGGACGACTACACCGTAACCTTTAAGCTTAAAGAGCCTTTTGGTGCCTTTGTTAACGCCATTGCTCACCCCGGCGCACTGATCGTCAGCCCAAAAGCCATTGAAAAGTATGGCGACGACATCAGCAAAAACCCTGTGGGAACCGGTCCTTTTATTTTTGACGAGTGGGTGTCTGGAAGCCATGTGCGCATCAAGAAGAACCCCGATTACTGGCGTGGCGAGGTGAAGGTGGACACCATCACCTTCCGTCCCATCCCTGAAAACGGCGCGCGTCTGGCCATGCTTCGTGCTGGTCAGGCCCACTTTATCTACCCCATGCCTGCGGAGTTGAAGCGAACCATTGAAAAAGACAAACGTTTTGATGTGATCTCTCAGCCCTCCATTATTGCACGTTATTTGGTCATGAACACGCAGTACAAGCCTTTTTCTGATGTGCGTGTGCGTCAGGCCATTAACTACGCTTTGAACAAGCAGGCGATCATTCGCATAGCCTGGGGCGGGGCAGCCACCGAGCTGGATTCCATCATTCCTCCCAACCTTCAGTTCTACAAAAAGCAGGGTGCATGGCCCTATGATCTGGCCAAGGCCAAGGCTTTGATGAAAGAGGCGGGTTACGAGAAGGGATTTAAGGTGGTCTTTCTTACACCCAATGCGTCCAACCGATTGCGCGCCACAGAGATGGCCATGCAGCAGCTGAAGGCCATTGGTATCACCGGTGAGATTCAGTCCATGGATATTGCCAGCTTTTACAACAAGCTGGAGGGGCACCGCGTAGACGACGCCAACCCAGTTCCCTTTCTTGCCTTTGGTGGCTGGTCTGCTTCCACCGGCGATGCAGATTGGGGCATCCGTCCTTTGGTTTCCACCGATGGTTTTCCTCCGGCCATGTCCAACTTCGGTTTCTTCTCTGACGCAGAGGTGGATCGTTTGGTTAATGCCGGTCTGCAGTCTGCTGACCCTGACGTGCGTAGAAAGGCCTACGTTGAACTCCAGAGTGTGATTTGGGAAAAGGCTCCTTGGGGCTATCTCTTTGTGGATGCCATGATGTCTGCCAAGACGGCCAAGCTGAAAGGCATTCAGATGCTGCCTGACGGTGCCTTTACCGTGGAGCATGCCGAGCTGGTGCAGTAAGAGATCCTTTTTTGCAAAGCCTTACTACGGATATTAAGATGGGCTTTGCACATTTCTGGATATTGAATTGGCGCGTCTTTTCAGGTGAAGGGCGCGTCAATTTGCAGGATGCCTTCATGGGATGTTTTCCTGATAAAGGCATGTAAAGAGAAGCGATGTTAAAGTATTTTTTTAAGCGAATCTTGGCCATTCTTCCCGTGTTGGTGGTGGTCTCCATCCTTGCCTTTGCCTTTGTGCATATGCTGCCCGGAGATCCGGCACGTATGATGGCAGGGGAAGACGCCGATCCAGCCACCGTGGAAATGCTCCGCCACCAATTGGGGCTCGATGAGCCTCTTCCGGTTCAGTATTTTACTTACATGGGCAAGGTCATGTCGGGTGATCTGGGCATCAGTCTGCGTACCAAACTTCCGGTGTTTGACGAGATTGCCCTGCGCTACGGTCCCACCATGCATCTGGCCATGGCCGGAATGTTTTGGTCGGTGATCTTTGGCGTATTTTTTGGTGCGGTGGCCGCCATCTACAGTGGAAAGTGGCAGGATTACACGGCCATGATGGTGTCGGTTTCAGGCATTTCCGTGCCGCAGTTCTGGCTGGGACTCCTTTTGATACAGCTGTTTGCTGTACGCCTGGGCTGGATGCCTGTTGCAGGCTACACCGGAAAGATGAGTGAGCTGGTGCTTCCGGCCATTACCCTGGGAGCTACTGTGGCTGCCATCATGGCACGATTTACACTTTCAGCCTTTCTTGATGTTCTGGATGAAGAGTACATCAGCACAGCCCGAGCCAAGGGGGTGAGCGAGCGCTTGGTGATGTGGAAACACGCCTTTAGAAATGCACTCATTCCTGTCATTACCATGGTGGGCCTTCAGTTTGGTTTTCTTCTGGGCGGATCGGTTGTGGTGGAGACGGTTTTTGCCTGGCCCGGTTTGGGTCGGTATATGATCGAAGCGGTGGCCGTGCGGGATTACCCTGTGCTTCAGGCCCTTCTGCTTCTCTATTCTTTTCACTTTGTTTTTATCAATCTGGTGGTGGATCTGGTGTACGCCCTGATCAACCCTGAGATCAGGTACGAGTAGGATCAGCAATTATGGAAGAGAAAAAGACCCCGTTTGGGATTTTCTGGCACAAGTTTAAACAGCGGAAAACCGCTATGGTCGCCGGTGTATTTATTATCCTTCTGGTCCTCGTCGCCATTTTTGCGCCCCAGGTTGCGCCCTATGACCCCTACGAGGTGGACTACAACCTCTCCATGATGGGACCATCGGCCGATCACTGGGCCGGTACAGATGTCTATGGCCGGGATATTTTAAGTCGCATTATCTATGGTTCCCGCATCTCTTTGACCGTGGGTTTCACCTCGGTTCTGGTGGGTGCCCTTGCCGGGGTAACCCTTGGGCTTATCAGTGGCTTTTTTGGTGGTTTTCTGGATGGACTGATCATGCGGACCTCAGATGTGCTTTTTGCATTTCCAGGAATCCTTTTGGCCATCGCCATTGTGGCGGTGCTGGGGCCAGGTTTGATGAATGTGGTGGTGGCGGTCTCGGTTTTTAGTATGCCCACCTTTGCCCGCATTGTGCGGGGCAGTACCCTGGCATTGAAAGAGACGCTTTATGTGACGGCTGCGCGAAGTGTCGGGGCTTCAAAAAAACGGCTCATGTTTACCCACATCATGCCCGGTACCCTTTCAGGGGTGATTGTCTATTTTACCATGCGCATCGGCACCTCTATTATCACCGCCTCAAGCCTCAGCTTTCTGGGACTCGGAGCACAACCTCCCACACCCGAGTGGGGAGCCATGCTTGCAGAGAGCCGAGATTATATCGGCGTAGCCGATCACATGACGCTTTTTCCTGGTATCGCCATTTTTCTGACGGTTCTCTTTTTTAACCTCTTTGGCGATGGATTAAGGGCCGCTTTGGATCCCAAGGTGAAATAGGAAAAGTTTTCCGGAAGCCATTTTTCAAAAAAGCGACTCGTCGAAGGCAATCCATTTTATTTTATAAAAAATGCCCCTGGAAAAGTTATTCCAAGGGCGTTTTTTTATGGGGATTTTTTCTGATGGTCAGAAAATCAGATCACGTCCATGATTTCAGAGAGGGCCTGACGGGTTTTTTCCATGGGCTCGGTCTCTCGGTATCCAAATGCCACCATAAAGGCCACGCCATATTTATTGGGATCGACGCTGGCCTCTGAGGTTAGAAGTGCTTCGACGCCATCACGATCAAAGCCTTCCATGGGGCAGCTGTCGATTCCCACAAGGGCTGCGGTGGTCATCATGTTGCCTAAGGCGATGTAGCACTGCTTGCAGGACCAGTCAAACAGAGAGCGCTCGCTTTCCAGAAGCTTAAAATCTTCTTCCTGAAATTTTTTGTAGAAGCCTCCCTTAAGGTCCACAATATCTTCAGGCAGCTTTTGAACGTTTTTCATGAAGTTTAGGATGTAATCGCTGTCGTACTTCATGGATGGGGTTTTGCGGGCAAGGCAGATGACAATGTGGCTGGCCGTGGGAATCTGACCCTGACCACCCCAGGTCAGTTCTTTGAGCTTTTCTTTGAATGAGGCGTTTTCGACTACAAGAAATTTCCAGGGCTCAAAGCCAAAGGAGCTCGGAGAGAGGCGAGCGGTCTCCATGATCAGGTGAAAGTCGTCTTCGGAAATTGTTTTTTTTGCATCAAACGATTTGCAGGCGTGACGAAATTGGTATGCGCTCAGGATTTCATTTCGAGTCATTTTTTTTAAATCTCCATAAAAATTGGGAGTTGTTGCTTATGGCGTGCGAGCTTTTAAATTTTTAAAAAGCTTGCATTCGTTTTGAAACTGTGATGGGTGGTGTACTTACATTTTTAGATCTTTTTGTGCAAGTACGCACAATTTTGTGGTGTAGTATACAAAAGTATACCAATGGAGAATTTCATGCGGCATAAGAGTTACGATAAAAATGAGGGGTGCCCTGTGGAGGCCACATTAGAGGTGATCGGCGGGAAATGGAAGGGGGTGATCCTCTACCATCTTCTGGAGCGTACTCACCGCTTTGGGGAATTGAAACGGGTGATGCCCGATGTGACCCAGCGCATGCTGACAAAACAGCTACGTGAGCTTGAAAGCGACGGAATTATTGACAGGAAAGTGTTTGCAGAAGTACCACCCAAGGTGGAGTACAGCCTTACAGCCCGCGGTGAAAGCTTAAGGCCCTTGATTATGATAATGAGAGATTGGGGGCGAAAGCACTTGGGGTTTGGATAGTTGCTTTGTTTTAAAGCGGAGGTTGAGCACCTTCTTTTGATGGCGTGGTGGTTCTGTTTTTACACGTTTCAAACGTGCTCTGAAGTACTTTAAAAAACGCCTTTGGCAAAATTTTGTCAAAGGCGTTTTTTTATACAAGCAGTTTTGACTTTTTAAAGGCCTAAGCCTTGAGACCTTTTTGCTCGGATGAAGCGGAGAGAAGCAGGCGTACTCCTTCACAAAGTCCTGCCAGAACAAGAGCCGGCAGAATCCAACCAAACCCTGAGTCGGCAAGGGGAAGGCCACTTACCAGTTCCCCCAGTTTGCCTGTGTCCACCTTCAGAACGGTCAAGGCATTGCAGATACTCACCAGAAGGGCGCCCACAACGGCTCCTCGATAGATGGCCGGAGAGAGATTTGCACCTGCAAGGGTCAGGGCAATGAGCACAATCACCACAGGGTAGGCAATAATAAGAAGGGGAACTGAAAGGGTGACAATTTGTTCGACCCCTGAGACCGAGATCAAGGTGCTGAAAAGGGCCGTGGCAATGACGACCGGTCGGTAGGCGAGTTTGCCCTTGCTTATGTTTTCCAGGTAGCTACCCACCACAGCGGTCAGGCCGATGGCAGTGGTAAGGCATGCCGCTGAAACCGCAAGGCACATGGCACCCTGTCCGGCCCAGCCAAGGATGCGCCCTGTGATGGAGACGATAAGATCAGCCCGGGAGATACCTGCTTCAAAAAGAGGGGTGGCAGTGGCACCAAGGTAGAGAAGGCCGCCGTAAACAAACATCAGACCTGCACCGGCCACAAGGCCTGCCATGCAAGTGAGGCGAAGTTGTTGGGATTTGGTGGCGTAGCCTTTGTCTACAAAAGCTTTGAGAACAAGACCAGCAAAGAGGATGGATGCCAAGGCATCCATGGTCTGGTATCCTTCGACAAACCCCTTTGAGAGAGCCATCTCAAGGCCGGTCTGCTGGGGCGTGCCAATGGGGAAGAAGATCCCCTTGGCCACGATCAGTGCAATAATCAAAAGCAGAGCAGGCGTCAGGTATTTTCCGATTTTATCAATAATCGTGGATGGCTTGATGACGAAAAAGAGGGTGACCGCAAAAAAGACAATTGAAATGGCAAGAGGCGGTATGGATGGCCACATGGGCTTGATGCCGATTTCGTAGACAGTGGCTCCGGTTCGAGGAATGGCAAGGAGCGGTCCGATGGCAAGAACCACAATAAGACCCATGACCTTGGCAAAGGTAATGCTCACCTTGCCTGCAAAGCACTCCAGCGATCCTCCACGAATGGCAAGGGCCGCCACTCCGAGGATGGGAAGGCCCACTCCGGTCATAAAAAATCCAAGCATGCAGAAAAACCAGTTTTTTCCAGCAAGAAATCCGAGAGCCGGTGGGAATATGAGATTCCCAGCTCCAAAAAACATGGCAAACAGTGCCGACCCGGCCACCAATATATCTTTCATCTCTTTGTTCACAGCGTCATGCTCCGTAATATGCGGGTTTGTGTTACGCGAAGCCACGGACGCTACCATACATTTTTGCCATAGAACAGAAATGGGGCAAATAGAGTGTTTATCCTTTTATTTTAAGGTGTTGTATTGGTGGGTGTTGAGGCGGTGTTGAACTGTTATTTTTTAAAGGAAAAAATTTTACTATTTTAAAAATAACAAAGGCAAAGGTTTCAGATCTGAAGCGGGGTGCGGTTGAAAAATCGAAAAAAAGAGCCCTTCATGACGCCATGGAGGGCTCGAAGATGTTTAAGATATGCAAAGGTACCCCTTTTGATTTTTAAAATAACGAAGAAAAAGGTGGCTGCAAATTCGAAACCGTCAATATTCTTCCGTTCCAAAAGGGGCTGCGGTTTAGCCTCCAAATTTATCGATATAGCCAGCGACAAAGACCACCAGCATGATGGCGGGAAGCACATACTGAGCGTAGAACTTGATTTGTTTTGGAAATCGGAGGCCTTTGCCTTCGTTGGCTTCTGCTACAAAGGCATCCCAACCCCATCCAATCTTGTAGCTGCAGAACATGGCAAAGATCAGTGATCCGATGGGAAGCAGGTTGTTACTTACGATAAAGTCTTCCAGATCAAGGATTCCTGTGCCTTTTCCCAGTGGTTGAATTTCAGACCAGATATTAAATCCGAGAGCGCAGGGCAGGGAGAGGATAAAGATGCCAATGCAATTGATTACAGCAGCCTTTTTGCGGCTCCACCCAAACTGCTCCATGGTAAAGGCCATGATATTTTCAAAGACTGCCACAACTGTGGACATGGCTGCAAAACTAAGAAAAAGAAAGAAGAGAGAGCCCCAGATGCGCCCACCTTCCATGGCGTTGAAGATATTGGGTAGGGTGACAAAAATCAGCCCAGGACCCGCGCCCGGATCTTTTCCAAAAGCAAAGCAGGCGGGAAAAATGATGAGTCCTGAAAGAATCGCTACAAAGGTGTCCATGGCCATAATATTGATGGATTCGCCGGTGAGAGAGCGTTCTTTACCAATATAACTTCCGAAAATGGCAAGGCTACCGATGCCAAGGCTAAGGGTAAAAAAAGCCTGTCCCATGGCAGCATAAATCGTTTCCCAGAGTCCGGTCTTCATCACCTTTCCAAAGTCAGGGAGCAGATAGAAGGCGAGTCCTTTGGATGCACCGGGAAGGGTGATGGCCTTTATCACAAGGACCAGGAGAATCACAAAAAGAGAGGACATCATCCATTTGGTGATTTTTTCAACCCCTGCTTCAAGCCCCATGGAGCAGATAAAAAAACCAAGAAGCACGGTAAGCCCCATCCAGGAGGTCAAATCAACAGGACTTTCAAGCATTGATCCAAAAAAGTTGCCCACGGCTTGGGGATCAAGGCCGGCAAGGCCGCCTGTCAGGGTATGGTAGAAGTAGGCAAGCATCCACCCGGCCACCGTGGTGTAAAACATCATGAGCAGAAGGTTGCCCAGGATGGCAAAATACCCGTAGAGATGCCATTTGGAGCCTTTGGGCTGAAGTTTTTTGAGAGCTCCAGCGATGTTCTGTTGGCCGCCGCGACCGATGGAAAATTCCATGACCATAATGGGAAGTCCAAGGATGATGAGAAAGAGGAGGTAGATAAGAACAAAAGCCGCGCCACCATACTGGCCGGTGATGAAAGGGAATCGCCAGACGTTTCCCAATCCAATGGCACATCCTGCGGAAATAAAAAGGAAGCCAAGGCGGCTTCCAAACTTCTCTCTTTGAGATGAATGGCTCACAAAACAACTCCTTTCCTGTTTTCGGTGGGTCTGTGTTTTATCAATACCGGGTGAGCTCCCCTTGAGCGTTACCAGATTCTGATACAGATCTACCTATTGAAAATTTCCCAAGGCCCTTTGAGGCCATACACAGCAACACTGCGCCAGCAGTTGGAATGTGTCTTCTGGTTTTTTGCCGATTTCACCTGCCGTTGCCTTGGTGTTTCGGTTGATGTGTCGTGATTCTCTTTATAGTAATCCAAACGGCTTGTGATTTCCAGTTATTCAACGCCGAATCGGGCGTGTATTGGGGCTTTTATCGATGGAAATGGGGGGCGGGCTGCCCACTTTATGCCTTGAAGGTGCATTCGGTTTCCCTGAGTGGGGCATGCGTCGGTGTTTTTTCTGGGAACAAACGGTTTTTAAAGAAGAGGGGGATATTTCGTATGATCGAAATGTTATCCTCGAACAGGTTTGGTTGTCAGAAAAAATTCTGCACCGACTGGATTTGCCCCGCACAATGTCTATGGAAAGTTCTTAGTTTTTTAAAAATTTTTGTCGTGAAGAGGGCAAACCGGTTTTTAAGGTGATGCCTTACGCCAGGCTGGGCACTGTTTTTAAGAATAAGGACTCTTTTAAGTGAGCTCTGTTGACACAGGGGCTTTAGCTGTGTTTATCTTTTGCGTCCAAATTGAGTTTATCATTTTTTCTCGTGTATTTTTTTTGTGAATTCTTGAAAAACACACAGAAGCACTGCGGGTACCATAAAATTTTATGGACCTGTTTACACATTTGCATTTTTTGAGAACCTACCAGCTTATGATTCTGCACTCTCTTTACATTATGGGGATCACCGTTGAGGCTATTACCGGTGCCTTGAAAGCTGGAACCAAACAAATGGATATCTTTGGGGTAACCATTATTGCCTGCGCCACCGCGATCGGGGGCGGCAATATTCGTGATATTCTTTTGGGGAACTACCCCATCTCCTGGGTGGGGCACCCTCAGTACATTGTGATTACCACTTGCGCGGCTCTCATCACCATTCTTCTGTCACCATGCATGAAGTACTTTCAGAGACTCTTTCTTGCTCTGGATGCATTGGGGCTCGTGACCTTTACCATTATTGGGGTTAAGACCACATTGAACTTGGGCCATGGTGCCATTGTGGCTTCCATTATGGGGGTTATCACAGGGGTTTCCGGGGGCGTGATTCGGGATGTGCTCTGTCGGGACATCCCGTTGGTGTTTCAAAAAGAGGTGTACGCCGGTGTCTCCATAGCCGCAGCCTGGCTCTATATTTGTTTGAAATCCCACGCGTTTTCAGAGTTGTCAGCCGTGGTTATAACTCTGGCCTTCGGGTTTGCGTTTCGACTTTGCGCCATCTACTTTGGCCTTGAGGTTCCAAAGTTTTCATACGGCTGTCAGGTGGAGCCGCGCACATAAAAGAGGGGTCTGGCAGGGAAAAATGGGTTGGAAAAGACTGTTCCCTTTCTTGTTGAATGTGGTACACACCCCTTTATGTTGATGCGATGGACAGTCAAACTGGTTAAATATTTTTCCCTTTTAGGGGTGTTGGGTCTTGCGGTTGCATGTCTCTATTGTTGGCATCTTACGGCAATGGTCGAAAAACGCTTTGCCGGACGCCGGTGGAATATTCCTTCGGTCATCTATTCGGACACCCTTCTGCTCTATCCTGGAGCGGCATTTACCCGCCAAGCCATTGTTCAGCGTCTCGAAGCCACTGGCTACTCCCAGAAAAGCAGCGCTCCTCTTTCTGAAGGGGAGTTTCTCGTCTATAAGGATGCCCTTGAAGTCTCCTTGAGGCCACTTGCTGTACCAGGGAAAAGACGAAAAGGCTTTGTAGCGATCCTGGTTTTTGAAGAGGGGCGAATCGCCTCTATATCCCATCTGCAGTCAGGTAAGGGGGTTTCGGTTCTCGAATTGGAACCTGAAGTTCTTATGCGCTACTTTGGACGCGAACGTGAAATTCGGGATGTGGTGAGCCTTGATGAGCTTCCGGATTCACTTCAGCATGCCGTGCTTTCCGCAGAGGATCACCGTTTTTTTGAGCACAAAGGAATCGATTTTCGTGGGATCGCCCGCGCTCTTGTGATCAACCTTCGCCATGGAACGATCCGCCAAGGTGGTTCCACGCTGACCCAGCGACTGGCCAAAAATTATTTTTTAACCCCAGAGAGAACCCTTAAGCGAAAGCTCAATGAGGTCTTTATCTCTCTTGCCATTGAGTGGGCTTTTGAAAAAGAGGAGATTCTGGAGCTCTACCTTAATGAGATCTATTTTGGCCAGAAAGGTTCTGCCTCCATCAATGGCGTGGGTGCAGCTGCCCGGTTTTACTTTGACAAACCGGCGCGGCGGCTTACCTTGGCAGAGTCTGCAACCCTTGCCGGGCCGATCAAAGGACCCAACCTCTATTCCCCTTATAAAAATAGAAAGCGAAGCCGCACGCGCCGTAACGTGGTGTTGGCATCCATGCACAAATACGGCTGGATCGACAAAGAGGCCATGAACCGTGCTCAAGCTGAGCCCGTTCGAACCTCCGGTTACAAAGCCTATCGCAGAAAAGCACCTTACTTTCTCGATTATGTCTCTTCACAGTTACGGGAAATCTATCCGTCTACCACCCTTTCAAGTGAAGGGTTTTCGGTCTATACCACCTTGGATCCTCGGGTTCAGGATGCCGCAGAAAAGGCGCTGGCAAGAGGGCTTGATCGGTTGGAACGAAATCGCCCATCACTGCGCAGGAAAGATCCGACAAGGCGTCTTCAGGGAGCCATTGTGGTGATGCAGCCCAGGACAGGCAATATTTTGGCCATGGTGGGAGGCCGGGATTATCACACCAGCCAATTCAACCGGGCAACCCAAGCCCAGCGTCAACCCGGAAGCTGTTTCAAACCCCTTGTGGCATCGGTGCTTTTGGATCGTTTTACCCCATCTGACGTTTTTTCCAATGAGGCGAGGTCGTATACGGTTAATGGAGAGAGGTGGCGTCCTAAGAACTTCAGCCCTGAAAAAGAGAAGGCTCTTACCATGCGAAAGCTCCTTACCATCTCCAGCAATCGGGCTTCGGTAGATATGGTGGTAAGAGGGGGAGTAAATCGGGCTGCAGAACGTCTGAAGGCTTTTCAATTTGCCGTGGCGCCACCGGCACTGCCCTCCATGGTGCTGGGAGCATCCGAAGTGACGCCGCTGGAGCTTGCCCGTGCCTATGCGGTGTTTGCCTCTGATGGTATCTCTCCGTTTCCCCTCTCTCTTAAGGATGTGGTGAGTGAAAAAGAAGAGGTTTTGGTGGGGCGGTTTATGGATGTTTCTCCTGTGCTTTCTCCGGGCGAAGCCTACCTGGTCACCTCCATGCTGGAGAGTGTGGTGGAAGAGGGGACCGGTCGCTCTTTAAGACGTCTGGGGGTTTCGGTTCCGGTCGCTGGAAAAACCGGAACCACCAGCAACTATCGGGACGCCTGGTTTGTGGCTTACACCCCAGATCTTCTTGCGCTGGTGTGGGTTGGATTTGATAATAACGATTCCACAGGTGTTACGGGAGGGCGAGCCGCTTTGCCTATTTGGGCGGATCTGGCAAAGGCTCTTCCCGAGTATCTTTCGGGAAACGACTTTGTGCGGCCTCCTGATGTGATCACTCGAAAAGTATGCACGCAGAGTGGAAAACTGGCCGAGGGAAGCCGCTGCCCTGTACGGCGTGAGGAGGTGTTTCTTGAAACATTGCCTCCAGACGGGCCTTGTCCAATTCATGGCAAATCGAATTTTATTGAACGCATGGGGCAGGGGGTTCGTTCACTGTTTCAATGAGAGCTGACTGCTAATATCTATGCACTTGTATTTTTGAGATGTCGTATGGGTGCCGCGTCGAGGTAACAATTTTTATGAAACAGACAACTTTATTTTTGTTTTTTGCCGTTTTTTTTCTGCTTGTCGCAGGGTGTGCCACGGGGCGTGTACCCACCTCGCCCTCAAGTGATCTCGACAAACCCCAACTTATTGCGCCTCCCAATAAAAGCCGGAACTATCAGGACAGTCGAATTCTGGCATCACACAGTCTGACAATTAAAGGGCATGAGCTTCTTCAATCTGGAGATCCCGAGGGAGCCATTCGGCTGCTGGAGCGGGCAGTGGGGATCAACCCATCGGACGGCTTAGGGTACTATTTTTTGGCCGAGGCTTGGTTTCTCAAAGGCAATGCTGTGCTGGCTGCGCGATTTAATAAGCTGGCCGCACTCTACTTGAGGAGAGACCCTCGGTGGGCAGCCCATGCCGAATCGCAGCGAAAGCGTATTGCGGGTTTATAAGGTTCGGCCAGCGAGTCTTTACTATTTTTTGACTTTTCCGAGTCTTGCAGGTCACTTGGCTCGGAAGAGTCATTTTAAACACAAGCTTTTGATACCATTAATTAATTATGTTAAACCACCAGCTCTGCTGGTGCGATCCTAATAGGCTCCGCCGGTCAGGCGTTACAGGATCGTTTTTCCGAGGGCCCCGAAGGGGCAGGTCGGAAAAGCGATCATCAAGAAAACGAATATGTCGACCAAATGGTTGTGGAATGATTACCGAAAATCAAATTCCGTATACCAGAGTGCTTCAAAGACACGAATGTTAAATCGATCGAGTTGTTTTGTTGATCTTTTCGTAGGAATGTTTGGGTAGCAGGCTGTTGTTATGTGACTCGCTTCGATTAAAGATGATGTAGTCACAAGAGAAAACACAACATTTGGCCCCTTTTAGGGGCCTTCCTCAAGCTACCGGCTTTGCCGGTAGTATCTGACTATTTGGCACATGATTTTTGCACGCACCGGTCAATACGTCCGTATGATTCATCTCCCGATTGCAAAATTTTGGAAATTTCAATGATAATGGACTGACATTATGGATACGTTTTTGGGATCAAGACGAGGGGATGAGACGGATCGATGACGTCAGGAGGAAAAGAATATCTGTCAATCCGGCACAGCGGCCTTCCAGACACGCTTTGTATACATATTCTATAACACTTTGTTTTATAACACAAAACAAACCAAAGGCAACTTGGTTAAGTTTGAAAACTAAGTTTATACAATTTAACATATCAAGATATGTCCATAAAAAAAGGACCACCCCTAAAATCACATTAGACAACAGACCGTTGACTCTCATCAATAATCTGAAACTCAACAACACCTTGATTTTTTCAACATCATTGTGAGAACCTGACAATCAGATGTCTCATCTTCCGAGCCCCCATGCTGTCCATGCCTCCCTAACGAGTCATTCGTTTTTCAATACGCTCCAAATCCAAAATCTCACGTAATCCACTGATGATGAAATGATAGTTTGATGAGCCGTACAACTTAGCAGGTACTTTCACGTCTCCTATGATTGCAATTTTCAATGCTGTGCTTCTCAAACCATCGGTCTATCCCCCTTAAAACCAATTTATTCTGGAGGTCAATCTCATGAAACATGGTATTTCTAAATCTATCTTGATTGTCTACACTATCATCATTATGTTCATCACATTTCAATACGTTGATACGGCCCATGCCGGCGAAGACCCATTCATCGGTGAAATGAGCTACGTTGCCTTTAACTTTGCACCCCGGGGCTGGGCCTCCTGTAATGGTCAATTGTTAGCCATATCTAGTAACACGGCCCTCTTTTCCCTATTGGGAACCACCTACGGAGGAAACGGCAGAACAACATTTGGCCTGCCTGACATGAGGGGCCGAGTGCCCATTCATGCAGGGACGGGAGAGGGCCTTTCGACTTATACGCTAGGACAAAAAGGAGGGATTGAGCACGTTACACTGAGCATATCAAATATGCCAACCCACAACCACAAGGCATTCGCGTTGTCGAAATCCACAACCACCGTTTCAGGCGATCAGGGCTCAGTCACCTTCAGTGCTACGCTGAAAGGAAGTTCGGACTTCGGCACAACGGACGACCCCAGTGGCAACACGCTGGCAAAACCCTATTGGGGATCTTCGTTATCCAAAACGACAGTGAAGGCATACAACAGCGATACGCCTACTGTTGCCATGCATGCTGGATCTGTGAGCCTGAATCTGATCAACGTCGCCCTTGGTGACGTGACCACCACAACAAATACAGGTGTAACGGTTGATTTTGAGGGGTCAGGACACCCTTTCTCTAACCTGCAGCCTTACACCGTCGTGCGCTGCATCATCTCTTTGTATGGTACCTTTCCGTCCCGTAATTAATCCAAAGCAAAGATGGCAAATAACTTTCTGAGAAATAATAGTCTTAAAAGCAAGGTAAAAAACCAGTTGGCCAAATACCCATAGCCAACCAACAAACGATCTGTTCCACAAAAACGCCAACAATTCCCCAGGTACCGTTGGCGTTTTTTATCTCATGCTTTTACTTTTGTTCATGTCTCCATTCGAGAAGTAAAAGAGGGGAGGGCCAAGCCCCACGGCGAATCAGTACATTATCAACCGTCTCCTTCGTCTGGTGTGCTATTTCCTTGATTTTCTCAACAATCCTGTGTGAGTTTGTCTATTAAGGGTTATAGGCCTTTCATGCCCATGTCTGATCATGCTTCTCCCACGCACACGAGTCAGCAAGCGCTCGCCCATGGATTTTCATTGAGACAAGCTGCTGTTGAACCCCGGAGGCAGCGGTCTGTCACCCCTGAAACCAATTTATTCCGGAGGTCAATGCCATGAAGCCATTTGTCACAAAACCTCTCCTGACTGTCTGTGCTATCATCATGATGTTCGTCACATTTCACCACGTCGATACGGCCCATGCCGGTGCAGACCCGTTCATCGGCGAAATGTCTTATGTTGCCTTCCCCTGGGCACCGTCAGGCTGGACAGCATGTGACGGGCAATTGTTAGCTATTTCCCAATACAATGCCCTATATGCATGCCTTGGTACCAACTTTGGTGGAAACGGCATATCAACATTTGGGCTGCCCGATATGCGAGGGCGAGTACCCATCCATAAAGGTCAAAGCCCAACCCTTTCCTATGATTACCAAATGGGCCACAAGGGAGGACTTGAGACAATCACTTTGGGAATTCAACACCTCCCGGCACACAACCACACAGCCTCGGCAACATCTACCTCAACATCCATTACCTCTGCCAGTGGTGGCGTCGTCAATGGAACACTCAAAGGCAGTTCAAACTTCGGCACAACGGACGACCCCAGTGGCAACACACTGGCAAAACCCTATTGGGGCTCCTCATTATCCAAAACTCCCGTGAAGGCATACACGAGCGATACGCCCTCTGTGACCATGTCTGCAGGATCCGTAAGCCTGGATCTCAGTGGCGTCAGCCTTGGTAACGTGACCACCACAACAAACACAACAGTCCAGGTGGATACTGCGGGTTTAGGATTTGCTTTCCCAATTATGCAGCCGTATACAGTCGTAAACTGCATCATCGCACTCGAAGGGATATTCCCTGCCCGCCAGTGATTACAGCCATCATTCATTTCAAATAATGGTGACGCAATCACTGACTATCTCTAACTCTATCAGGTACGAACTATGACCATTTCAAAAGCAATCATCGCGATACTTCTCATCATGTTTCTCTTTCCCACGAGTCTCTTTGCAGGGAATCCCAACTCAAACGCATACAAAGCAGCAGCAAAGGCCGCTGCGGCAGGAGACTACGCAGCCGCCTTTGCAGGGTATGAAGCCCTTGCCAAAGAGGCAAATCCCCTGGCCATGTTCTCCCTGGGGCTGATGCTTAAAAACGGAGAGGGCTGCACAAAAGATGAAGCCAAGGCGTGTGAATGGTTTAAAAAAGCGGCAGACCAAAACATCCCTTATGCAATGCATCTCTATGCTGAGTGCCTGCAAAATGGCAGCCTGGGTACACCCGACCCAGCCCAGGCTGCCACCTGGTACATGAAAGCTGCAGAATTCGGGATCCATAACTCCCTCTGCCATATGGCTGAACTCCACATGATGGGCGAAGGCGTTAAAAAAGATCCGGCAAAAGCCATTGAACTGTGCGAAATGGCGTTGAAAAAAGGTTCTCCGGTGGCATTGATTACGCTTGGTAAATTTTATCTTGAGGGAGATCCCTCGGTAAGGGATCTCCAAAAGGCCGCCACATACTTTGAGCAAGGAGCAGACTACAATCTACCGGAAGCCCAGTTTTACCTTGGCTGGCTGCTGGCGTTGTACTCAACGAAAGACCTATCCCTTGACGCACGAAACTGGTTTGAAAAAGCGGCGACTCAAGGGTTTGTAAAAGCATACGCCCCCACCGGAAAGCTCTACTACAATGCCCCGGTTGATCCGGCCACCGGCTTGCCAACGGAAACCAATCTGGCCAAAGCGTATCTGTGGCTCTCTGCGGCGTCGAGAGCGTCCCAAGACGAAAAAGAGCGTCAGGCAG
>JAKSCC010000189.1 GCA_022360815.1 Desulfobacterales bacterium
AGGCCATACCCGTTCCCATCCCGAACACGGAAGTCAAGCTTGTCTGCGCCGATGGTACTGCACGGGCAGCTGTGTGGGAGAGTAGGTCGCCGCCGGAATCTTTTTTTATAAAAAAGCCCTTACTGATGATTCAGTAAGGGCTTTTTGCGTTTGTGGGGTAGTACTTGAAAAAAGAGAGCTTTTTAGAGGCGCATAGATAAGGCGATGATGGATTATTGAATGATATCACTGGGGCGTGGGATCGCTTTGTGGTACTTGGCGTTCTCTGCTTTGTGGGTGAGTTTGTAGACCAAAAAGAGTGAAAACATGGTGGCGGAAAGAAGAAGGACATAAGCGCGTTTCAAGCGTCCTGGCTTCTGCGTGTTGGGAACAAAAGGAGGGTCCACTTCAAGGGTCAGGGCCTCTGTTTTGCATGTTTCTGTGCAGATTCCGCATCCAAGGCATCGGGTATGGTCAATGGTGAGGTTGTTTTGCTCTAAATCAATGGCATCCAAGGGACAGGCCGAGGCGCACGCTCCGCACTGGGTGCATGTCTCTTTGTGGAATACCGGTTTGTAAGGCCCTTTTGGACAGACATCCAGACCAAAGTTGTAGCGCATGTTGAGCTCAATGCAGCAGTCGGTGCAGCAAGCGCAAATGTTGTTTTGAAAGGGCTGGATGCAGGATTCCAGTGAAAAAATCATATTTCTTTTCCGTGCGGACCGAACAATGTCAATGGCTTCCTCTTTGGATAGGGCTTTGCTGTGTTGGTTGCCCACTTCCATTCCTCGATCTTTGGAAAGTTTTTTTGCAATTTTTTCGAGCTTGGTGGTGAGACGCGAAAAGTGGTTGATCTTCAGGCAGGTAAAAAGCGGGTCTTGGCAGTCGTTTTGATCCGCAAAGATGATGCGGCATGGGCAGGGTCCCACCGAGACATGGTCCGATTCGAGGATGACGGTCTCAATGTCTGCCATGGGCAATTTTACAGCACAGGTGTGAACATGTTTGTAGTATGCCTCCATGAGCCGTTTATAAAAAATTCCAAACGATGAATTTTTAGCCTTTTCCCCCATGTGGTAGTAAAAGCGGATGCCATCGATGGAGTTGATGGCAAAGAGCTTGAAGAGTTGATTTCGCATGTAGGACCGGTCGTCCATCAATGTGAGCACATCGTTGATCCGTTTTTCCATCTCGTCTCCTTCTTGTTGTTTTGCCTAAAACAAACCGTGTCTCTATCTGTTGATTAATCCGTGGGGGGAATGGTCTTTCATATTGAATTATCTGTTGCTTATGGCGTGTAATTTTCCGTGGCACTGTTTTTTTGTTTTCTACAAAACAAAAAGAGTGGAGTCAAGTGGAAGGCTGTTAGGGGCAAAGTTATAATGGAAGAGAAAGGTGTCTTTTAAGATAGATTATGAAACGTTACGGTGTGTCGTTCCCAATTTATATCAACTGATGTAATATTGCCTTAATAGGTAACATTGATGATTCCATAAAAAATTGATGCCTCGACGCGACGCCCATGACACCGTGGAACGAAATGAAGCAGACGTCCTAAATATTCTGGGCACTATGATGCACACCGACATTTTGCGAAGCCATCAACATCACCTAAGTCCACCTTTATTTAAAAATCCTTGAAAAGGAGCATGTGATGCATGATCAACCCATGATTCTTCTCACTGGGGCGACCGGGTATGTGGGCGGACGCCTTTTGCGGGTTCTGGAAGAGCGGGGCGAGCGTGTGAGGTGTATGGCACGTCGCCCGGGCAGTTTAACCCAGCGTACAGCGTTGGCCACCGAGGTGGTGAAGGGCGATGTGTTTGATACCGCTTCCTTAGAGAGGGCCCTGGCTGGGGTGGATGTGGCTTTTTATCTGATTCACTCCATGGGAAGCACTGGAGGCTTTGAGGAGATGGATCGTCGAGCGGCGCGTAATTTTGTTTCGGTTGCCACAAAAGCCGGAGTGAAGCGTATTGTTTACTTAGGGGGGTTGGGGCAAGGGCCTAAGCTGTCGGCCCACTTAAGAAGCCGCCAGGAGGTGGGGCGGATTTTCCGTGCGTCCGACGTTTGCACCATTGAGCTTCAAGCCTCCATTGTTATTGGTTCTGGTTCTCTTTCTTTTGAGCTTGTTCGGGCCTTGACCGAGAGGCTTCCCATGATGATTATGCCACGCTGGGTTCAGGTAAAGGCTCAACCCATAGGCATTGAAGATCTTCTGGGGTATCTTTACGAGTCGATTCGTATTCCGATTTCAGAGAGTCGAATGGTGGAGGTTGGAGGACAGGAGACTCTCTCCTACAGGGATTTGATGGAAGCGTATGCGCGTGAAAGGGGCCTTCCACGGCTTATGATCGAAGTGCCCTTTTTAAGCCCGTGGCTCAGCAGTCTGTGGTTGGGGTTGGTGACACCGGGCTATGCTCGAGTGGGAAAAAAGCTTATTGAAGGGGTGCGAAATCGAAGTGTGGTGGAGAATAAGGGCGCAATCGATCTTTATTCTGTATCGCCCATGAGTGCACGTGAGGCCATAAAAAGGGCCTTAATCTGTGAAGAGAAGAGTTTTGAGGAGGGCGGTTGGAGCGGCGCGGTGTCATCTGCAGAGAGGCGCCTTCCTGGACCCGAAACAGCGTGGATGGGGGTGCGCTATATTGACCGCCAGGTTCGTTGTGTGAAAGCCTCTCCAGTGCATGTTTTTCGTGCGATTTCACGCATTGGCGGGCGCAATGGGTGGTACGCTTTTAATGGGCTCTGGCGTATGCGTGGGGCTATAGATTACTGGGTAGGAGGCGTTGGCTCCCGCAGGGGCCGTCCCTACGGACGGGATTTGCAAAGCGGAGATCATCTTGATTTTTGGCGGGTGGAGCGTTTTGAGGCAGGCAGGCTTCTTCGCCTTGTTTCGGAGATGAAACTTCCTGGAAAGGCGTGGCTGGAGTTTGAGGTGAAGGCTTGTGGTCAAGATACCGAGATTCATCAGACGGCCATATTTTATCCTTCAGGCCTGGCTGGACGGTTTTATTGGTATGCGGTGCTGCCTTTTCATGCTCTGGTTTTTCAAACCATGATTCGAAATATGGGCGTCTGGGCAGAGAGAGAGGCCCTCAGGGAAGAGATGGAGGATTCGCTTCGAGAGCAGACACAAGCAACGCCAGAAGATCATCCGTCTTCGGAGTGAGCATGGTGTTCTTGGTGGTTGTTAAGGCGCGATAGTCGACCTTTTTGAGGGGGTAGTTCTTCTTTATGGGCTGTGGTATGAGAAAAGATATTTTTGGAATGCTATAAGGCGAGGCCTAGCTTTTTAGCCATGGATACATCGACGACTCCGCTTTGAAAACTCAAGATGAAAGTGACTCCATGAAGCTCATCACCGATATTCTCACGGAAAATGCCTCACTCTACGGATGTGAAACAGCCCTTATTGAACGAGAACCTGAAAAAAACCTTCGCCGGGAGATCTCCTGGAGTGGTTTTGATACGTATGCCACAGAGCTGGCTGCAATCCTCCAGAGTTTGGGGGTGAACCGGGGAAGCCGGGTGGTGCAGCTGATGAGCAATTCCTTGGAGTGGCTTCCCATCTATTTCGGTGTGCTTCGAACCGGAGCGTGGGTGGTTCCCCTTAACTTTCGGTTTGATGCGGCCAAAATCGCCTTGTGCACCCAGGTGGCCGAAGCCGAGGTGTTTCTTTTTGGCGAAGAGTTTATCGGGCGCCTGGAAGAGGTGAGAAAAGAGCTCAATGGGCAGGTAAAGGTGTGGCTCTTTGACGGGCCCGAAAGGATTTGTCCTGTCTGGGCCACGCATCTCAAGAGTCTCCTGGATAAAGATGCTTCGGTTTACACCCCTGTGGATATTGCCTCAAAGGACACCGCAGCACTTTACTTTACTTCAGGGACCACAGGAACCCCCAAGGCGGTGCGACTGACCCACGGAAACCTATCCTTTGCCTGTGAGGTGGAGCATGCGCACCATGGCCAGACCCACCTGGACAACTTCCTATGTATTCCACCTCTTTACCATACCGGTGCTAAAATGCACTGGTTCGGTAATTTTAAGGTGGGAGCAAAGACAGTTATTCTCAAAGGGGTAAAACCCGAGTATATTTTAAGGGTCGCCTCCGAAGAGCAAGTCTCCATCGTCTGGTTGCTGGTTCCGTGGGCGCATGATATCCTTATTGCCATTGAAAACGGGGAGGTGGTCTTGACAGACTACAATCTCGACCCCTGGCGCCTTATGCACATCGGTGCTCAGCCGGTGCCACCGTCGCTCATTGACGAGTGGAAAAAGCTTTTTCCCCACCACGCATACGATACCAACTACGGCCTCACAGAAGCTTCGGGACCGGGGTGTGTACACCTTGGTTTGGAAAATGA
This sequence comes from Desulfobacterales bacterium, assembly GCA_022360815.1. GTDB lineage: Bacteria > Desulfobacterota > Desulfobacteria > Desulfobacterales > Desulfolunaceae > Desulfoluna. The sequence continues at coordinate 4,344 of JAKSCC010000189.1, forward strand.
ACACAAAGTGGGCGCCATTGGAAAACCGGGCCACGGCTGGGAAGCCGAGGTGGTGGATAGCAAGCTGACTCCTCTGCCTGGTGGTGAAACCGGTGAGCTTGTGGTTAAAGGGCCTGGTATAATGGTGGAGTATTATAAAAATGAGGCGGAGTCTGGGAAATGCCTTTCCGGTGGGTGGCTTCGAACCGGGGATATGGCTCGGAAAGATAAAGATGGTTTTATCTGGCTGGTGGATCGAAAGAAAGATCTCATCATTTCGGGCGGCGAAAATATCTTTCCCGTAGAGATTGAACACCACCTGATGACACACCCGGATGTTCAGGATGTGGGAATTATCGGGTATCCCGACTCCCGGCTTGGCGAAGTTGTGGCGGCAGTGGTGATGGTGAAAGAGGGGCGATCCATCTCCCGTGAGGCGGTGGGTGCATTCTGCGAGAGCCTGCCGCGCTACAAGCGTCCTCGAAAGATCTTTTTTGGGGTGGTGCCTCGAAACCCCACAGGGAAAATTGAGAAGCCAAAACTTCGAAGAAAGTATGTTCGTACAAACCGCGATTTCAGAAAACTCTATGAGTAGGGTATGTATCGAAACCATTTTCACTTGAAAGAGAGACCCTTTCAGCTGGTGCCTACCCCAGCCTACCTCTACCCGTCTCGCTGTCATCAAGATGCGTTGGCGCATCTTCGTTACGCTTTGGAGAGCGGAGAAGGGTTTGTGGAACTCACCGGAGAGGTTGGCACTGGAAAGACCACCCTTTTGCGTACCTTTCTCGAAGGGTTGGATGATTCGGTGGCTGTGGCGTGCATCTTCAATCCTACCTTGAATGCAGTGGAGCTGCTTCAATCCATCAATCGCGATTTCGGCGTGGCTCCAAGCTCCACAAGCCGTTCGGATCTTACGGCTTATCTGCATCGATTTCTTGTCGAGAACAGGGAAGCCGGGCGAAAGGCTCTTCTGGTGGTTGACGAGGCGCAAAATCTTTCGGTGGAGGTTCTGGAGGAGCTGCGTCTTCTCTCCAACCTGGAGACCACAAAAAGCAAGCTGCTTCAAACCGTGCTGTGTGGTCAACCTGAGTTGGGAGAGATGCTGGAACGGCATGAGCTTCGCCAACTGGCTCAGCGCATTTCTCTTTCGTGTCGCCTGCGCCCTCTCTCCTTGGAGGAGACCCATGACTACATTGTGCATCGCTGCTGCAAAGCGGCCTTAGGCGATGGCTCGGACCTCTTTTCGAAAGGGGCCAGAGATTTGATTTATCGTTTTTCTCAAGGGATTCCTCGTATCATCAATATCTGCTGCGATAGGGCCCTTCTTTGCGCCTATGGTGCCCATCGAAAGCGTGTGGATAAAGTTTCAGTGAAGGAAGCGCTTGCAGAGCTTTCTGATCGGCCCTACATGGCATCCCTATTCATGAGCCGAACCGTTATGAAAGCAGCCGTGATAACCCTTCTTGTTGCCATGGTTCTCGGGGCGGGATTTTTTCTTTCAGGGCGTTATCTGTCGCCTGTGGGGACCCCCTCTCTCCCCTCGGCTGCCGAAACCCATGAGGCAGTGTCGCCTTCCTCTTCAACGTACACCCTCTCTGACCTTTTTGATGAATCGGCTGTTTTTCACTCAGCCACATGGGCAATTACTCGAATCATGCGGTTTTGGGGTAAGGAGATGGTGGAAGATGCCCCCACAGAAATAACAGATCCTTATTTGCTCCTTTCGGCAGTCGCTGCATCGCGTCATATGGAGGTGGTTCCTGTAGACGGGACCTTTGAGCCGATGCTTCGTTTTCAACTGCCTGCTTTGGTTCTTTTTAAGACCGGGTTGGGTGTGCCCCTGGCCCTTGTTTACGATGGCCTTTCTCCCAGCGGAATGCTTCGATTTCAATCTGAAAAAGGGGGCCTTGAGATGAACCGCGTGGATGTGGAAAGGCTCTGGACAGGGCGCGCTTTTATCGCTTTTGTCAATCCGCTTGGGTTTTCGGAGACGGTGTGGCGGCACTCCTCCTCTGCGGAAGTGATTGCCCTTGAGACCGCACTGGTCAGGGCAGGGTTCAGTGCGGTACGCGTGGATGGGGTTTTTGATGAATTGACCCTGGGAGCGATACATGCCATTCAGTCGGCCTGTGCCATTGCCGAAGATGGCAAGGTGGGAGCTCAGACCCGTGTGGCCCTTGCCGCTGCGATTCGCAATGGTGGCACAGAAAGCAGCGAGGATCTCTCAGTGGGCATGCATGAGGTAGCGCCGTGAGTTCAATTATGGATGCTTTGAGGCGGAGGCAAGAGGAGGCGTTGGGTGAAAAGCCTTTGGTTTTTTTGCATCCACCGGAAAGGCGAAGGCGGCTGCATGGGTCCCCATTGATGTTGGCATTTGTTTTTATTGCCGGTGTGGTGGTGACCACAGTTTTTTTTTATTTTGTCCGATGGCAGGACAACCCCTCTGGTTTGCGTAAGCCTGCCGCTCACTTTAAGGCTCCTAAAGCCTCGGTGTTTCATGTGGTGGGCCAAGATGATCCACAGGGTTTTGCTGTGCCCGAAGGAGAGTTTGACCAAAAAGCTCTTCAAATGGCTGCCAATCAAGCCCCCGATACCGACTGGATAGACCCATTTCATCAGCCTTCAGATTCACCTCTACCATTGAAATCTGAAAACGCACCTCTTTTTCCAGAAAAGTTTGAATCAAAGTCTGTGGCAAGAGAGCTTCAATTGGCCAATTCAGCCCGTTTTAAACTTCAAGGGGTGAGGTGGTCCAAATCAGCGGAACGGCGCATTGCGGTGATTAACAACCAGATTTTACATCAGGGGGGCTTTGTCGACGGGGCAGAGGTGATCTCCATTATTCAGGAGGGTGTGATTTTGGAAGAAGATGGGGTGCGTCTTCTTTTGGGTTTTTCACGATAGCCATTTGCTTTGGCTATATATCGTTTTTTTTCTTTGGATGGCTTCAGCGAACTGATGTTTCGTAAAAAGAGAAAAGTGTGATCCATGTCATAGGTGCTTTTTTCCTTATGTGTTTTTATAGGCGTGCGTATGGTGAAGAGGCCATCCTTCTTGTCTCTCATCCATGTCGGGTCTTGAATGTGCGGTCTTTTCACTTCATCACTCTTCGCACTTGGGATGGTTTTTCTGGCCCTCTTTTTTCCGCTTGAAGGGTTTGAAAAAGGCCTCCCGCTCTTCACCACATCCCTGAGCCGCCCGTATTTGAAATATTTCAGATGCGGGCGGTTTTCTTTTTTGTTTGAGAGGGCCTTTTTTTTAAAAAACTCTCTTTTTCGGGAGTGGAGAAAGAACAATTTTGACCCTTTTCTTCTTTTTTTTCTTACAGTCAGGCTCCTTGGCGGTGAGGCATTGACAGGTATCGTTTCTTTTGCCTAAAAACGGCGTAAGAAAAAAAAGAGACAATGGAAAACAGCGGAAATGCTTTGAAAGGGTTGGCCAGATGAATGTTGCGGTATACTGGGATTTTGAAAATATTCACGCCTCATTGGGCACCGTTAAATTTGGCCAAAATTGGTATCGGGAAAATCGCTATGCCAGGCAACCCGCTTTGGTGGATATCAACTCTTTGATGGAGTATATCTCGGGGCTTGGTGATGTAAACATCAACAAAGCGTATGCCAACTGGAGTTTTTTCTTTCCTTACAGTGTGGACCTTCAAAGTCACGCCATTGATCTTATTCAGATGTTTCCCAAAGGGGGGCATGGAAAGAACGGGGCAGACATTCGCATGGCCATTGAGGTGATAGAAGATATTACCTTGAATCCTCATATTAGTACCATTGTTATTGTGGGTGGGGACAGCGACTACATCTCCATTGCTCAGAAAGTGAGGCAAAGGGGAAAAAAGATTATTGGGATCGGTATCAAAGAGACCACCAACCAGTACTGGATCAAGAGTTGCAACGAGTTTAAATTTTACAGCAGCCTTTTGGTGCGTTCGTCCACTATCAATGATCTTGAGTCTGAAGGATATGAAACGTTTGATATTGAAGAGGCCGGAGAGCTTCTGACCAAGGCGATTCTGCAGCTTACCGCCTCTTCAGGTGAGCGTGCCGCCAACAAAGCCGCTGTTAAACCGATGATGATGCGTCTGGACCCTTCCTTTGATGAAAGCAATTATGGCTTTCAGACCTTTAGCGATTTTCTTGATCACTTCTCCGAGATCATCTCCATTGTCAAAGGGGAGTTTGATCACCTTGTCTATCTCAATGAAGAGAGTTCAGCCAGCAATGTGATTCCCACGAAAAAGTTGCTTTGTCCCTACGAACGCGTGCTGAAAAAGCAGCAGATTCGGCTTTTGGAACCCCGCATCATGAATATAGGAATTCAGGAGACATGGAATCTTTTTGCTGAGAGAGGGGGCGTGGACTCTTATGAGACCTTTAAAAAAGAGGTGAAGGGCCGTTTGGAGGGAAGAGGGGTCATTGTGAGTGATACGGATGTGGCCAAGCTTAAGGGGATTCTTTACAAAGCCTTTGCCTTCAATTTGGATTATGAGAATCACACCATATCCCTCTCTTCGGGGGTCTCTTCTGTGAGCGATCTGTTGATGCAGGTGCACAGCATGCTGGTAAAGCGAGTCGTTGATAATATTGAAGAGAAGCCTGATACCAATCAGTTGGCGGGGATTCTTTACGGGGACGATGCCATGAGGGAGAAGGTAGAGCAGCTTGTGACAGGTCTCAGTCGCTGAGGGGAGCCTGTTTGGAGCAGAAAAAAAGCCCCCTTACAAAGAGAGATGGATGCAGGGGGCGCTGGAGACTTTTAGCGGGGTATGGCCATTTTGACCAGTTCCAGTACTTCGGCCTCGGGAATGCGGTGATGGGTTTTGGCTACAAACCCGGTTTTGTGAGTAAATTTAACGTCAGGATGTCCATCGATTCGAGAAAAATCGATCTCCGGTGCATTGTCAAATCGCAGAAGCTTCCATCCGTCTCCTCGGCTGTCCCAGGTGAGGCAGACAGAGGCGGGGTTGGGCTGCCTGAGGTTAAATTCTTGGGCTCCTTCGGAGTCATCGGTGTCACCGATGAGGATGCCGTACCCTTCGATCTCCAGGCATCGGGCCTGATTCCAAAACGCCAGCTGCTCTGTCAACTTTTTGGCGCTCTCCAAAGCCTTTTGGCCAAACTGGCGCATGATGCAGAGAAAATCGTTGGGCTTTTTGGCAAACATGTCCAGCATCCAGCCCTCCATGGGGCTGTAGGTGGTTCGAAGTTCAGAGGTTCCCAGCTCGGCGCCGACTTTTACCGGTCCGAAGCGGTCGATGCGATCTTTAAAACGCCACCAGGGCAAAGACGAAAGGGTTTCAGCATAGCCCAGGGCTTGGGCCACAAGCACAAAGCTGGCAGAGAGGTTAATATTTTGGTGATGATCGAAGTTTCGTGTGGCCGGATCGTGCTCGCCTCCGATATCCACCACCCAGATCTCTGGGTCGGCAACCTCCTGGGGCGTGGGCTCTCGTCGTTCGATAGAGAAGTCGGTGTCGGGATGGTGCGCCAGGATGAGGCAGAGAGCGAAAAATTCATCAAAATGCGAAGACCCTGGATGGGTAATAATAAGCTGTGTCAAATGTGTCCCCCTGATTGTAAATAAGGAAATTAGGAACAGATAAAACCATCACATTGGAATCGTGTAGAATTTGAGTTGGATCATGGTGACGGCTGGTTGTGGTGTGGGCACAAAAAAAAGAATTGTTATCAGACCTTCCTGTAAAGCTCAACCGGAAATCTTAGGGTTAACGCGGGGGAGATGTCTGGAAAGGCCCTAAGAAGAGGTTGGTTGTTTGACAACTCTTTGGTTCATGGGATATTAAAACAGATTCATGTCTGTCCGTCATCACTCTTTTTTAATCCGTATGAAAAGTAAAGAGGCATGATGCCAGAAGGAAATCTGATGCATGCGGTGGCTCTTTTGTAGCCCGAATGCTACCATACCCATAGGCCTCAATAGTAAATGTTGAGTGCGGGCACCTGGCAAAAGGGATTGGCTTGTCCACGCTGGTGTGCATGCAACGCTTATACGGGTGCAACCCATTTCAGGAGTGGATTCATGGGGATATTTTCGGCGCTGTTTCCCGATAAAAAGAAAAAATTCTATCAGAAGCTCGATATGGCTGTGGATCAGGTGAAGCACGGTACATACAACCACCTTTTTCTCACCTACCTTAAAGATCATGAACGTGATTTTGCAGGGGCCCTGGCCGCTGCTGTTACCAACGAGCTCTTTAATGAAGCGCCGGTGGGCAGCGAAGGCGAGGCTTTTGTAAAAGAGAACCGGGCTCAGATTGAAGAGGCGATCTTACGTATTTCTGATAATGATGAAATGTGTTGGATGGTCTCCGATGCCGTACGCCTACGGGCGGATATTGTTTTTAAAAGCACAGCATCTGGAGGGGTGGATCGCAATTTTGGCCGCGGGATAGATCGGCTGCGAAAAGCGGGTATTATTCCTGAAGATCATACCATTCCAGCCCCCAAACTTTTTGTGACCAAAGCAGATAAATTCTTTAGAAAAAGCCTTAAAAAGGTGAAATACAAATGATCAAACGATGCACGGCAATGGTGCTGGGGTTGATGGCAGCAGGGGTCTTGTCGGGTTCTGCTCTGGCTGCTTCGAGCGGCTGTGAAAGCGGAGATTGCCAGAACGGTCAAGGCGTCTACAAGTATGACGATGGCGGCAGCTATGAAGGCGATTTTCGTTCAGGGCGTCCTCAGGGCAGTGGTGTTCGGGTTTTTTCCGATGGAACCCGGTTTGTAGGGCAGATGGAAGCGGGGGCACCTCAGGGCGTAGGCGAGATGATTTTTCCCGATGGTACCCGGTATATGGGGGGCTTTCATAACGGCGTTCAAAGTGGGCATGGAACGGTTATCTATAAGGATGGCAAACGCTATACCGGAGCCTTTGAAGAGGGGCGCCCCAATGGGCACGGAACCCTCTTTTTTCCTGATGGTAAGAGGCTTACCGGACATTTCTCCGAAGGATTTCCCCAGGGCGATGGTGTGCTTCAGTTCAGCGAAGGAGCGGTGTACATTGGTCCCTTTGAAGAGGGAAAGATGCGGGGGCAGGGTACCCTGGTCTACACCGACGGTCATGTCTATATGGGAACTTTTAAAGATGATGTCATGCAGGGGCGTGGGGTGCTGACGGCCCCGGATGGCAGCATTCTAAAAGGTGAATTTTCCAAAGGGCATTTAAGTGGAAAAGGTGAAATCGCTTTTCCTGGAGGGACCCTCTACCGCGGCGATTTGGTAGATGAAAAGATGCAGGGGCAGGGCGTGCTTATCGCCTCGGACGGCAGTCGCTACGAAGGCCGTTTTGAAAACAATCTTTTCCACGGCAAAGGCACCATGATCTTTCCCGATGGTGCCCGTTTTAGCGGACCCTTTATCGAAGATAAGATTGCAGGACGCGGGGAGTGGGTTTTTGTGGATGGTGCCCGCTTTTCAGGCTACATGAAAGATGGCCGGGTGATGCAGGGCAAGGGTGTCTATATCGCTGCCGATGGAACCCGTTATGAAGGGGGCTTTAAAGAGAACCTTTTTGAAGGGAACGGTGTGCTGACCTCTTCGGAAGGGGTTCGCTATACCGGTCGTTTTCATCAGGGGGTGATGCACGGGGTGATGGATGTGCTTTATCCGGACGGACGGCGCTACACAGGCAGTGTGGAAGGCCTTAAGCCTCATGGAAAGGGAACGTTGAGTTTTACCGATGGCTCCAGCTACTCGGGTCATTTCTTTGAAGGTCTTTTTCATGGCAGCGGCGTGCGCACAGCGGCTGACGGCTCCAAAATGGAGGGACTTTGGGAGAAAGGAACTCCCGAGGGAAAGATGAAGATCACCGGTGCCGATGGTGTTGAAAGTGTGATGACATACAAGAATGGAAAGCCGGAGCTTCCCCTGGGTGCCCAGGTGATACCTGCGGTGGATGAAACCAGCACGAAGGGCGAAAGGAAAGCAGCATATGAAAGCAACATCGATGGATGAGCAGATCCTCAGGGCAGCCAAAGAGATTGTGGTAAAGTTTATCGAAGTGGGCCGCATTTCGCCTACGGGGTTTGAAGATGCCTTTAAACAGATCCACAGAGCCATTGAATCGGCTGTTAAGAAAGAGAAGAATTTGTAAGGCCATTTCCCTTTGTAGTGTTATGTGATGAGCAGATAAAACGGTTTGTGATGTGGCGCATCAAAAAGCCCCCTTGGAAGTAAACTTTCAAGGGGGCTTTTTTTTGATATTGAAACAGCGGGTGCTTTAACAGGTTGCTGTGGCCAGAAAAATGGGGAAGGATTTGAGCTTGCCACCTCTCTCTTGTTTCATGGTGTGACAGATCTCAAAGGTGACACGTGAAAAACCCGCTTCTTGCAATTGGCGGTTCAGGGTCTCCTGTCGAAACCCGTGGTGACCGGAGAAATTGTCTCCATGAAAGCTGCCATCTTCTTCTACCAAATCGCTGATGAAAAGGGTGCCGGAAGATGAGATCAAGCGCCTGAAAAGGCCCAGCGTTCCGCCAATATCTTCGATGTGGTGAAGGGCCATAAGGGTGAAAATGGCATCAAAGGTTTTTCCCGAAAGCTCTGGGGCTCCTTCTGAGATGAGAAGGGCTGAAAAATCCGTGGCATTTTCAGCTTGTATTTTCTTTTCAAGGGTCTCAATCATTCCGGGTGAGGTGTCGCACAAAAGGGTTGTGTGTGCAAAGGGGCGAAGGGCAAATGAGAGAAGTCCCGTACCGCATCCGAATTCCAAAGCTCGGCCAGTTGATGTGCACCTTTTTTTGATGGCAGATGCCACATCTCGGGCTCGAATCACCCGCTCTTGTTTCTGGTCCCATTGGGCCGCCTCTTTATCAAATTGATGGGTCATGCTGATGCCTTCTCCAGTTCTGCTTCCAGATAAAAGTCTCCGGATGTGATTTCATGTTTTTCATCCAGGCTTTTTAAAGCTTCAAACAGTTTGGGGTAGGTCGCCAGAGATGCATTGATAATCTCATCAACTGGAATCTCTTCGTAAGGCCCCCTGTCTTTAACATACTCCATATGTTTGCGACCTTGGGTGTCATAGGGGTGAAAGAGACAGTGATTTTCTCCGTCAAATTCAAGGGGGATGACTCCGAATTTGCGGCAGAGGGATGCATTGAATGTGGGGGTCACCTTGAGCCACTTTTTACCAAGATGTATCTCGGAGTAGCCATGGTAGACAAAGAGGTCGGTTCCCATAAGGTCTCGGAGTCGCTTGGTGCTTAAGTGATTTTTTACATCGGCGAACCCCAGACGGGCCGGAATTCCAGCGGCTCGTGAGGCTGTGGTGAAGACCAGAGCTTTGGCCACGCAATAGCCACGTCCCTTCATGAGGATGGAGCTTCCCCGCATGCCTTCGGGGCTGAGGTCGTAGTAGTAGGGGTCGTAGAGGACGTCGTCCCGTACAGAGGTGAAAAGGGCGATGGCCTTTTCTATGGGCGTGGCAAGACCTTGGGTGACGGTGTGGACATAGTTTTGCATCACCTCAGAATCACAATCGATATGGGGGGTGGGTGAGAGGTAGTGCGCCTTTTCACTGCTGGAAAGTTTCATGCGGTTACCTTAAAACACGTTAAATCGTTGGGGCCGTTTTGGTGGTGGGCACTTTTCTGAAGCACATATCCATCGTGCCTTGGTTTTGCTGTGTTGATTCCGGGTGATGGCAGGCACGTTGGAAGACTCGCCGATTATTCCACAAGGCATACGGGTGCGAAAATGGATTTTTTTCAGTTGAGAGGGTGCATGTGAAAAGAGGTGCGACAGGAACGCGAAAAAAACTCTTAAAATCATGGGGTTGTGTTCGTTTTTCTTGTTTTGGGTTTTCTTTTAGAGAATCCTCCGCTAAACAGCGAAGTTCCTGAGTAGTGAAGGAGGGTGGGTTGTCAGGCGGCGTTGGTCCGATTATTTTTTAAGGTATTGGGTTGACCTGGCGATAAAAAGATAGATAAGGACCCGTGGAAAGAAGACGCTCTTACATTGAAAGGGGTGTCGCAGACGCAGAGAGCGTATTGATTTTTTTTGTTTTGATCCCGTTGGTTCAAGAGATAGTCTGGACGTTTCACAAGGATGGCAGATGGCAGGGTGGGGTAAAAAATGTGCGAGATGGGCAGCAGGTCTCTTAACGGTGGTTGCTTTCGCCTTGATTCTGGCTGGCTGCGAGAAAGAGCCCAAAGAGCGTGAGGTGGTTGTGGGACCATGGAAAGATACGGTGGCCAGCTACCACAACATCATCACCTTTCGATCAAACGGCTCTTTCGGCATTCTGACTCTTATGGAGAAGAACCTGGCGCAGATTGATGAAAACGCCGAAAAAGTGAAGGTGGAGGGCAAATGGCAGCTTCTTTCTCCAGAAGAGGAAGGAGATCCCCTTTTGCTGGTCATGACGGCAGAGTCCATACGCGGCGAGTCGGCCTGGGTGGTGGATACCCCAGTGACCTATCTGGTGGAGCGGCTGAGTAGCAATCAGATGAAGCTGAGGTCTCCAGCAGGCGAGCATGTGGTCTGGGATCGCATTCGCGGGGATCAAGCCGATGAGGATGAAGATGGGGTCCCACTCACCCGCATCGCCACCGGTCCTCTTGTGGTGGGGCTTACCAAATTGCGAACCAATGAAGAGAATCGTTATCTTTGCATTCAGATGGAGCTGATTGTTGATGGTGTGGATTCGGCACCTTATGTGGAGCCGGTGCGGGGTGCCTCGGGTTCTCCTACCGGAGCGTTTTGCATTCATCCCACTGTCTATGAAGCCCTGATTCTTCACCTGGGGCGTCTCAGGTACAAAGAGGTGCGAAGCCTCAAACGTTTTGCCGTGGTCCTTGAAGACATGGAGCGTATTGTCAATCCATATCTGGGCGGTCGCCTTAAAGAGATCGATGTGATCAAAGTGGTGGTGACCACCGATCGACAAGATGTGGATGCTTTTGTGGCACAATATACCTCAGAAGCGTTTGAAGCAGAGACCGATGACTCCAAGAAGTCGTGATTTGGAATGTTTTGTGAAAGTGCTTTAAAAGCCTTTCATCATGGAGCCGGAGAGCCCCTGCATCACTTGGTAGAGTGCATCATCAAGGAGATCGTCCACGGTGTTGGGCGGCTGAGGCATCTCAAAGCTCATCTGATCGTTCCATACCGACAAAATATCAAGAACTTGATTTTCCCAAAAGAGAAGCGCTTTGAAGTGCAGCCTCTCCTCATAAAATGATATTCGATCCACAGTACGTTGAAGCAGGGGGTTGAGTCGGCCAGGGTAGGCCGGACACATCTCATCCACAATGGTTCTTCCTATAAATTTGTCTTTTAGTGTGACCTGAAGGTTGGGGGTTCCAGGAAGCGTTTGCTTCAAGGGAGTGCATGCCACTTCAAGCTGAGCGGTTCGCCAGCGGGTGACTTGAACGATGCCCTCTTTGGCAAAAGCCGTGTAGCTGGATGCGGTCTCCTTGAGCCTTCTTTTTTTTGTGGGCAAATCGTTTGCCATCCACACTTTTGCCAGGGCGCAGAGAAGTTCCAAAAGGGCCAGATGGACGAGCGCCATGGGGGCGAAAAAGGGGAGGCAACCTCTCTTTTCTTTGTCGTTTCCCCGTTCTGGGCAGAAGAGGGGCGATGCCGAGGAGAGGCGAGCTTCGGCTTGAATAAGGTGATGGTAGAGTTCGTCATCTTCAAGCCCTTCTCCGGCAATGAGATCGTCGGCGGTGGCCAGAAGAAGAGGGGTGAGGAGATTAAGGTGTCGGGACGTTGTTTCTGGGTCCAGATACGCCTGACTTGCGTGGTTTCGTTGGTGCCACCAGGAGAGGTGGGGTGGGTCAAAAAAGAGGCGGGTGAGACGCGTAAGGATGGATGCATCCGGTACACCACAAGCAGCGGTTTCTGAGAGCTGCTGGAGGGATCTCTCTGAGGTCATAAGGATTTCCTTGGGTTTGGGATCTTGTCTGGCGGGTCATGGAGGGAGGCGTTTTCGGCTGTGATGTTTCGCGTGAAAAGGCCAGGTGAATAGAACATTGGGTGGTGGCAGGTTGTGCGATTGCGTTGGCATGAAGCGCGAAGACTTTGCTGCAAATGCAACTGATTTGTGTTTATTTTAGAAGGTTTTTGGTGCGCCGGCAAGGTAAGAAACAGGTCTTTGGCCAGACACAACGTGGGGGTTGTGTCTGGCTCTTGCAGAGAACACAGTTATTTCAGGCACTCCTGGCAGTAGAGCTTGCCCTCTTTTTTCACCATTTTGGTCTTCATGGTGAGCTCTCCACATTGGGTGCAAGCCACCGAAGGGGCAAGTTCTGCAAAAGCTGGCGCGGGAATAGGCGCTTCGGTGATTTCAAAAACCTGATCCACGGATTTTTGCAAAAGGTCCATTGCTTTCATAATCTTCTGATTATTTCTTTCTTCTGGGGTTGCCTGGCCTGAGGCGAACTTCTCTTCAAGCTCATCAAAAAGGGCTTTCTCATCTCCGGTATACAAATAGATGCTTTTGCGTGAAAAACGAAAGGCTTTACCTGCACTTCGGGAATAGACAGTGTAGACATTTTTTCCGATGTTGCGAATGGTGAGGTTTCCTTTGCCGCTGGTGGTGCCCAAAAGCACCTGAAGGGCGTCCACCGAACAGGCGTCGTTTTCGCTGATGGCAACCATCTCTTCGTCTTCACTTCGCCTCTCTCCAAAGAGGCGAAGGGCTTCGGTGGCCACAAGGTATCCATAGACCAATCCGGGGCAGAGGTGGCCGTGAAAATCGATACAGGGTTTCAGGGGTTCAGGAAGGGGGAGGTGGGCGTAGTGGGTGTGATTCATGATGGTGACAGCTCCTGAGTTTTTGGGTTTTCTTGTGTCTGACCTTTTTCTCTATAGGCGGTGGGGAGCGGAAAGTCAAAAAGGGTTGACAGATGGCGCAGGGTGACTTTATAAATGCTTCAGGAGGTGCAGTATTGATAAAGTCAGAGCCTAAACATCAATTTGGAAGCAAGCTGCGTGCGGTAAGAGAGAGGCGCGGCATCACCCTTAAATCGGTGGCCGGAAAAGCGGGGGTGAGTGAAAGTCTGGTGTCCCAGATCGAGCGCAACAAAGTTTCGCCCTCCATTGATACCCTTCTCTCCATTGCCGATGTGCTTGGCATAGACTACGAGTATCTCTTTAGCGACTATCGCAAAAAGGGTAAGGTGGAGATTATTCGTGCCCATGAGCGCAGTATCACCACCCAGGGACGGGTCACCATGAGTCGCCTCTCTGCGCGTGAAGAGATTCCCAGCGAACACTCGGTGGACGCTTTTATGCTGGAGGTAGAGAGCAAAGGGGAGACCGGGGATCTGGAGTACGGCCATGCCGGTCAGGAGTTTGGCATCATTTTAGAAGGGGCTGCCGAGCTGCTTTATGGGGACGACACCTACCTCTTAAGCGAGGGGGATACCGTTTCGTTTTCATCTCGAATTCCCCACATTTTAAAAAACAGAGGCGCAGGCCCTTTAAAGGCAGTCTGGATCGTTTCGCCCCCCCGGGCAGCGGCATCCGGATCTTTCAAACGCCCCCTTCGCCCATAATGGATAGATAAGGGTTTCCATAGATGATGGCTTTGTAAAAAGCGGATGTCGCCGAAACAGCGTCTACGCCATCATGAAAAGTACCGTCTCGTATTTGGAGGAGAGTATGGGAAAGACAATCGCAGAGAAAATATTTGAAGCCCATCTGGTGGACCATCCATCCGGAGATATCCAGGTGATTCGTCTGGATGCGGTGTTCTGTCATGAAATCACTACCCCAGTGGCCATTACCGATCTTGAGGCCCGTGGCATGGACCGCGTTTTTGATCCCAAAAAGATTAAGGCGGTTATCGACCATGTGACACCTGCCAAAGACTCCAAAACCGCCATGCAGGGCAAGATTCTTCGCGAATGGGCCTTGCGCCACGGTATCATCGATTTCTTTGACATCGGAGACAACGGGGTGTGTCATGCGCTTTTTCCGGAAAAAGGGTTTGTGCGTCCCGGTTACACCATCATCATGGGAGATTCCCATACCTGCACCCACGGGGCTTTTGGAGCTTTTGCTGCAGGGGTGGGCACCACCGACCTTGAAGTGGGTATTTTAAAAGGTGTGTGTGCTTTTCATGCACCCAAAACCATGAAGGTGGTGATTGAAGGCGAGCTTAAAGAAGGGGTTTACGCCAAAGATGTGATTCTTTCGGTGATTGGGCAGCTGGGGGTGAACGGAGCCACCAACCGTGTGATCGAATTCTCCGGGTCTGTGGTGGATGCCATGAGCATGGAAGCCCGCATGACCTTGTGCAACATGGCCATTGAAGCCGGGGGAACCTGCGGTATCTGTGCGCCGGATATGACCACGGTGGCGTACCTCTGGCCCTTTATCAAAGAGGAGTTTGCTTCCAAAGAAGAGGCTCTTGAGGCCTACAGCGTCTACACAGCCGATGAGGATGCGGTCTATACCGAGACCCTGACCATCTGTGTGGATGATCTGGTGCCCATGTCCACGTTTGGTTTTAAGCCGGATCAGGTAAAGCCTGTGGCCGAGTTTGAAGGCGAAAAAGTGGATCAGATCTATATTGGTTCCTGTACCAATGGCCGGATTGAGGATCTGCGTGTGGCTGCCGAGGTGCTTAAAGGAAAGCGGATTCATAAGAGTGTGCGCGGTGTGGTGTCGCCAGCCACGCCTGCTATCTATAAGCAGGCACTAAAAGAGGGAATCATTGAGATTTTTATGGATGCGGGGTTTTGCGTCACCAACCCCACTTGCGGTGCCTGTCTGGGAATGAGCAACGGGGTATTGGCCGAAGGCGAAGTGTGTGCCTCCACCACCAACCGCAATTTCAATGGGCGTATGGGCAAGGGCGGAATGGTGCACCTCATGAGCCCTGCATCGGCTGCGGCAACCGCGCTGACCGGCGTGATCAGCAATTCACACATCTTCACGGGCGGGGAGTAAGAGAGATGAAGAATTTCAATGGAAATGTGCTTTTTCTGGATCGCAGCGATATCAATACCGATGAGATCATTCCAGCAAGATACCTCACCGAGATCACCAAAGATGCCTTGAAACCCTACCTTCTTGAAGATCTTGAGCTTCAAGGGTTTGATCCTGCTACCGATATTGAGTCCGCAGGAGCTGTGGTGACCCGGGCCAACTTTGGATGTGGTTCCTCACGAGAGCATGCCCCTTGGGCCTTCGAAGTCAACGATATCAACATCGTCATCGGCGAGAGCTACGCGCGAATTTTCAAACAAAATATGTTTAACTGCGGGATGATGGCCGTTACCCTGGCGCCTGAGGTGATTGAGTCCTTGTTTGCAACATTTGCGGGAAAAAAGACCACCCTTGAAACAAATTTGGACGAAGCCCTGTTTCTATTTGAGGCAGAAGGGGAGCGTATGGAAATTCCCTTTGAGATCTCCGAGTTTGATCGTGCCTTGGTGGAGGCCGGTGGCTGGGTAGGGTTTGCCGATAAGAATTACTGATGTCAAATGAAGCAAGAAAAATGGACCGATGGGATTGAAACCATTGAGTCTATAGCGTGTGGTGTGCCTGACGGTGCACCGTTTTGGGCATGACAAGAAAAGCACCCTGTGAATCGGCCTTCTTTTTTTTAAGGTGAATGGCCTTTCGGGTGCAGGGCGGGATGGTATGCACAACAGGCGGGGGGCGGCTGTCCAAAGGGCGGTCGGCCCCCTTTTGTTTACGAGGAAAAGGTGGTATGGTCTCACCGTGCCGAATTCTAAAGTGTTTTTGGTATGCAGATGCCCAGATATTGAGTAAACCTTGACGATTTCGAAAAAGGTCATTTGCTGCCGTAGCAATTTCCAGTATTCAGAGGCCGTGTGATGAGCAGCCCATTTGGAATGTGGGTTTTTGAGCAAGGTCATCAAATCTTACGTGGCAAAGATAGCAGGTTAAGCGGAAGGGATACTCCGCCAGAATCATCAACAATCACGAGATGGATTCCATGAAACGTTTTGAGGAGCTCTTTGAAGAGCTGAAGAGAAAGGTGGCGGCTGACGACCCTGAATCTGGGACAGTCAAGGCGATTCGCGCTGGAAAGCACGCCATCGGTAAAAAGGTGCTTGAAGAGGCCGGAGAGGTCTGGATAGCGGCAGAGTATGAAGGGAAAGAGAAGACCGCAGAAGAGATTTCACAGCTCCTTTACCATCTTCAGGTGATGATGATTGCCTGCGATTTGGAGCTGGAAGATATTTACAAATACCTCTGATGCCTTGAAGGAACAATTCATTATGCTGAAAATAGCACTTCCCAATAAAGGGTCTCTCTCAGAGGAGTCCCAGGCCCTTATCTCTGAAGCCGGATACAACTGCAAGCGCTACAGCCGGGAGTTGAAGGTCACCGATGTGAAAAATCAGGTGGAGTTCATCTTTTTGCGTCCCAGAGATATCGCCGTTTATGTACAAAACGGTATCATTGATCTGGGCATCACCGGTCGTGATCTGGCGCAGGACAGCGATGCGGATGTGACAGAGCTTCTTGCTCTGGGTTTTGGGCGCTCCAATTTTTGCTACGCTGTGCCCGAAGAGAGCCTTTTGACCCCTGAAGGGTTTCAGGGCAAGCGCATTGCGACATCTTATCCTGGCTTGGTCAAGCGGGATCTCCAGAGTCGAAATATCAACGCCCAAGTTATCAAGCTTGACGGAGCCATTGAGATCTCCATCAACCTTGGGGTGGCCGACGTTATTGCCGACGTGGTTCAAACCGGCCGCACCATGGCCGAAGCTGGGCTTCGCATCAGCGGTGGTCCCATCATGGAGTCTGAAGCGACTTTGGTGACCCGTAAAGGCCGTGAGGCCGGTCTGACCTCTGCTGAGGAGATTTTTATTCAGAGACTTCGAGGGATTGTCGTGGCCCGGGAGTATGTGATGGTAGAGTACGATGTGGCCAAAGCGTCTCTTGAGGCGGCGTGCAGTGTAACCCCGGGTATTGAGGCACCCACTGTGGCCCCTCTGCGCCGGGATGGGTGGTTTGCCGTAAAAGCCATGGCGAAAAAGTGTGAAATCAATACGATCATGGATCGCCTCTGTGATGTGGGGGCCAAAGGCATTATCGTCACCGATATTCGAACCTGTCGCCTGTAAGGTTATCAAAAGCAAGAGCCATCTGCAGGCACGGTTTGGGTGTGTGGGTGGCTTTTTTTTATCTGTAAAAGAAACAATGTTTGACGCGGGTGGGGCGTACGAACAACGGCTGTGGACGGCCGCATGTTTTTTCTTGAGAAGGGGCATCCAAATGGTATTTATTCCGACAATGGTGGCGTTGCTCCTTGCCACACACTTCGGCAGGCAGGGGTTTATTTACGGTTTTATTCTTGGCATCACCATGGAGGTGGTGAACCTGTTGGTCTCGACGCGTGTTGTCAAGCGTGCGGAAGAGGCCACGAAAAAGCGATACATGGGGCTTTTGGATAAGAAAAAGGAACGTGAAAAGCTCCTTGAAGAGCGGTGCGAGTCTTTGACACGTGAAATCGATACACTGGATCGCCAGGTAAAAGATTTGGAGGAGAAGACC
The DNA here is from genome assembly GCA_022360815.1 of Desulfobacterales bacterium. GTDB lineage: Bacteria > Desulfobacterota > Desulfobacteria > Desulfobacterales > Desulfolunaceae > Desulfoluna. The sequence continues at coordinate 21,842 of JAKSCC010000189.1, forward strand.
AACGGCTTCATGCACCAGGTTACCGAAGCCGAAAAGCAGATCGATACGCTTCGGGCTGAAAACGAGAAGCAGGCCCGTATAATTGAAGCCGCAGCCAAGGGGAAGTGGGAATAGCCCTTTTTTGTTCCCTTAGCCCTGTCTAATTTGCTCAAATAATCCTTGTCATCAACCCAATCAATCAGATATTGTAACCTGCTCCTGACCATGCTCCGACGTTTGCCGGAGCATTTTTGTCAGGGGTGTTTAAGCCATTTGCTTTTTGCACATGGAGTGCATTCGTGGAGAGCTGTGCCAAATGGTTCAGCTTTTCGACATCCTATTTGAAGGGCAGCGAAGATATGAGTGTAAAAAAAGGTGAAGTGATCGAGCTTTTGGTAAGCGATATGGCCTTTGGTGGCCGCGGTCTTGCCAAAGTGGACGGCATGGCGGTTTTTATTGATGGGGCCGTTGCTGGAGACAGGGTCCGTGCACGGGTCTTTAAAAAGAAGAAGAGTTTTGCCGAAGCCCGTGTGGTGGAGATCCTTGATCCTTCAGAGCACCGCGTAGAGCCTCGCTGTGAGTACGCTTCCTGGTGCGGTGGATGCAAGTGGCAGTTTCTCGATTATGCCAAGCAGCTGGAGTACAAACGCAACCATGTGGTGGAGTCCCTTTCGCACATTGGCAACATTCAGGATGTGACCGTTCATCCAACCCTGGCCTCTAAGCATATCTTTGGATACCGAAACAAGATGGAGTTCTCTTGTTCAGAGAGCCGCTGGCTCCTGCCCCACGAACTTTCAGATCCTGAGATTGAAAAGGGCATGGGAATCGGGCTTCATGTACCAGGGACCTTCAGCAAGGTGATCGACATCAAGGCGTGTCACATTCAGCCGGAGATGGGAAATAAACTCCTTGGGTTTGTGCGTGAATACATCAAATCCTCAGGAGAGCCTGTTTATGGACTCAAAAGCCACGAAGGATTCTGGCGCTTTGTGATGTTGCGTCACTCGTACCACGAAGACCAGTGGATGGTGAATTTGGTGACAGCCCAGGACAAGCCCGAAGTGGTTCAGCCTCTGGCCGATGCGTTGAGGGAGGCCTTTCCAGAAGTGGCCTCGGTCATGAACAACATCACAAGTCGAAAAGCGGGCATCGCTGTAGGAGAGAGTGAAAAGTGCCTTGCTGGAAAGCCGTACATTACCGATCGTCTGGGCGAATACACCTTTCACATTTCAGCCAACTCTTTTTTTCAGACCAACACACCGGGTGCCGAAGCCCTTTACTCGAAAGTGGAAGAGTATGCCGGGCTGACAGGCTCTGAACGGGTTATCGATCTCTACAGTGGAACGGGCACCATTCCCATCTGGCTCTCCAAAGGGGCTCAAGAGATTACCGGCCTTGAAATTGTGCCCAGCGCCATTGAGGATGCTGCGGAGAACTGCCGTCGAAACGACGTGACCAATTGTCGATTTGTTTTGGGGGATGTGCGCCATGAACTTCCCGATGTGGATGTAAAGCCCGATGTGATGATTATCGATCCGCCCCGGGCAGGCATGCACAAAGAGGTGGTTCAGCGTGTGGCAGAGCTTTGTCCTGAGCGTATTGTTTACGTGTCGTGCAACCCCGCCACCCTGGCACGCGATCTTGAGATGCTGAAAGCGCATTACGAAATCTGTGAAGTTCAGCCCGTCGATATGTTTCCCCATACATTCCACATCGAGGCTGTGGCGAGGCTTGAGCGTAAAGCCTAGTAAAATACTTAATGGCGATGAGATTTTTCGTCAGAAATGAATAGAACGGCGCTCTGTGAAGTGAATTTACGATTTTTTCGCGAATTCTTTTATCGGGTAGTTAAATAATAGGACCAAAACGGGTGCTGAGATATTTATTTTTTGAAGGAATAGGGCGGTTGTGAGCAACACACTTTGCCGTCCTATTTCTTAAGGGATTGACAAATTCCTTAAAATTTATTAAGTTAACTCCTTTAAGACAAAAACAAAATAAAAAATGAAATTGCGGAGTGAAGGGGAGCAGTCATCGACTCATGTTTATATTCCCTTAATACACCCTTACAGAAAAGGAGCCTAAATTCCCGGACTTCCGCAGGAACATGCAGGCAAAAGGGGGTCGTTTGAGCAAAATAAACATTAAATCTAAATCCTACAAAGCGTTTACGACACGCACCATTGAGACAATTCCGCAATTTGCAGCTCTTCCCAGTGAAATCCACGACGCCATTGAGACCGTTTCCCGTGTGATGCCGTTTCGGGCCAGCAACTATGTAATCGATGAACTCATCGATTGGGATCGTCCCGCAGAAGATCCCATTTTTCGTCTGATTTTTCCCCAGAAGGGGATGCTGAGCCCTGAAGACTATGACTCTTTGGCTTCCAAGGTGCGGGCCGGTGAGCCCGAAGCCGTTCTTAAAGAGGAGGCCCGGCGGATTCAACAAAAGATGAATCCCCACCCTGCAGGCCAGATGGAACTCAACGTTCCCAAGTGTGGTGGAGAGACCATCAACGGCATGCAGCACAAATACCGTGAAACCGTTCTCTTTTTTCCGAGTCAGGGGCAGGTTTGTCATGCGTATTGTACCTACTGTTTCAGGTGGGCCCAGTTTGTGGGGGTCGATGATCTGCGGTTTGCCTGTGGCGATCCTCAGGCGCTGATTACCTACCTTAAAAATCACCCTGAGGTGACCGACGTGCTTTTTACGGGTGGTGATCCTCTGATCATGAGCAGCCGTATTATAAGGCGCTATGTGGAACCTATCCTTAAAGAGCGTCCCGGCAATGTTCGCTCCATACGCTTTGGAACCAAAGTGGCTGCCTACTGGCCGTATCGTTTTCTTACCGATAAAGATGCCGATGATCTGATTCGTCTTTTTGATGAGATTATTGATGCGGGATATCACCTGGCCATCATGAGTCATTTCACGCACAACCGTGAGTTGGAGACCGACGCGGCAAAGGCGGCCATTCGGCGTCTTGTGTCGACCGGTGCCAATGTGCGCTGCCAGGCCCCTTTGATTCACCACATCAACGACGATCCGCAGGTGTGGCGCACCATGTGGGAAACCCAGGTGTCACTGGGCGCTGTTCCCTATTACATGTTTATCGAAAGAGATACCGGACCCAAAGAGTACTTCAGTGTGCCATTGGGACGAGCCTATGAGATCTTTACCGAGGCTTATAGTCAAGTTTCCGGCCTTGCACGAACCGTTCGTGGTCCTTCCATGAGTGCCACTCCGGGAAAGGTTCTGGTCGACGGTGTTACAGAGCTTGGCGGTGAAAAACTTTTTGCCCTGAAGTTTATTCAGGCAAGGGACCCCAAATGGGTGAACCGTCTCTTCTTTGCCAAATACGACGAGAACGCAACCTGGCTGGATGATCTGACGCCTGCCTTTGGTGAGAAAAAGTTCTTTTTCGAAGCCTAATTTCGGTAGAATTTTTTTGAAGGAATAAAAAAGCCGCTTTCGGATGTGAGAGAATCCTATCCGAAAGCGGCTTTTTTGATGATGGGTAAAAAGAGAGTCAATAACCTATTTGAAATTTGGATACCATGGGGTGGCCCATGCGTGCTGCAGAACCTTCAAAATATGTCGTGCTCTCTTGTGTTACATATCGGGCATGAACTTTTGAACCTGGGTGTTGATGCAGTGGTAGATTTCGTCATCGGCCCCATAGATGTCGATGACATCCTTATGATCGATAAGGGTCTCCAGCACAAAAGCTGTGAGAATCAGACTTACCACGTTGGGGTGGGCCACAAGCTCACGAAACGGGGCAATTTGGTAGTCGATTTCAAAATCATCCAGCCGTACCAGCTTTTCCAGTTTTTTTTCGATCTGCTCCTGAAGGGAGTTTTTACTGGTGGTCTCAATAAGGTTGTTCTCCACCAGTTTCTGGGAGACGGCATTGCTCATGGGTTCAAGGTTATCCCGGGCCGTTTCAATGGAGATGCGTCTCTCTTTCTCTTTGGATGACTCTATTTTCGAAAGGAGCATGGACTCCTTGTTGTTGGGCCTGAATATTTTTCCCATTCACCCTCCTGTGGATTTCGTGGTGACGATCAATGACGCTGAGATGTCCGTAATCAGTGGCTTGAGCTCTTTGATTCGGTTGATGGATCATAGCTTTACTCCCTTAAGAAAGCAAGGGAATTGTCACGGGAAAAGGGCCTTGAAATTTACGTAAATCGCAGCATGAAACAGAGGGTTATACCATGTCATGGATAAGGATTTGCGGGCTTTTTCCTCCATTCCACCGATTCCACCTCAGGGCGTAAAGCATCTTTTCAATTCGTTTTTCGAATGGGCTTTGGGGGTGGTTGAAGCGGATGGCCATGCATTTGTCGTAGTGGGGTGAATTTTGAATCTCAAGAAGAAATCGGCGATGGCCACGGCCCACCTCAGAACTTGAGAGAACACGTACATTTTCCGCCATGAAGAGGGGTTCACGGTTGCCCTCTCCAAAAGGTGCCAGGCGTTCCAGCTCGTCAATCAGCTCAGGAGAGATTTGGGCCAGGGGCAGCAGAGCGTCGGGGGGGACGGCAACGTCGTAGTCCGCTTCGCAGGTGGTCTGGTTGAGATGGTTTTCCACGCTTTTGTGAAAGGCACCGATTTGTTTTGCTTCCACCTCCAGGCCTGCCGCCTGATGGTGCCCTCCAAATTTTATCAGTTGGTCTGCAGCAGAGCAGAGCGCCTGGTAGAGATCAATCCCAGGGATACTTCGGCCCGATCCTTTGCCTACGCCACGTTCGTTGACAGAGATGACAAAGGCAGGTTTTCCGTACTCCCGTACCACACGTGAGGCCACAATACCCAAAACCCCTGGATGCCATCCGTTTTTAGCCAGTACAAGGGCTTTTTTTTCAAGAGCAGCTGGGGTTTCGTCGAGGTAGCTTTTGATCTCTTCAAAAATTCGGGCCTCTTCATCTTGTCTTCGAGAGTTTAGGGTGCAGAGACTTTTAGCCAGGGGCAGGGCACTTTTCAGGGTGGGGCTCAGCATGAGGTCCAATCCGGTGTCCGGGGCTTCCATTCTGCCTGCTGCGTTGATGCGCGGGGCCAGACGAAAGGCGATATCTTCGGCGTCTACCCTCTCTTTGTTGACTTTCGATGCGGTAAGAAGCGAGGCAATGCCCGGTCTTGGTGTGGTGTTGATCACCTCCAGTCCTGCCTGGGTGAGAATGCGGTTGACTTTGGTTAGGGGAACAATATCGGCAATGGTGCCCAGAGCCACCATGTCGCAGAGGGATTTCATGTTGGGCTCTGCCATGGGTTCCCAGTGGCCGACTGCTCGAAGTTCTGCACGAAGTGAGGCGGCCAGATAAAACGCAAGGCCGACACCGGCAAGGTTTTCAAGCCCTGATGGGCACGTGGGCTGTTTGGGATTGATGATGGCAAAGGCCTGTGGAAGGGTTTTGCCTGTGGTATGGTGGTCGGTGATAATGACATCAATGCCATGGCGGTTGGCTTCATCCACAGCTTCAAAGGAGGTTGATCCGCAGTCCACTGTTATAATGAGCTTTACCCCGTTGGGTATGGCCTGTTCATGGATCTGAGATGCATGAAATCCATAGCCGTGGGTTATCCTGTGGGGCAGGTGGCAGAAGATTTGGGCACCTGTCTGCCTTAAAAAGGTGGCCAGCACCGAGGTGGCTGTGATGCCGTCGGCATCGTAATCCCCACAAATGAGAATCGGTTCTCCCGTTGTGATGGCTTGGGCCACTCTTTGTGTGGCCTCTTTCATGCCCAGAAGGCTTTTGGGAGGGTAGTGCGTCAGTTGAGTCAGGTTGGGATTGAGGAAGGCCTCGGCCTCTTTTTGTGTCTCAATTCCCCTTTGAAGAAGAATCCCTGCGGTGATTTGGGATATTTTAAGGCCCTGACTCAGGGACTCTGCCCGCGAGGTGTCTGTTTTTTTAGGCGTCCAGCTTGATTGCATGATCTCTTTTTTCATCTTTAGATGGAAGATCTGTGATGGGTGTGATGAGACCATACACCATCAAGGGGAGGGGTTCAAAGGGTTTTGGCGTTATAATTATAATAGGGGTGGTGCTGGATGGGGCAATATGGTAAAGGTGAACGTTTTTAAGTGGTTTGGCTGTTCATAAAGGGCAGAAAAGATGTCCGTTGATGTTTTCGGCCATGAGGATGGAAATCATGACCCATGTGAGGAGTGCGTGTGGGGTGCATTGAGAGATATTTTAAACTCAGACGCGAAGATATCGTCTTTGTAAAATACACCTTTGAAGCTCTGGATAATCTTGCGGTAATGAGCACAGTCAATAAAGAGAGAGATCTCATTGTGCTTCGAGTTGCCCCGGGTTGTGAGGCCGAAGTGGATGAAGTGCTTGGCAGCCTTAAAGAGAGTGTGTCCATGGCCGAGGTGGCTCCGCCAGAAGGAGAGTCCATGGATGGGCTGAAACCTTCGAAGGCTTGACAGCCATTCTGGATGACAAGGTTCCTGGGCTTTGGTAACGGTCCTTTGACCTTTTTCAAGAGCCATTAACATGTGAGAAGTACAATGAATAAGAAGTGCGTATATATATACACCATTGGATGCCAGATGAATGTCTACGATTCAGAGATGTTCAAAAAGGTGCTGAAGCCCTTGGGCTACATCCCTGTGGATGAAGTGGAAGATGCCGATCTGGTTATCGTCAACACCTGTACGGTTCGAAAAAAGGCCGAAGAGAAGGCGTTTAGCTTTCTGGGGCGTACCCGTGCCCTGAAAAAGAAGAATCCTGAGCTGATCGTTGCCATTGGCGGTTGCGTGGCACAGCAAGAAGGTGCGGCCATCATGCGGCGGATGCCTTACGTCGATTTGGTATTCGGCACACGTGCATACAGCCGTCTTGCGGAGATGGTGGCCCGCTTTGAAGTGGATCGCATGCCTGTGGTGGATGTGGAGATGTCCACGGGAATTTCTGAAGAACCTGCGCCTCCAGCACCGGATCACGAGGTGGAGGTGTCCCGTTTTGTCACCATCATGCGGGGGTGTGACAACTTCTGCTCCTACTGCATTGTCCCTTATGTTCGAGGCCGCGAAGAGAGTCGGGATCCCCATGCCATTGTCTCAGAAATTCGGGATTTGGTGGCTGCGGGAGCGCGCGAAATTACGCTTCTTGGGCAAAATGTCAACTCATACGGGTTGAAGGAGGGGCTGTGTGATTTTCCTGAGCTTCTTCGGCGTGTGGCTGAAGTGGAGGGGCTTGAGCGAATTCGCTTTGCCACCTCTCACCCCAAAGATCTCTCTCCGGGGCTTGTTGAGGCGTATCGAGATCTTCCCAAGCTTTGCAATCATATCCATCTTCCGGTTCAGTCTGGATCCAATGCTGTTTTGAAAAAGATGAACCGCAAGTACACTCGGGACGACTATCTGGGACGCATCGAAAGCCTCAAAAAAGTGCGGCCCGATATCTCCATCACCTCAGACATGATTGTCGGGTTTCCAGGTGAGACCGATGCCGATTTTGAAGAGACCCTTGACCTGGTTCGTGAGGTGGGTTTTTCAGGGATTTTTGCCTTCAAGTATTCAGATCGACCCAACGCTCCTGCTGTGAAGTATGAGGGCAAGGTCTCTGAAGAGGCCAAGAGTCGCCGACTGGATGCTCTTTTGGATCTTGAAAAGGAGCTTTCGGAAAAGAGAAACAGCTCCTATACGGGAACCGTCGTGGATGTTCTGGTTGAGGGGCGCCGGGAAGGGCGCGGGGGCTTGCAGTGGACAGGCCGTTCCTCGTGCAACCGGGTGGTGAATTTTGTCCGTGAAAAAGAAGAAGGAGCTCCAGAGCTTGTAGGAAAAGTGGTTCCGGTTTATATTGAAGAAGGATTGCCCCACTCTCTGAGGGGCACCATGAAATCCGATATCTGATTGCAGATACGCGTAGTGCCGATCACCCCGGGGCGTCCCGGGGTGTGATCCGACCATTGGTTCCAGTCTGTTTTATCCACAAGAGTCCCTTGAAAGGGTCTCTCGCCGCCTTGGGTGTCCTGTGATGGGCACTGTCTTACACTTCCATCTCTTCTGCGATATACGTAAATTAAGGTGTCTCTCTTTGAGGCACATTCATACTCTCTTCTGCATGTTGCGTGATCTGTGCTGCGAGGCTTCCTTTTCGGTGGCTCCCTTACCAGCGAGGTGATCTGTGAAGCATGAGATGATCCTCTCTTCCATCGCCATGGATGAGAACACCAAGAGCCCGGTTGTGGTTTTAAAATCGAGGTCTGATGACTCTCTTCTTCCCATCTGGATCGGAGTGATGGAGGCCTCCTCCATTGTGTTTGCCATCCACAATACCCCTTTTGAGCGCCCATTGACCCACGATCTGTTTCGCGATTTTTTGAACCATACGTCCACGGTGGTGGAGGAGGTGGAGATCACCGATTTGGTGAACAATACCTATCATGCCCGGATTGTTTTTGCCTCGGAGGCCGAGCGGTTTGAGCTGGACGCCCGCCCCAGTGATGCCATTGCCATGGCCGTGCGCTTTAAAGCGCCGATTTTTGTTCAGGAAAAAGTTCTGGCTCGGGCTCAACGGGGCCCTGATGAGTCTGAGGTGGCTGACGAGAGCCATGAAGGCAAGCGTTGGGCCGAGTACTTGAAAAATCTTAACCCTGAAGATTTTGGTAAGTACAAGGTGTGAGCGGGTTTGGATAAGGGCAAAAAATGTGGTGACGCTGCGTGGTGACCTGCTATATGCTTGGGCAAAACAGATTTAAGCCCCTTGCCGATTTTGTGTAAGGGGGTGACCGATTTTCCAAGGAGCCATGCACGCATGATTGATCTTCACTCTCATACTTTTTTCAGCGACGGGATGCTTGTGGCCTCAGAGTTGGCTCGTAGGGCCGAGGCCAAGGGGCTTACGGCTTTGGGGATGACGGACCACGGTGATCTCTCCAATATCGATTTTATTGTTCCCCGCCTTGTGGAGGTGGCAAGGCGTTTGAATGACGTGATGAAGCTTCATCTGATTCCCGGTATTGAATTGACCCATGTGCACCCTGCACATATTTCCGAGGCCGCTGAGATGGCAAGATCTTTGGGGGCTCGGATTGTGATTGTTCACGGGGAAACAGTGGTGGAGCCTGTGGCTTCAGGTACCAATCGGGCCGCCATTGAAGCCGGTGTGGATGTTTTGGCACACCCGGGATGTATCACGTTAGAAGAGGCGAAACTTGCCGCTGAAAAGGGCGTTTTGCTTGAGATTACAGCCCGAGGAGGCCACAGTCTTACCAATGGTCACGTGGCCAAAATGGCCATTGAAGCTGGGGCGGATCTGGTGATCAATACCGACTCCCATGCGCCGGGAGATCTTATTGATGAGGCGTTTGCGCGTATTGTGGTGACCGGAGCGGGGCTTTCTGTATCTTGTTTTGAAACCATGCAGGCCAATGCCAGACGATTTATCGACTAATCCACTCTTTCGAAACCATTATCTTTAGGCAAGGCGCTCTATTTCTTTGATTTAAAGAATGTTTTATGGAATACTGTGTGTGCTTTTAAGGAACATTGATTGTGTCAGTAAGTTAAGGTTGGATAAATGGCATAAACGGTTGTTCAGCGTTGTGATGTACAACGGAGCGAGCATGGTACCACTTCTCGTTATTGACGATGATCGGGCACTTTTGGGGCTCTACCACCAGATGCTAGAGCGGGCAGGATACACCGTTCATACCGCGACCAGTGGTGAAGAAGGTATCCGTATGTTTGACCGGGGTGACTATGCGCTGGTTATTACGGATCTGATTATGGGTGGCCTGGATGGCAATCGGGTGGCGGGGCATATACGCGGCACAGAGCGGGGATGTGTGATTCCTATTATCGGAATCTCCGGAACCCCGTGGCGGGCTGAAAGGCATCAGTTCGATGCGGTGATGCTTAAGCCGGTCTCCATGAAAGAGCTGGTTAGCAGCGTGCGGGTTTTGGTGGGTGTCCCCGACGGCGAGGGCGATGACTCCAGTTGCATGAGGTCGGTGGCTCCATAAGGGAGAGGCCAAAAAAAGGCGGCAGGGGAAAGAGCGAGATCTTTTCCCCTGCCGCCATTTCAATTGAAAAAAAATGTGCGCGACAGGTGCGGCGTTATCCGCGCCTTTTTTATTGGGCAGTCTTTAAGCTGCCCCGGCACTTTGCTGGCCGATGGCACGATCTGCAAAGCGAAGGTCCACAAACGCGTTGAGATCGATCAATTTCCCGATGCCCATCTTGTGATACATGTAGTTCTGAATCTTGTCGAGATCCTCAATGGAGGGGTAGAGATCGTCCATGGTGATGCCGTTTTTCTGGCTGAGAACCTGAAGAAGAACAGGGAGAGAGAGACCGAGTTTGCCTTCGGGGTCCAAAAACTTAAGGGCGATTTCTGCGGCCCCTTTTTTGTTTTCGGAGACAAAGCGTCCTGCCTTGACAAGAAGTTCGGTGAGCTCCTGGACAGCTTCAGGCTGCTGATGGATAAGCTCCTGCCTTAAAGCCACCACGCAGCAGGGATGATCTGGCCACATGGCCCCCGAGGTGAACTCCATGGAACCGAGGCCCGAGGAGGCAGCGCGAGTGCAGATGGGCTCAGCCACGATAAATCCACCCACCGAGTCATCTTCTTTCATAATGGGCGGCATTTTGATGGGGGGAACCACTTCAAATCGCACGTTGATCCCTTTTTGTCCAGGAACACCGGGTTTTAAGCCTATGTCCGTGAGATATTTGTGGGCCAGCATGTTGTGAATGGACATCTTGTGAGGGATGTTAATCACTTTGTATTTGTAGAAGCCCTCCTTCTCTTCGAAAGGCCCCTCTTCATAACGGGAACTTCGTACAAAACCGCTGCCGTTTTTGTGGGCAAAAAGAACCAGGCGGATGGGGACATTGTAGGCGAAAAGGTCCATGGCGATGGGGGCCAGAACCATGGCACCAGAGACTTCTCCGGTCTCCAGTTTTTCCTGAACCGGGTTCCACCCGGGAAGCCGTTCTGTTTCGAGAATAAATTTTTCGGGTGAGATGGTGCCTGCGTCAATCCAGTGCTTTAGGATACCCAGGGCTAGGTGGTCTGTGATTTGAATATGTCCCAGGCGAATCACCACTTTGCCGTCACGGATTTCAGGTATGTGGGTGCTGGGGGCTGAGTCGGCATCTTCCTTGCTGAAGGCTTTTTCGATGGCGTTTTTGAGCTCTATCTCATCAAAGGGTTTGGGAACATGCCCGTTGCTTCCAGCTTCGCGAGCGACTTCCTGTTGGGTTTTGTCCCCTTGGGCTGTGGCCATGATAAAGGGAATCTCTTTAAAGGCAGCGTGCTTTCGAACCTCTTTGAGAAACTCAAGACCATCCATTTTGGGCATGTTCCAGTCACTGATGATGAGTTGAAATGGCCCCTCTTTTTCCAGTTTCTCAAGGGCATCGATTCCATCGGTTGCCAGGGTGATGTTGGGAAATCCTGCTTTATTGAGGTACTGGCGGAACATGACGCGCATGGTTCCAGAGTCATCAATAGCCAATATATTCATATCCATATCAAGGGACATCGGGTTCTCCTTCATTGATCCACGTAAGACATCTACTGTCTCTCTTTCCATCGTCACTTTTTTGGGAAGATTTAATACTTTTTTATGGGAGCACTTATTTTGATGGGAAAAGAGAGTGGGGGGATATTTTTAGAGAAGAGACGCGATGAGAGGGGCGAGTTGCTGGCTGTCAAGGTACTCTCCGGTGGCAAGAAAGTCGGCCTTGCAAGGCAAGTGAAAGGTGGGCGCACCAGAAGAGGCTTTGGCTGATGACGCAAGAAGCTCTTCTGCGAGTCGGTTGATGCGTTTCTGGTACTGGCTCTCTCCCTTGCAGCGCATCACAAGTACGGCAGCGGTATACTCGGGCCAGAGTTGATGGCAGTGCATGAGCTGTGAAGCTGTTTGGGTGTCGAGAAGCGTTGTAAGGGCAGGTTCTTCCACCACGGCGGCCCCAATCTCTCCACCGGGGTTGAGGCGCAGGGCTTCAGGGATAAGATCGAAAGCCATGGGTTCGGCATGGAGGGCTGTGGTGCAGGCCTCTTCATGGTTTTCAAGGGTAAGTTCAAGCCCACACTCTTTAAAAAGACGGTGGGCCAGAAGGTATTCCATGGAGCCGATGCAGGAGAAAAGCACACGTTTTCCACTGAGCTGGCGCATGTCGGTGACAGGGTTGCTTCCGGGTGTCAGGAGGGCGCTGCCCGTGTCTTTGATGCAGACCAGTGCGGTTAGCCCCTTTTGCCAGCGGGCCAAAACGTGAGCAAAGGGCAGTGGAAGAAGGCCGCCATCAAGCCATCCTTTAAGGATACCTCTGGCAATACGGCGTGAGCTTCCTGCCATGACAGGAGAGAGAGTATTGGAAAGGGAGGGGTTGGCCTTGCACATGTCGAGCATGGCGGTGTGGGATGCGAGGTTGAGATATCCAATATGAAACACGCTCCCTCCTTGGCTCAGAAAAACAGTCGACCCGGTGGGAGATGGGACGGCTGGAATAACAGGGGATTTTATCCGCATGGGTTAACAGAGTTGATCTCTTTTTTCAAGTGTGCTTTTCTGCAGGAAGAGGCAGAGCTTATCCCCTTTTTTATGCGATGTGGACTTTTACGAATCAGAGGTTTTTTGTGACGGCAGTGATTGCAGCAGATCCCCAGGAGATTGAAGAGGGCGAAGAAGCCATGGTCTCCCGGGTGGTGGATGGGTTAAACCCAGAGCCCGTTATCTCTTTTCTTAAAAACGTCTTCAATGTGGATGCAGTGGAAGTGGAGGGCGTGCATCTTGCTGCCTACAAAGGAGAACCTGTTTTTCGGTTGGATCTTGCGCTTTCCATTTCAAAAAGGGGCGAGATTACGGTGCCTCTGCCCCATATCTGTCGAGATAAAGATGAGCTGGCGCGGCGAAGCCGCCTTTTTTGGCGGAATTTGGTGCGTCGTCAGCAGAGCTGATCTGTTTCTCTTTTCCAATACAACACTCTGGATCATGGCGGCGTCCTGTGATAGGAGGTCCCCAGAATTTCCGCTTTTTTTCTCTCAATCAATTGTAGGATTTCATCTGTGATGCTTTCCAGGCATCGGCTCCTTCAAAAAAGGGTGCATGTGGATGAAGTCATGAAATATGAGGATACCACGACATGGATCACGTGAAGGCGCTGACCGTACTCGACGGCAGATACAGCAGACTTACCCGTTCGCTTTGCGATATCTTTTCTGAATATGGGCTGATTCGACACAGGGTATTGGTAGAGGCCCGCTGGTTGGAGTTCATTATTGATGACCTGGGCTTTGCCTCCCCAGAAGCAGGGTGGAAAGAGGTTGTTCAAGGCATCGCAGAGAATTTTGATGAGGCCGGTGCCCTGCGCGTGAAAGAGATTGAGCGCACCACCAATCATGATGTAAAGGCGGTGGAATACTATATTAAAGAGAAGCTGGATGAGGCGGGGCTTTCCAAAATTCGTGAATGGACCCATTTTGCCTGCACTTCCGATGATATCAACAACACGGCTTACGCTCTGATGATCAAGGCAGGACGCGATGAGATTCTCAAGGTCATGGAGGAGCTTGTTTCATGTGTGGAGGCTTTGGCAAAAGAGTGGCGTGACAAGCCCATGATGTCCAGAACCCATGGTCAACCCGCAACGCCCACAACAGTGGGCAAAGAGTTGGTGAATTTTGCATGGCGCATTCGGCGGGAGATGAAGCAGCTGGCCTCCGTGGATATCGGTGCCAAGATGAACGGTGCCACCGGTGGGTACAACGCCCATTGGGCCGCTTTTCCAGAAATCTCCTGGATTGAAGCCGGAGAACGCTTTGTGCGGGATTATCTTAAGGTAAGCCCGCTCTTTTACACCACCCAGATCAACCCCAACAGCTATATTGCCGAAACCCTTCACTCCATGGTTCGGGCTGCCTCCATTTTGATCGATATGGATCGCGACATGTGGGGTTATATCTCCCTTGGTTATTTCAAACAGAAAACCAAAGAGGGGGAAGTCGGCTCTTCCACCATGCCGCACAAGGTGAACCCCATCGATTTCGAAAACTCAGAAGGAAATTTGGGCGTTGCCATCTCCATGATGGATCATCTGGCCGTAAAATTGTTGAATTCCCGCTTTCAGAGGGATTTGACCGACAGCACCGTACTTCGCAACATGGGCGCACTCTTTGGGTATGTGATGATCGGTATGAAAAATACCATCAAAGGACTTGGCAAGGTGGAACTCAATGAAGCGGCGATGCTGGCCGATCTGGATGAGAATCAGGCGCTTTTGGCCGAGCCCATTCAAACGGTGATGCGTGTCTATGGTGAGGAAAATCCCTATGAAAAACTCAAAGCTCTGACCCGGGGTGTGCGTATCACCCAGGATGAGTTGGTTGCCTTTGTGGATTCCCTTGAAAAGGTGCCAGCCGAGGCCAAAGCGCGCATGAAAGAGCTCACCCCTGCACGTTATATTGGGTTGGCCATCCAGCAGGTGGATCACTACTTTAAGAAGTAGAGAAAGACAGGCGGATTGCATTTTTTTTACGGCGTTTTTTGCAAAAGCAAAAGGCGCCGTTATTTTTTGAGTCGATGGGTGAGGTCGTAGCGTTTGAGCATGGCATAAAGGTGGGAGCGTGAGAGTCCTGAGATGCGTAGCATGCGCAGAACACACCCTTGGGTGTGGCGGATGAGTTGTTTTAAGTACGTCGACTCCACCCGATTTCTTACCTCCTTGATGGAAGGCTCACCCTTGGAGAAGAAGCTCGGGTTGGGTTCAGAAGGAGGCGACTCTGGGGCTTGGCGAGGCGCACCCTCTTCCACCGAAAGCTTCGCCACCTCAATACGAATCTCCTGGGGAAGATCCATGACGTGGACCGCCGGGCGCTCGGCTGAGGCAAAAAAAGCGTGCTCTACCACATTGAAAAGCTCACGCACATTGCCGGGCCAGGGGCAGCGCTTGAGCATATCAAAAAAGCCGGGCTCGAATCGTTTGTCCGGAAGGCCGTAGAGAGCGGCGAGCCTCTGGGTGTGGTGCTGAGCCAAAAGGGGAATATCGTCACAGCGCTTACGAAGAGGGGGCAACTCGACGGTGAGGGTACGCAGTCGAAAGAGCAAGTCTCGTCTGAAGCGGCCTTCTTCTACCATTTGTGGTAGGTTTCGATTGGTGGCGGCAATAAGGCGAAAATCACTGGTCACCTCAGTGGTCTTTCCTACGGGCCGGAACCGTTTCTCTTGAAGGACCCTTAAAAAGGTCTTCTGGAGGGAAAGGGGCATTTCACCAATCTCATCAAGAAAAAGGGTCCCCTTGTCTGCGGCTTTTACCAGGCCAGCATGCTCTTTATCGGCGCTGGTAAAAGCACCTTTTCCATGGCCGAAAAGGGTGCTTTCTACCAAGGTTTCGGTGAGAGAAGCACAGTCCACCGTGATAAAAGGGTTCCCTTTTCGTGAGCTGTTGGCGTGGATGGTGCGGGCAAAAAGCTCTTTTCCTGTGCCTGTTTCTCCGGTGATGAGAATGCTGGAGTCGCCGGCTGCGGCCCGGGCCATGGCATCAAAGCTGGCGGCCAGAGCCTGGCTCTCTCCGATGATATCGCTTCGGTGAAGGGGAGGGGGCTGGTAGAGTTTTTGAGCACTGCGATGGGTGAGGGCTCGAACAATGGCCTGCCGGGTTTCGTTGATGGAGCAGGGTTTGACCAGAAATTCTAATGCCCCTTTTTTTATGGATGTGCTTGCAGACTCCGGGTCGCCTTGGCCGGTAATCACCACCAGCTCGGGGCTGGAGGCGCTGCTCCGAAAAAGATCAATATGATCCACACCCTTTCCATCGGGAAGAAAAAGGTCAAGAAGAATCAGATCAACGGGCCTTTCTGTAAGAAGAGATGTCGCCTCTTCAATCGAACCTGTCCCATAAAATCGGTGCCCCATGCGGGAGATGAGGCTCTCCATACTCTCTCTAAAGAGTTCATCATCATCGATCACAAGGATCACAGCTTGTTCCAATATACTCATAAATCTCCTGCCATCCTTCCCCCCATAGCCTGAAACGCTTTGTAATTGATGGATTTCATGATTCAGGCCGGATTTGCCACATCAAAATACACAGACTCTAAGTCAATGGCAATGTAAAAATGTGAGGTTTCAAGTAACATGATGCCAATGCCTTATCATTCCTCTATTTGAGAGTTGACAGGGCCAGGAAGAGGGCGTACCTCCAGTATCAAGAGGATACAAAAGAGCGAACACAAGGGAGAGTTGCATGGAACAGAGACTGGCAGATGGCCTTAAAAGATGTCTTGGAAAGTCCCATGGTATTCTGGGGTGGGAGCGGTTTATTCACTCAGCTGTTCTGGCACCGCTGATAAAGATAGACGGAGAGTTGCATCTTCTTTTTCAGAAGCGGACCCAAGGAATCCGTCAAGGGGGAGAGATATCCTTTCCTGGTGGTCTTTTTGATCCGGTGGTGGATGAATCCCTTCGAATGACAGCACTTCGTGAGTGTCATGAGGAGATGGGGATAGAGCCTCGCATGGTTCATGTGGTGGGCGAACTGGATCCCTTGGTGGCCCCTGCGGGGATTACCGTTTCTTGTTTTGTAGGGCTTCTTGAAAAAAAGAGCCTTGAGACGATGGTGGTCAACCCAGATGAAGTGGAGAGTTGGTTTACTTTGCCACTCTCTTTTTTTCAAACAACCCCGCCAAATGTTCATCATGTCCGCCTGATGGTGGAACCTCATTTTGACCATCCCAAAAAGGGGCGTGTAACGCTTCTTCCGGCCGAAGAGCTGGGGCTGCCGCCTCGCTATCACAAACCCTGGGGCGGTTTGACCCGGGAGGTTTACTTGTGGCCCACAGCCCACGGCACGCTTTGGGGGCTTACATCTGAGCTTGTGAAGGAAATTGTTGGACGGCTTGAAAAGGGCGGGGTGCTCGTTTAAAGTAAAGGGGCTCTTTCTTGACAGCCGTTTGAGGGGGTTGTAGCTTACCAGGCAAGTCTTCTCTTTTGCATTTCATTTGATGACTCCGTAAAAAAGTGTGTCCATGGTGCTGTGTTGGCAGTACCGTGGGGGTCGCGTCGGAGTATCAACCACATTATATAAAACCGTTTTATTTCGTATGATAAATACCATGGAGCCGCTTAAACATTTTGTCGAGGCTCCACAGGAGGAGAACCATGACAGCTATTGTTGATGTAGTCGCACGAGAGATTTTGGATTCACGGGGTAACCCCACCGTTGAGGTGGATATGACCCTTGCCTGTGGTGCCACCGGCCGTGCCGCCGTTCCTTCAGGTGCCTCCACCGGCACTCGAGAAGCCCTTGAACTTCGCGATGGAGAAAAAGATCGCTATCTCGGAAAAGGGGTGAGCCAGGCGGTCTCCAATATTATGGAGAAGATTGTCCCTGAAATTTTGGGTATGGATGCTTCAGATCAAGGCGCCCTGGATCAGCAGATGCTGGAGATCGACGGCACTGAAAATAAATCGGTTTTAGGTGCCAACGCTATTCTTGGGGTTTCCATGGCTGCTGCACGTGCTGCTGCCAACGCATTTGGACTTCCCCTGTACAGGTATCTTGGCGGTATCAATGCTCGAAATCTGCCTGTGCCCATGATGAACATTATCAATGGCGGCTCCCACGCCACCAACAGCCTCGATATTCAGGAGTTCATGATTATTCCTGTGGGAGCCGAGAGCGTTACTGAGGCGATTCGTATGGGAGTCGAGACTTTCCACAACTTAAAAAAGATTCTTAAGTCCAAAGGGCTTTCCACAGGCGTGGGCGACGAGGGTGGTTTTGCTCCAGATCTGGGCTCCAATGAAGAGGCGATTCAGCTTATCATGGAGGCGATCAAAGCGGCAGGCTATGCGCCGGGTGAGGATATTGCCCTCTCTCTGGATGCCGCTGCCAGTGAGTTTTATAAAGAGGGTGCCTATGTTCTTGAAGGTGAAGGCCGCAGCTTAAGCTCGGCTGAAATGATCGACTATTACGCCGAGCTGGTTGAAAAGTATCCTGTGGTCTCCATTGAAGATGGGTTAGCCGAAGGGGACTGGCAGGGGTGGATTGATCTGACCGAAAAGCTGGGTGATAGCGTGCAGCTGGTGGGGGATGACGTCTTTGTTACCAACCCCGCCATTCTTGAGAAGGGGATTTTTGATGGCGTGGCAAACTCCATCCTTATCAAGCTCAACCAGATCGGCACCGTCTCCGAAACCCTGGATGCTATTGAGATGGCCATGCAGCACGGTTACACCACGGTGATTTCCCACCGTTCTGGCGAGACGGCAGATACCTTTATTTCAGATCTCGCCGTGGCAGTGAATGCCGGTCAGATTAAGACGGGCTCCCTTTCACGAAGCGATCGTATCGCCAAGTACAACCAGCTCATTCGTATTGAAGAGGAGTTGGGCCTCTCCGCCAGCTATAACGGGCGCATCTTTGGATAGCTTTATTTGACCATGCTTTAAAAAGTCGGTGGCCCAAGGGTCCGCCGACTTTTTACCAGGTCATCATCTCTTCCCTGCATCCTGCCTGTCCGGTGCAAGGGGCTTTTTTCTTTTCAAGGACGACGGATTCCATGCCCATTCACACCTATTTACGCCTTTTTTTTGCCCTTTTTAGTTTTATGGTAGCCTCACATGGTGCAGCAGAGGCTTACCTTCTCAGTACATCCCAGATCACCCAGCAGATGGTGAAGAAGCTGGGCCGTGTGAAGGCTGTGAAGCTGACTGAAACCGAAACATTTTTTTCTGCTGCATCAGAAGGCGCGGCCGAGCCTCGGGTGGTAGAGGGCGAGCTGACGCTTCAAAGACCAGATCGTTTTTATGACTTGCTTTTTGAAGGCGAAAAAAGGGTGGAGACTTACGGCACCGTGGATGACTGGTTTCGTGTGGTGGACGGAAAGCGGGTGGAGGGTTCGGCTGGTCCCTCTGAAAGCTATATAGAGCCCTTGCAGCTGCGAAGCAGAGATTTGTTCCGGGCCGCTCTTTTGAAGTGGAATGTGGATGTGGAGACCACGTCTTTGGGGCGCCACAACGGGCGTATCGCTTGGGTGGTGGGTGCCAAGGCATTCCAACCCGAAATGGCCGATGCACCGCAATTTTGGGTGGAGAAAGAGAGTTTTTTGCCGATGCGTTGGATCCTTCCGACCTCCTCAGGAGCCACTCTTGAGGTGTGGTACCACGACTGGTTTAAACAAGGCAACGCCTCGTGGCCGGGGCGTATTGAGTTTTATCGTAACGGATTTCTCTTTCGTGAAATTCGTATGGCCGATGTAAAACGTACCAAGGCGTTGGCTGACCATCGTTTTGATGCTGAGCGTTACCCCTTGAAAGGTGCTGTTGAAAACCAGACGCCTCTTTCAGCCCCACCGGAAAATCCTGTAGAACAACCTCCCAGTGAAGGTGAAAAACGCCTTCAGGAGCTTGAAGAGATTCTCTCTCGAGACTCTCTTGCTTTTTGAAAATTAGCGTATCTGTACTTAATGCAGGATGGATCTGCAAAGAGCAGCAGCTTGCTGCTATCGCAACGAACCATATTCTATGGGCTTCGATTGGTAGGAGCTCCCACCTTTTTTTGCGGCATTGTGGGTGTCGCATCACATCACCTATCTTTTATGAATCAAACAGCCGGGTTCCCTCTTGGTTGATGGATATCTTGAAGCATCGCCCTGTGCAGTGATACTGTATTTTTATTGTTGGATTTTAGTTTTGATAAAAACAGTGATAGAATTCAAAGGGTTGTTGGGATGTTGGGGTTGCCATGCACGGTGTGATTGGGTAGTATCCGGTCATCTGGCGTAAGAACGTCTTCATTTCCAAATCTGTGGTGCAAGATAAGATCTGCACGCACCTCTTTTTGATGGTTGATCTTTTAAGGCCCGTTGAGCCGGGCCGAGACTCCACGAACATTGACACTTCAAATCAACGCAGAGGTAATTTGCATGGGGCATAACACCAAGTACATATTTGTGACCGGAGGGGTGGTCTCATCCCTTGGCAAAGGGTTGGCATCGGCTGTTATTGGGGCGCTTCTTGAGGCGCGTGGGCTTAAAGTCACCGTTCAGAAGCTGGACCCCTATATCAATGTGGACCCCGGCACCATGAGCCCGTTTCAGCATGGCGAGGTATTTGTTACCGATGACGGCGCTGAAACCGATCTGGATCTGGGCCACTACGAGCGTTTCACCTCTGCCCGCATGGGGGTGAACAACAATTTCACCACCGGCAAGATCTACAACTCGGTGATCACCAAAGAGCGCCAGGGCGAGTACCTTGGCGGGACGGTTCAGGTGATTCCCCACATCACAGACGAGATCAAGCGATGCATCATGCTGGTGGGCTCGGATGTGGATGTGGCGCTTATTGAAATCGGCGGCACGATTGGTGACATTGAGAGCCTCCCCTTTCTGGAGGCGATTCGACAGCTTCGAGCCGATCTGGGAAGCGACAATGTTCTTTATATCCACCTGACCTTGGTGCCTTACATTGCCGCAGCAGGCGCGCTGAAGACCAAGCCGACCCAGCAGAATGTCAAGGAGCTGAGGAGCATTGGTATTCAACCCGATATTCTGATTTGCCGGTCAGATCGCGAAATCCCTCGCGATCTCAAGAAGAAGATCGCCCTTTTCTGCAATGTGGATGAAGATGCGGTGATCACGGCTCGGGATGTGGCTTGCATTTACGATCTGCCCGAGGTGTACCACGAAGAGGGGCTGGATGAGAAAATTGTGAAGTCTCTTAAGATCTGGACCCGAGCCCCACGCCTTGAAAACTGGAAAGAGTTTACCCAGCGGTACAAAAATCCCAAAAAACAGGTGACCATTGCCATTGTGGGCAAGTATGTGGATTTGACCGAATCTTACAAGAGCCTCAACGAAGCGCTTTATCATGCGGGTGTTCCCAACCACTGCAGGGTGAACCTGGAGTTTGTCGATTCAGAGACTGTGGATGATGCCAACGTTAAAGAGATTCTTGGCCATGCCCATGGCATTTTGATTCCCGGAGGGTTTGGGGCTCGAGGCACCGAAGGGAAGATCTGTGCGGCTCGTTATGCGCGAGAGAACAAGGTGCCGTATTTTGGCATTTGCCTTGGGATGCAGATTGCGGTGATGGAGTACGCTCGGAACGTGGCCGGGCTTAAAGATGCCAGCAGCACCGAGTTTGACCCTCGAACCGAAGCCCCGGTGATCTATCTGATGACCGAGTGGGTAAACGAGCGCACTGGTGAGCTGGAGAAGCGGGATGTAAACTCAGAAAAAGGAGGAACCCTTCGTCTTGGTGCCTACCCCTGCACCCTGAAAGAGGGCTCCCGCGCCCGTGAAGCCTACGGAAACCAGGTGATCAGTGAACGGCATCGTCACCGCTACGAGTTCAACAACCGGTTCCGCGAGGTTCTGGAAGAAAATGGACTGATTCTCTCCGGCACCTCACCCAATGGAGAGCTGGTGGAGATTGTGGAGGTGCCCGACCACCCCTGGTTTGTGGCGTGTCAGTTTCACCCCGAATTTAAGTCTCGCCCCATGGAACCGCATCCGCTTTTTGTGGAGTTTATTCGAGCTTCCAAGAAGAACAACGAATAGTATTTAGAGTGCATCCGGCGGGTCGCGTCTTTGCAAAAAGCTCCGCAAAAGCCCTGTTCTATTGTCTAAACCATGGAAACTAAAACCGTCCTTGGCAACTGCCTCGGGCGGTTTTTTAGTTTTTCCAGGCGGGTTGTGGGCGCCTTGCCTCTATGGTGAACTTCAGGGCAGCCACCAGTCCACAGAGGGTAAAGAGAAGACCGCCTGCTCCAAAGGTGGAGGGAATGCCTGCACTGTCTGCAAACCAGCCAAGAAAGGGGCCCAGTGCCACAAAGCAGAGGCGGATAATAAGGCTGCGTATAGAGAGAACCGTAGCTCGGATCTCTGAAGGGGTTGCCGTGTTGATATGATTGCGCAGGGTGGGGGTTGCCACGCCGCGTGCCATGTAAAAGAGATAGAGAAGGCCCACGGCCCAAAGGGTCTCTCCGAGAGAGAGGGCAAAGTAGAGAAGGCCTATAGAGCCTGCAATAAAAAAGACTGTGGCTCGGTCTCCCAAGGTTTTTTCCACCCGCCAAGCGTGCATGGAAACAGCACCTGTGGTGAGGTTGAGCCCTGGGATAAAAAGACCGTAGAGTGCCAAGGGCACGGCCAGGTGGTGGAAAAAAGGTTGGATCATCCATGCCATGGTGAGGGTTGCGGTACCCATGGCTGAGGAGAAGAGAATACTCCACCGAAGCCTTTTGTTTGTGGTAAGGGCGTAAGTGATGATCTTTTTTAGTTGTTCCCCGCTTTTTTTAGGGTCTATGCGGTGGCGTGGGGGCTCCACCAGAAGAAGGGATGCTGGTATGGCTGAAAAGGCGATAAGGGCTTGAAAAAAATAAGGGGTTCTCAGACTGATGGCGGCCAAGGCAACACCTATGGGAGCGGCAATTGCTTCTGCAAAGTTGCCCAAGGAGATGAGCCTGCCCTCTTGCTTGAGGTAGGCTTCGGGCCGTCCGCTCTCTTGAAGGGTGTCGTAAAGCAGGGCAGAATCCGATCCAGAAATAAAGCTTTGGCCCATCCCTAAGATGAGTTCGCAGAGAAGAAAGCTCCAGAAACCATTGGAGATGGTGTAGAGGGAAAATCCTAAAAAACCGAGAAAACTTCCCAGAATGAGAGAGGCTTTTCG
Organism: Desulfobacterales bacterium; assembly: GCA_022360815.1. Taxonomy (GTDB): domain Bacteria; phylum Desulfobacterota; class Desulfobacteria; order Desulfobacterales; family Desulfolunaceae; genus Desulfoluna. Next base: position 44,460 of record JAKSCC010000189.1, read on the forward strand.
CCCCCAGACATCCCCAAAGTAACCCGAAGGAATTTCAAGGACCACAATGGCAAAGGAGTAAGCCGCTTTTAAAAGAAAGAGGTCGCGCGTGGCCAGACCGTTTTCTTTGTAGAAGAGAAAAACAATGGGCACCGTGAGCATAAGCCACTTGGAGAGTTTGATAACATAAAGCTTGGAGATATTAGAAGAGAGCTTTGCTGGCATGGCCTTGTTCCTGAAGGGCTATGATCATTTTGGAGACACAGAGGGTTGACGTGTATAGTGTTGCGCGGTTTGCGCAATGCTTACAGAGAAGACCCGCTGAGAGAAATAGCCTGTTTAGGCGATTTCCTATTTTTTTTCAAGTGTTTTAAAAAAAGGATGGTTTTTAAGGAGGAGTGCGGTAGCACCTCGATGAGGTATCCATGGCGTTGATGCAATGGTGGGGAAAGATTTGCAGGTAAAAGAGAGTGAAGCAGAGATTGAAGGAAACCTCGCTTCACTCGGTATGGGATGTTTAGTGGGATGTTTCTTTGTAAAGTATTCCCCACTTGTTGATGTAACCCAGAAGGATAGAGATGAGCGGTGTCAACCAGAGAAAGAAGGCCCATGGCACGTAGGAAAAGGTGCTTACGCCAAGGACTCCACACATGTAAAGGGCGTTGTCTGTCCAGGGGAAGAGGGGAGCGGTTAGGGTGCCGCCATCTTCAGTGGCGCGGGAGAGCACTTCGGGTTTGAGGTTGAACCGTTTGTAGGTATTTCTCATAAGCTGAGGAGTCATAATAAGTGAGATATACATACTGCATCCGGCAGCGTTGGTGATGTTACCGACAACGATGGTGGAGAGGATGAGCTGGCCCACACTCTTGATTTTTTTTGCAATGGGTTCGATGAGGGCATCAAGGACTCCGATATGTTTTAAAACGCCACCAAACCCAAGACCAAAGAGCATCACGGCAACCACCGAAAGCATGCTGGTCATACCACCCCTATTGAGAAGTTTGTCGATATAGACGATGTGAGTATCAATGGCGTAGCCGCCCCAGGCCACACCCACAGCCTCGGAAAAACTTTTGCCCTGAAAGAGAATGGCCCAGATAGATCCGAGAGCTGCCCCTATAGCGATGCTTGGAAATGCTGGTTTTTTCATGATCATTAAAGCAATGACGATAATGGCGGGGATGACCATGAGGATACCGATATCAAAGTGGGTCTCCAGAACGGTGAGGATTTCGGTTATTTTTGATGCGTCAAGGGCGTTTCCACCATACTTAAAGCCCACAACAAGATACATGATACAAACGATGATGTAAGAGGGGATGGTGGTATACATCATGCTCATGATGTGGGAGAATACGTTGGTTTCACTCATGGAGGCCGTGAGGTTGGTGCTGTCGGATAAAGGAGACATCTTGTCTCCGAAATAGGCACCGGAGAGTACCGCTCCTGCGGTAATGGGAGCAGGAACGCCTAAGCCTACACCAATTCCCATCATGGCAACACCTGTGGTACCCACCGTTCCCCAGGATGTTCCAGTGGCCAACGAGGTGAGAGAGCAGATAAGAAGAGCTGCTAGAAGGAATATTTTGGGGCTGATGATTTTAAGCCCATAGTAAATCATGCTGGGAACCACCCCTCCGGCAATCCAGGTGCCGACCATGGCTCCGACAATGACGAGAATGAAAAGTGCCTGCAGGCCGCTTCGTACAGAGTCTGCGGCAGCCCCTTCAAGCTCATTGTAAGTAAAGTTGAGGTGTTTTCCCAGAAGGATGGCCAGGAACATACAGACCAGAAGGGCGACCTGGACGGAAATATTGAACGTGAGAATGCTGGTGAAAATTATCAGAAAACAGATGATTATCAGGCTGATAGCCTGAGTAAAACTCGGTTTTAACTTCATCTCCATGGAATGATCTCCTGTAGCGATAAATAAAATTTCAGGACCTTACTGGACCACTTTGTTCTTGTTTGGCGACACCTCCCTTTTTTGTTCCTTAATGAAATCATTTTCCATGAAATGCTTTTTCCATGGCTTTGAGTGCTTTTTCTAAGATGGATTTTGGGCAGGCAAAGTTGATGCGTTCAAACCCATGCCCTTCTTCTCCAAAAATATAGCCTTCGTCCAGCGCCAACTGGGCTTTTTTCTGCATTACCCTTTCAAGGGCAATGGGATCGCTTTCAATAGAGTGGCAGTCGAGCCAGGCCAGGTAGGTTCCCTCGGGTTTTATTAATTTGATCTCTGGCAGTCTCTCTTTGAGAAAGTGTTCCAGGGTCTCGACGTTTTTTTTAAGGTAGTCAAGAAGCTGTTCCAGCCAAGGCTCTCCATGGGTGTAGGCGGCGATAAGGCCAACGGTTCCAAAGCAGTTGCTGAGGCCAAGGTGGTGCTGCTCAATGGTGCGAGTCACTTTTCTTCTTATTTCTGGGTTTGAGATGATGAGATTTGATGTCTGAAGACCTGCAAGATTGAAGGTTTTGCTGGGGGCCGTGCAAGAGATGCAATTATTGGAAAAATCGTTTGAGATTGAGGCCAGGGGTGTGTGTTTAAATCCTTCAAAAACAAGGTCCGAGTGGATTTCATCGGAGACAATGGTGACGTTGTTTTCGGTGCAAATTTTTCCCAATTCCGTGAGCTCTTCTCGGTTCCAGACCCGGCCCACTGGGTTGTGGGGGCTGCAGAGGAGAAGGAGAGTGTTTCTCGGGTCCTCAGCTTTTCTTTTGAGGTCATTAAAATTCATTAGGTACTGATTTTTATCATAGACCAGCGGATTGAGTACCAGATGGCATCCGTTGTTTTTTATGGCAGTGAAAAAGGGATAGTAGACGGGAGGTTGAACAATGATGCCGTCGCCGGGGCGGCAGAGACTTTGGATTAGAAAGTTGATGGCAGGAACAATTCCCGGAGTAAAAAGAACCCACTCCTGGGAGATATCCCAATCATGACGCCTTTTCATCCACCCAGTGACTGCCTGGTGGTACGCTTCTGTTCGGTGTGTGTATCCGTAGATGCCATGGGTTGCCCTCTGGGTTAATGCGTCAATGACGGGCTGGGGTGCTTTAAAATCCATATCTGCCACCCAAAGGGGGAGAAGGTCTTCGGCATTGAACTGTTCTTTCAAAGAAGTGGGATCCCACTTCATAGAGTGGGTTTCTGTTCTGTCGATGACGGCGTCAAAATTATAGGTCATGAAATACGTCCCTGTGTAGAATGATGATTATTTCAGTTTGCTTAGGTATCTGTAAATGGTTGGCTCTGATGTTTTTAAAGTCTTGGCCACTTCATTTACAGCCCCTTTGAGAAGAAAAAGGCCCTTGTCATTGAGTTGACTGACGATATTTTTTTTTTCCTCTGTGGAGAGCCTTTCTGGAGGTATGGACTGGTTTTGAATTAGCTTGGCCATGGCCTGGCTGGTGAGTTCGTGGATTGACTGGTTAAGGTTCTCAAATGCCTGATGTTTGTCTTGGTCAAGCTCTTTATCTGTTGTGTGGATCATGCGATCCAGTGCGTCTCGTAGATGGATTAGGTTTGAAACATCCAAATTGATGCACAGGGCTCCGATGGGTGTTCCTTTACCGTTTCGAATAATAAGTGTTGATCCCTTGACATCCTTGCCATTGGCGGCAGATCCTCGATAGTTGCATATGAATTCAAGCTCTGGTTCGTTTTCACCTCTTTTGAGAAGTTCCAGAAGAAGATTGGTTGGGGGGCTCCCAATGCATCGTCCGCTGATCTCATTGTTTTCAATGGCAATCACTGATTGGTTTACATCTGTAAAATCATGGAGAACCACCTCACAATTCGGCCCTAAGGCTTTTGAAAGAAAACGTACAATGGGCACATAGCGGGTCATGATATTTTGATCAGACATGGTGGTACCCTCCTTCTGGAACCAGATATTTGTTCGACAGGTTGTGTTTGAATAGAGAATAAATTAGTGAAGTGATAAAAAAATTGCAAATAGTAAAACAAGTGTTACCGTAAGGGTGTGTTTGGTCTGTGATTGAGGGTTTTTGAGTGTAGTCGCTTGTTTTTATTTTGAAATGATTTGGACAAGGGCGGTGTGCTTAATGTCTTCTTTTTTTGCTATTTTAATGGGTAAAGTATTTACTTTAGAGGTGGTGTGAGTAAATTTTGGATTTGTTTTGTCTTTTTTTGAGATTGTGAGGATTCTGCACCTTTGCTGAGCCGAGAATTGGACAAAGGTATCTTTTTGGACTGTCAGTCAATCCTTTTGCGTGAATCTTTTCCTTTGGTTTATCGAGACGGGCCACTGGCAACACGAGTAGAGTGGCCCATGGACAGGTGTGATGAAAATCTGTAAAGGAAAAAAGTACTCGGGCCTGAAAGAGGGTGGGGATATAAAAAAATCCCGTCCAAAGGTGAGCCTTTTGGACGGGATTGATGTTAATGAATGGTTTATCGTTTATCGGAAGGTATTTTTTGCACTACATTTCTATGGCCTGAGCCATGGCCTCTCCGATCTTTTCGGCGGAGAGCCCGAAGAGTTGATCCACTGGGAGAAGATCCATAAAGGCATCATCCCAGGTGAACCCTCTTTCCTGCATGATATTTCGGATGCGCTCGTGTTTTCCACCAAGGGCTTTGCTTTTGATATGCAAGGGAATGCGTCCTTTTTTGAAGGTGACATTTAGCGAGAGAATATGCTCAATAAAGTTGGCCTCTTTGGAGAGGATGGGGATGATCAGGGTGTTTTTGTCATCCTTGTTTCCTTTGCCGATAAAGACGTTGCCCTCTCGCACAATGATACTTTTTGTTCCTTTGAGGCGTGTGTCATTTTCTACCCGGGACTCAATGTTTTGAAAAACTCCGCTCTTTTCAAGAAGGGAGATGGTGGTCTTTTCGGTGGCCTCTCCGAGAAGGTTGAGACCATCAATGCGGTAGAAGACAGCACCCTTAATCCCCTCAATGACACCTTGCAGGTTTTTAAGTACAAGGACATTGGTGCTGGTGAGTTGAGCCAGGGCGATTTGGCGTGCAGTGAGCTCATCAAATAGAATACCCTCAAAGGTTTCAGTGATGCGGCTGGTGCCCACAGTGACGGTTTTTGCCTGGTGTTTGATAGCATCCACCGGTCGTGCCATGGCGTTGATGGCATCGGAAAAGCACTCAAAAAGTTTATTTAGCATATTGCGAGGGATGCCCTTGACGCCAAAGTCCAGCTCAAAGTCGCCAGAGGGGAGTTTGCCGTTTAAGTATTTGAGCACAAGGGTGATATCGGATGCGGTGTTGAGACCCAGGATGGGGGGAAGCATCCCTTTTCGTCTGCTGGAGCGAAAGCTTCGGTAAACTTCGGTAATGGTCTCTCGGAATCGTTTTTCAAGGGTGATTTCATAAAGGTTCATCCCTTTGGCTTCGTATTCGGTAATGAGTTTCTGCACCTTTTTGCGAAGTGAGAAAATGAGGCGTGAGCCCTCGTTGATGGCAAGGGCCGCATAATATCCCCAAATATGTCCGGCAAGGGTGTTGACGATGGGGGCCAGATGCTCGGGGCAGCGGGGCACTTGAAAGATGCTTCGAGCGTATGGTGTAAACCGCTCTTCCCCTTCATCGGTGATGACGATGGGAATGGCCTTGTGCGCGTTGAAGATGGCGGTGTCTTTGATGATGTCTCCCAGTACACTCTCTCGGGTTCCGGCGGCACAAACCAGAATCAGGGGCTCAGACGAAAGGTCGATATGCTTTTTGTCCTCTACAAAATCACTGGAGATGGTTTTGTAGCAGAGCTCACTGAGCTTGATGCGAATTTCATCGGATGACGCCTTGTTGGCCCCACTGCCTACCGATGCCCAATAGGTTCGGTTCACCGCATAGGCAAAGGCCGATTCCTTGAACCCCTCTTTCATGGTGAGTACTTTTCGCATTTTGGGCGGGAGAGCAAGAAGTTCACGGATCTCTTGAGAGATAAAGCGGCTGCTCTGTTTTTCGGTTTTTGCCGAAAGGTGCAGGCCGATGAGGGCTCCGGCCACAATTTGCGAATAGAAGGCCTTTGTAGAGGCCACACTCATCTCGATGTCCCTGCCGCTGCTGGTGTAAACCACCCCGTCTACCTTGAAGGTGAGGTCGGAGTCCCTTCTGTTGACAATGGCAAGGGTGGCGGCTCCTTTTCGTTTGACCATATCCACAGCCAGGTTGGTATCTGTGGTGGTGCCCGACTGGCTGATGGCGATGACAAGGGCGTCGCTCATGGTGTCGCCCTCTTCGTCACCCATCATAAATCCTGAAAGTTCAGAAGCTTTTAGTGGACAGACCTGAATGGACGGGTCCCCCAGGTAGTGGGTGAAGAGGTGGCCGATGGCCTGGGCTGCGATACCTGCGGTGCCTTGGCCTACTAAAAAGATTCGGGAGATACGACCGGCTCGAATGCCGCTGATGATAGAGGCGGGAATGGCGTCTTCATCCAGGCAGGTGTAACAGAGGTCTTTGGCTTCATCCCGTTTCCAGCGGTTGGTGAGGGTCTTTTCCACAGAGTCCGGAGACTCTGAGATCTCTTTGAGGAAGTAGTGGGGAAAGTCCTGACGGTCGATGTCTCGGCTTGTGATTTCGGTTTTCATAACGCTTTCGGCGTTTATATCAATGGGCGTGCCGTCATAGTGGTAGCTGGTGATGCCAGCTTCTGCCCCTTTTTCTGCGGCCTGGGCCGCATCTAAAATCATGATCTGGCCCGATACAGGTTTCCCATCTTTCCCGGTGATGGTTTTCTCGCCGTCGAGTTTGAGGTAGCGGGAAGTCTCTTCCACAAAGCCGTACACCTCTGAAACGGCAATATAGTGGTCGGGGGCCAGCCCCACGAAAAGAGCCTGGCCGCTGCCTTTTTGGGCGAGAAAGAGTTTACCGGGAGCCAGGTCGGTTTGCAGGGTGATGGCATGGGAACCCTTAAAGTCGCAAACAGAAAGGCGGAACGCCTCTTCGATATCGTGGCCAGCTTTGAGATAGGTCTCAATTTGCATGGGGATCACTTTGGTATCTGTGGTGATCTCCTTTTGGAAGGGGGCGTAGCGATCTTCCCAGGCTCCTTTTAGCTGGAGGTGGTTGTCGATGTCGCCGTTTAAGCTGACATGAAGTGTACCGTTGCGTGGAAGGCGGCTGTCTGTACTTCGGTTGTCCACAGGGTGGCAGTTGGCGTCGGTGATGGCACCCACAGAGGCCCATCGTGTGTGGGAATTGACCGTCAGGTTGGTGTGGGGAAATGTTGTGACAGCTCGAAGGATTAGGTCATTTCTCACCTGTTGGCGCAAAAATGAGACGTTGTCACCAAGGCTTCCGATTTCAGCGGCACGTTTATAGACAAAGGCCAGAGAGGTGCCAAAGGGGCCTTTTCCTATAGCCAGGGAGTTGTTTAAAAGGGTATCTCCTTTGAGGCGTTCGCCAAGCTGGGTTTCGAGTCCCTCTTGGACCAGGTGCGTCTCAATGGCTTGCCAGGTTTCAGGCGTGAAGGTCAGCATGACTGAAATGCCTGCAGAATCTCTTCCACGCACCTCAAGGCGGTTGATGGCGTTTAGAGTGGCATTGATCTTTTTGTAGGGGCGAATCCAGGTGTCGCCGGTGAGAAGCCCGCCGGAAAGGGCGGTGGTGCGGGTGACATTTTCCAAAATCTCCAAAGAGAGTGTCCAATAGATATCCTTGAGTTTTTCAAGGGCCCAGACCACAGTCTGGGTCTCTGGAGCAGAGAGGGTGCCTGCTTTCTCCTGAAAGAGAGCCTCTTCGGATGTGAGAATGGCTTTGGCTTTCACCCCGGCTTTTTGTATCGCATCAAGGGCTTGGCTTTGTGTGATAAGAGAGGCGAAAGGAGTATCCTGCTTGAAGGTGCAAACACTCTGGTAAAGGGCCTCCATGGCCTCAGGGCCTCCCAGGTATTTTTGATCCAGGTCGTTTTTTTGGGGAAGAAAAGAGGAGAGCCCTTTTTTTTCTATGCGGTCAAGAGCCTCCACAAGATCAAGGGTCTCCTGGGGTACAAGCGCATTCTCAAAAGAGACCATACCAGCCAGCCCGCAACAGAGGGTGGTTGGGTGAATGGGAAAAAGAATAAGGGCACGGCCCAGTGAAGTTTTCGGACGTTTTCCCAAATGAATTGTGGTGTTCAAAAGAGACCGTGCGCTTCGGCCGGCTCGCTTGAGGAGGGAGAGGTGAGTGTCTGGTGAGGTGCTGTTATCCATGCGATGGGTCTCCATAAGTATGTGAGGGGCCTTGCCGGTGGTTTAACCGGTGGTTTCCGTCTTGCCTGTGTCTGCCACCTGAGTGTTTTGGGGCGGCTGAGAAAAGTAGTTGGTCATGGCCATGCGTGCATACGTACTTGCTCGAGTGCCAATATATTTCTGGTGGCCTACGACGACGGCGATGGCCATGGCACGCTGGCCTCTTTTTTCTTTTGCAAAGCCAACAAACCAGTCAACGCGAACGTCTCGGCCTTTGTTGAAAATGGAGCCGGTTTTTCCCCCGAGGACGAGGTCTTTGAGGACGGCGTCACGACGATAGCCGGAAAAGCTCTTACGGGCGGTTCCTGATCGAATGGTTCGTTCCATGAGTTTTTCTACGGTTTGTGATGCTTTGGTTGTGGTTACCCTTCCCAGGTCATGGGCCTGAGCAGAATAGAGATTTTCTTGGGTTTCTCCCGTTACTTTTTCAATGAGGTATGGAGCAGGAAGAACCCCTCCATTGATGGCTGTGGCTGCAATAAGAGCTCCATGAAGTGGAGATATTTTCGTGGCGCGGTTGAAGCCGCAGGCTACCTCGGCCCACTGATAGGGGTCCTCTTCGATGGAGAGCACGCTGGGCTGCACAGGGAGATCAAATTCAATGGGCCGGTTAAAAAAGAACTTTTCGCCATATGTTTTAAGCTTTTTTCCTTTGAGCTTTAAGGTTCCCAGTTTCCCGAAAACCGGATTGACCGATTGGGCAAAGGCATCTCTGAGTGTAATGGTGTTTGTATAACGATTCTTTTTTTCCGTAAGCTGGCGCTTGTAAAGGGTGTACTTTCCTCCGTTAAAGTTCAGGCGTGTGGTTGGAGAAAAATGCAAGGTCTCCACAGCTGCGGAAGCCGTGATGATTTTAAAGATGCTGGCTGCCGGATAGTGGGCTTCAATGGAGGGGTTTACCGATCCTTTGTCGCTGCTAAGTCCTACCAGAGAGATGATACGCCCGGTTTCAGGGTCCAGGGCCACGGCAGATACATAACGTGGGGTTTCCCTTTTTTTTGCAATATTGCGTTTAAACTCAGAGATGAGAAGTTCCTGAAGCTCCATGTTGAGGGTGGTTTTCACCTCAACAGGCTTGCCTTCAACATGCGCTGTGAAAGTATCCTTTTGGCAAGAGGCCAGTTGTTCAGGAGCCAGGAGGCTTCGCACCACATCGGCTCCAAGGCCGATTTTCTCTTCAAGGGGCTTTTTACGGTGTGCTGACGTGTTTTCTTCTTCGGAAAAAAAATGCACCCCTATCGTCAAGAGGCAGGCGATTATCGTGAGAAAAACACCCCCTCTTTTTATCCCTGAAATCAGTGATGCATGTCGCTTTCTGTTTCGCTGGCTTTGTTTAAGGCTTTCTTGGTAGGCACGCCAGCCTTGATACCTTTGTGGCATAGATCACGCTGGAAGTCGTTGTCACTTCGGGTTCAAATGCCCCGGCCCGTGGGCCGGGGTGGTGTCAGAGGCGATGTTACGGATACCCCTAAAGAACATTCGTTTAACTTTTTAGGGGCATCATTTTTTTATCAAGGCGTTACTATTTCACCGGGGTCCCGGGTTTGAGCCCTTCCAGTTGAAAAGTGGCCAGAGAAAGGTGCTTGCGTTTGGTGGCCGCCAGCAGCATGCCTTGGGACTCTACACCCATAATTTTTGCGGGTGCGAGGTTGGCCACCACCACCACTTGGGTGCCCTTAACTTCTTCAGGGGTGTAGCTCTTAGCAATGCCTGCAACGATGGTTCTGGGAACCCCTTCCCCAAGGTCCACGCTGAGCTTGAGAAGCTTGTTGGCCTTGGGAACGGCTTCTGCATCCAGTACAGTACCCACACGAAGATCCACGTTCATGAAGTCGTCAAAGCTGATCTCTTCTTTGATGGGAGTGGCCAGCTCTTTTTTGACCGGAGTGCTCTTCTCCTTTTTTGTCTCTTCAAAGGCCTTCATGTCGATTCGAGGAAAGAGCGCCTTGGTTTTGGTGATGGAGCCTCCGGGAGGAAGCTCTCCCCATGTTTCAAAGGAGGTCAAAAGCATGGGGGTATCGCCTGCCCCCAAATGGGAGAGCATCTTGGCCGAAGTTTCGGGCATGACCGGATGAATGAGGCCTGCCACCATGCGAAGTCCTTCAAGGAGGTTGTACATGACGGTTTCAAGGCGTGGTTTTTGAGCCTCATCTTTGGCCAGATCCCATGGGGCCATCTCGTCTACATACTTGTTCATGCGGCTGACAAAAGCCCAGATGGCTTTTAAGGCACGGTCAAAGGCAAAAAGGGGCATCTCCATGCGGACGCTCTCCAGAGCTTTTTCGGCTTCACCGGCAAGTGAGAGCTCTTCCATAAGGCTGCTGTCGGGTTTTGGAACGGTGCCATCGAAGTATTTGAAGCTCATGGCCACCACCCTTGAAAAGAGGTTGCCCAAATCGTTGGCCAGATCGTAGTTGATCCGTTTGACGATCGCCTCTTCCGAGAAGTTGGAGTCGTGGCCGAAGCTCATGTCTCGCATGAGAAAGAAGCGGTAGGCGTCCACCCCATATTTTTGAGAAAGTCCTTCGGGGCTTGCGACGTTGCCGAGGCTCTTGGACATTTTGGCCTCTCCCATGTTCCAGAACCCGTGAACGTTCAGGGTGTTGTAGATGGGAATGCCTGCGGCCTTCAGCATGGTGGGCCAGTAGATGGCATGGGTTTTTAAAATGTCTTTGGCCACAATGTGCTGCGCTTTGGGCCAGAAGGTGTTGAAGGCATCGCTTTCGGGGTACCCCAGCGCCGAAACGTAGTTTAAGAGGGCATCAAACCAGACATAGGTGACATACGCTTCATCAAAAGGGAGGGTGATACCCCAGGTGAGGCGGCTTTTGGGACGGGAGATGCACAGATCTTCCAGAGGTTCCTTTAAGAAAGAGAGCACTTCGTTGCGATACTGCTTGGGCCGAATAAAATCGGGGTTGGCTTCGATATGGTCGATGAGCCACTGCTGGTATTTGCTCATGCGAAAGAAGTAGTTGGACTCTTTAATTCGCTTGGGCTCTTTCTTATGGTCTGGGCACTTGCCGTCCACCAGTTCGCGCTCCAGATAGAATCTTTCGCAGCCCACACAGTAAAGGCCTTCGTACTCTGCATGGTAGATATCGCCGTTGTCGTAAATCTTTTGAAGAATATCGGCCACCACCTTTTTATGGCTTTCGTCGGTGGTGCGGATAAAATGGTCGTTTTCAATGGCGAGTTTGGGCCAGAGATTTTTGAAAAGGGCGCTGATCTCATCGGCATACTCTTTGGGGCTGCAGCCGTTGGTTTCCGCTGCTTCGGCTATTTTGTCTCCATGCTCATCGGTTCCGGTGAGAAAAAAAGAGGGGGCTCCAGCCATTTTATGAAATCGAGTGGCCACATCGGCAGCAATGGTGGTGTAGGCATGGCCCAGGTGTGGCTTGGCATTTACGTAGTAGATGGGTGTGGTTATATAAAAAGGTTCGGGCTGGTTCATGAAGCGTCTCTCTTGTTGTCTCTTTTCATATGCGATGGCGTGTGTACGCCACATGGAGTTCAAATTGCTTTTAACGTGCTCTTGTTACCCTTTGGGTTTGTCCAGTTTGACCTGATTGATTTCGGTCTCATGCTCTCCACCTTCGTCCAATTTAACGGTGAGGCGGTTGCAAATGACATTGTGGCGGATTACTTTTCCCCGTCCTTTGTCGGTGATGACGTACTTTCCGATTTTGGGGTAGCGCTCTTTGAGCTTTTTGTAGGTCTTGTCCTCAAAGGTGAGGCAGCACATGAGGCGACCGCAAAGGCCTGAAATTTTGGTGGGATTGAGGGATAGTCCCTGCTCTTTGGCCATTTTGATGGAGACAGGCTCAAATTTTTCAATAAATGAAGAGCAGCAGATCTCTCGGCCACAGCGACCCAGGCCCCCGCACATTTTGGCCTGGTTTCGAATGCCCACCTGGCGCATTTCAATGCGCAGACGGAACTGACGCACAAGAATTTTTACCAATTCACGAAAATCAACGCGACCATCGGCTGTGAAGAAGAAGGTCAGCTTGCTGGCGTCAAAGGTGCTTTCCACGGCAAAAAGGTTCATCTCAAGGCCCAGCTTATCCACCTGCTTTTGGCAGAATTCATGGGCTTCGGTTTCCAGCGCAATATTTTTTTCGCGTTGGACGACATCTTTTTCTGTTGCCAGTCGAAAAACCTTTTTTAAGGTGCTCTTCACCTCTTTTTTATCCAGAGGCACCGGTGGGGTTGCCACCACACCAAATCCGAGTCCTTGCTCTGTGGTGACAATAACCTTATCACCGACATTTAAAACATAAGGGCCACTGCTGAAATCATATATTTTTCCGGCGGGTTTAAACCGTATGCCGACTACTTTTTCCATAATTGCCTATGCCACACTGTTTGAGTGTAAACGGGAAGGCCTTCAGCAAAAAGTTCCAGGTGAATGGTTTTACACCTGTCTCCATGCGGTGGCCAGTCCAGCTGCAGGGCGTCAGCTTCCCATCAGTTCAAGGGCCATCACCTCAAGGGTGTGGCGCATAACGGAATTGCCCTCAATGCGCATTTTTGCCAAGTGTACCACATCCACCATGGCTGTGATACGGTTGGCATCAAGGCGGGCGGCATCGTTTTTAATCTGATCGATTAGATCAACGTTTGCCACAGCCGATGGCATGAGATTTACCATCATCAGGTCGTGGAGATAGTGGCGAATAAGGGCCAAATTTGACAAGGCCGTTTCACGATCTCGACCGATGATTTCTGCAAAACTCAGTGCATGGGCCACATCCCCGCGACCGGCCATGGGAAGATTTTCAGCCAGCCATTTTCGTGCAAGAAGCCATCTTGAAGCCCCTGCCTTTGAGTTTGCGATCTCTTTGGCTTTTCCAAGGTTTTCACCACAGAGGGCCGAAAGGGTTATGGCCTCTGGCTTCGAAAGAGAAAATTCTTCCATGAGTGCACACGCCACCACCTCGCGAGGCAAGGGTCTGAATCGTAGAACCTGGCAGCGTGAAACGATGGTGGGCAGAAGCTCTGAGGGTTGAAGGGCCAGAAGGACAAAATGGGTTCCTAAAGGCGGCTCTTCCAGGACCTTGAGCAGCGCATTGGTCGCTTGGGTGTTCATGCGGTCGGCCTCTTGGATGACAATGAGCCTATACCGCGCCTCAAGCGGTTTTGACAGCAGAGTATCGCACAGTTCACGGATCTGCGCAATCTTGATGTGCGTGCCATCTGGCTGAATGGCGCGAATGTCTGGGTGGGTCTGGGCGGTGATTTTTCGGCAGCTTTTGCATTTTCCGCAGAAGAGATTCGAAAGAGAGGAAGGAGCGTGGCCTTCGGTGTGTGTGGCATTCTGGCAGTTAAGGCTGAGGGCCAAGGCCATGGCGATATCTTTACGGCCGGTTCCAGCCGGGCCGGTAAAAAGCAGGGCATGGGGCAGATTTTGATTTGCGATCATACCGCAGAGGGTGTTTTCCGCAGGGCTTGACTCGGTGTGATGCGTCATGGCAGCTCCGTGGTTTGAAGGTGGCGGAACAAATAAAAATGGCACCGAGTCCGGGACAGTGGGGAGATGGTTTCCCGCGTTCAATCTGTCCCGGCAGTGCCTGAAGGGGTGGGCGCTGTGGCCCTGACACCGTCGTTTTTATAGGGACGGTGTCGCCTTTGAAGAAGCGTTAGTAGTCCACACGCTCCTTGAGCTCTTTGCCACACTTGAAGAAGGGAAGCTTCTTGGGGCTGATAAGAACCTTTTCTCCGGTTTTGGGGTTGCGACCGGTGTAGCTTTTGTACTCCTTGACATAAAAAGAGCAAAGCCCTCGGATCTCAACTCTGTCACCGCGGGTCAGTGCATCGGTCATGGAGTCAAAAAAGATTTGAACAACCTCTGCGGCTTCCGCCTTGGAGATATTGGCTTCGTTTTTCAGTGTGGAGATCAGCTCCAGTTTATTCATACATCCTCCTTAGAATACCGAGACTTATCTTTAAAATTTTGCCGCCCTCGGGCGTTGCATCGCTTTTAAATAAACGGTAATCCATAGCAAGTCAAGGGGTTATGGGAAGTTTTTTGTCAGGAGACAAAAAATGAAACAATTTGCCTTTGTCAATACGTTTCGCTCCTTAAGAAGGGGCGCTTGGCGCAACTGAAAGGCGTTTTTGGGTATGCGTTTATGAGTACTTTGATACGTTGCATTTAAAGCCTGTTATGCAGAAGGGTTGTGGCTCTACTTCAGGCCACAACTTTTTCAATGTCGGTGTCAGCGATGTGTACGGCAGCAGACTGCCCCAGAAGTTCCATGTTAACCACGACGCGTCCCTGGCCAAGGTCTTTGTGGAAAACACCGGTCATTCCTTCAAAGGGGCCATGGGTCACCACCACCATCTCGCCTTTGGTGAAGGTAGGACCTGTAAAGATCTCTTCCCCTGCTGAGACCATGATGCGCAGCGACTCCAAAGACTCTTCGGGTACAGGCAGGGGGCCGGCCGAGTTGCCCAGAAGCCTCACGACGCCGGTGCTCTTAAGGATGGCAAGGTGGTTGTTGGGCTTCAGGGGTGTTTTGACAAAAACATAGCCGGGGAAAATAGGTACATCGAGGATCACCCGGCGGTCTTTGCGTTTGCTGGGTTTTTTCATTTTGGGGAGAAACGCCTGAAAAGATTTTTTTGTCAACTGGTCCAGTACCACATTTTCAAATCGGCTGCGTGTATGAACGGTGTACCAGAGATTGGTGCTGGGGTTTGGATATTGCATGGTGTCCTTTGCCTGATGATTTTGGCCCGTTGTTACCGGGGGGTGTAGCTGGAGTCAAACCCACCAAGACCCGTTAAGTCTACGCCCAGGGTGACTCGCTTGTCGTCGTCGGTGATCTCATATTTTACAAAAAGAGACCAACAGGATGCCGTATAGGTGAGGCCGGCCATTTTTTTGATGTCACTTTCGGCCTCAATATCTCTTTCATAGCTCATGGAAAGGTCGACCCCGTAGCTCAATTCAAGCTCGATGCCCAGCTCAAGGGATTCGGAAGAGTCGTAAGTCGCTGCCGGAGGAATGCCAAGACTCTTGTGGATGGACTCCAGGGGGTCTCTTTTGAATCGGTTACTTAAAGTAAATTGGGTTTTTGTGGTGGGGGTGAAGGCCAGGGCGCTGTTTCGAGTAAGGATTTCGGATTCATACCAGCTCCAGGTTCCGTCAAAGGAGAAGGTTAGTGCATCGAGTGGTTTGATTTTTATCTCGGCATAAAACGGGGTAAAGGGCTCTTGGGTTAGGCCATTGCGAAAGCGTGCGCTGTCGGTTTCCCGATCTTCCCGCATGTCCCAGCTCTGAGAAAACTTGGTGGTGACGATATCCCGGTACGTGGCGCGTGCACCAAAAGGGGTTCGCGTTGTGAGGGCTTGGTCTAGAACCAGTGTAATGCTGTTTTTTCCTTTGAATTCGTCGATGGTATCAAAGGTGGGATAGAATGTGGGGTTGAGCCGTTCTTGAAATGCGTAAGTGAATGTGGGCTTGATGCGGTGTCTTATTTTGTCCACACTCTGGCCGCCCCAGTTGAAAATACGATAAAACTCGGTGGAGATATCGGTGTTAAACTCCGGAACCACGGCACTCTGAGTGCCACGTCGGTCGTCAAGGGGGTCTTGGGTGTTGATATTCCACCCAAGGGCTTTTGCTCCAGCGCTGGGGTCTACGGAAAAGATACCTGCTCGAAATGGCATATAGAGTTTGGGGCGGATATAAGCCCTTTCTCCATCGTAGAGATTGGAGGTGAGATCCTTGCGATAGAAAGAGGCGGCACCACCTTCCATGGACCACTGAAGTCTTCCCAGGGGCAGAGCCGATCTGGACTGGCTGAAGAGGAAGGTGGGCAAGCTTTGAAGGGTGGTATCGCTGCTGTCTTGGGAGCGGGCAAGAACATTGTCATTCCAGATGGCCGAAAGGCTGGTGGTGAGACGCCCCGATGTTTTTGTAAAAGAGAAGCTGTTTTTTCTGACCGTGTCGGTCTCTTCTTCAATGGTGCGGCCCGAAAAGAGGGTGAAGGCTTCTTGGGTCTCGTCAAACCCTGAGGGGCCGTCGGCAAATTCTTGAAGGTAGTCCTGGTCGCTGACCCAGTCGATATCCAGTTGGGCTTTGATGCCGGCTCCCAGCTGCTGGTCGGCTTTGCCGCGAATCCAGTAACGGTGGGTATTGGTCCGAGTGCCGGTGCTGCTGTAAGCCCAGGTTTGGGTGTCTGGGGTGCCATCATCGATTTTGCTGTCAGTGAAGCCCTCCGCCATAAAGATGCCTTTGGATGTTTTTGAGGCGACGTAGCGGAATTCGCCACCAATTTTAAAGCCACGCTTGCTCATGTGGTGGGCGTAGAGGGTTGCATCCATGCTTTCGCCAAGGGCCAGGAAGAGGGGTTGGTTGATCTCAAACCCTTTGCGTGTAGACTCTCCGATGCTGGGGGCGAGAAGGCCGGTCTGGCGTTTGATTTTTACCGGAAAGAGGAGAAAGGGCGTGTAGCCCACAGGAATGCCTCCGGTGGTTAACACCACATGCTTTGCGGTGCCATATCCTTCGATGGTGACATCAAGGTTTCGTCCGGTGATTTTCCAGTCTGGATCGTCACCATCGCAGGTGGTGATGCTTACTCTTTCGGCCTGATAGCGAGCCTCTCCTGTTTTTTTAAGGGTTTCTCCTCGAATCCAGAGGTTGTTGCTCTTGATAAAGAGTGTTCCCTTGGTGATGGTGCCGGTTTTGGCACCCATATCGTAGGAGATGCTTTCAGCCTCCACCTCCTGTGATCTTCCAAGAAGGCGGACGTTGCCTTTGGCTTCGGCCTGGTTGTTTTTTGTGTTGTATCGAATCTCATCGGCGTAGAGGGTGGTGTCGCCGTAGGTGAGAATGACGTTGCCTCTGGCAATATTGACCCCTGAAACGTCGTCGTACGAGGTGTGGTCTCCCTCCAAATTGATATAGGCAGGGTGTTGTTGCTGGGCCTGTACGGGAGAAAAAGCCAAGAGGATTCCCAGCAGGGTGAAGAGTATCGATCGAAAAAGGGGTATGGGGGTGCTTATCAATTTGGGCGTACCGTCAGGCTTGTGTACCTCAGCAAATGGGTGAAGGAAGCAGCCAGCACAAAGCCGGGCTTTTGTTTTATGCGAACACATTCAATGGGGTGCTCGGTGAATCATCCTGCACAAGGGGTTGCCGTGGTCGGGTGGTTTTTTTTGCCCCTTTACGGGGCGGGGCGTCTGCAACTGGATTTTTGGTGAACCATCACGTATGATGCCTCCTTGGAATTCGGCTACTGCGGCAACATGCCGGCTTGTGGCTCCAGCCCGTATCCGGTGGTTCCATGGGGCAACGGCGCAAAGCCATAATTTGGCGAGTGGTCACGAAACGTGACGTGGATGCGCTTTGCAAATGGTTTAAAATAGTGCGGCTTCAGGTGGAGGCAGCGTGAGGCGCTGCCCTATCTGGAAGATCCCCACAGAATCCTCACTTTATAAACCCTGAATTCATTGAAATGTCAAGGTGAAGATAGGGACAGCCCCTTTCATATCAACCTTTTCAGGCTTTTGGCTGTGAGGGGTTCACCTTGGTTTTTTATAACGACACGCCTGGAGAGATCATGCTGATTACCCTTGAGGGGATTGAGGGCTCGGGAAAGAGCACTCAAATGAGACGGATTGCCCACCATCTAAATGGCCGGGGCCTTGCCTGTACGCTCACCCGTGAGCCGGGGGATACCCCCATTGGAAAAAAAATACGGGCTGTTTTGCTGGACCCGGCCAACAAAGAGTTGGTTCCCATGGCCGAGCTCTTTCTTTATGCGGCAGATCGAGCTCAGCATCTGGGAGAAAGAGTGATACCTGCCCTGAGACGAGGTGAGGTGGTGGTGTGTGATCGATTTTTTGATGCCACCACAGCCTATCAGGGGTACGCTCGCGGGTTGGACCTCTCCATTATCACCAAAATTCATGGAATGGTTCTGGAAGGATTGCGTCCGGATTTAACCTTGCTTTTGGATTTGCCGGTAGACGTGGGGCTGGCCCGAGCGCGAGGTGCCTTGGCCAGTGGAGACAGATGCGAAAGCGAGTCTCGGTTTGAAGAGGAGGCTTTGGCATTTCACGAGAGGGTTCGAAGCGGGTACCTATCCCTGGCAAAAGCCGAACCCGAGCGGTTTTGTATCGTTGATGCCACATCTACCCCAGATGAAGTGACCCAAGCCATTATAGGTGCCATTGATGCGCGCCTTGATGCCTCTCTGTGAGAACATGATAAAGGGCGGCTTTTGGCGATGTGCTGATAATTTGCGAGACCTATCGCAGCAAGGACAAAACTCATGACAAGCCACACCATTCTTGATGCCATTGGTAATACACCTTTGGTGCCGGTTACCCGTGTCAACCCCAATCCTCACGTGCAGATTTTTGCCAAGCTGGAGTACATGAATCCTGGGGGGTCCATCAAAGACCGTGCGGCTCTTTCCATGATTGAGTATGGGGAAGAGTTGGGCGAATTGACTCCTGAAAAGACCGTCATTGAAGCCACCAGCGGCAACACCGGCATCGGTCTTGCTATGGTTTGCTCGGTCAAGGGGTATCGGCTCAAGCTGGCCATGAGCGAGGCGGTGAGTGAAGAACGTCAGAAGATTTTAAGGGCTCGAGGGGCTGAGATTGTGTTGACTCCTGGACACTTGGGCACCGACGGGGCCATCGAAGAGGTGGGACGGCTGGTGGCGGCTTCTCCTGAGAGCTACTACCGAAGTGATCAGTACAACTCTCCCGCCAACTGGATGGCCCATTACAACGGTACCGGTGTGGAGATCTTAGAGCAGTGCGATGGCAAGGTGGATTGTGTGGTGGCGTCCATGGGAACCACCGGAACGCTGATGGGGCTCTCCCGGCGCATGAAAGCCTATGATGAGGCCATTCGAGTGGTGGGGGTGGAGCCCTATCTCGGGCACGGCATTCAGGGGTTAAAGAATATGAAGGAGGCCAACGAACCTGGCATTTACGAAAAGGATCGCCTGGATGCAAAGGTCAATATCGAAGACGATGAAGCTTTTGACATGACCCGAAGGCTTGCTTCAGAAGAGGGCCTTTTTGTGGGGATGAGCAGCGGGGCGGCCATGGCAGCTGCCGTAAAGGAGGCTGCGGCCATGGCGTCTGGTGTGGTTGTAGTGGTGCTTCCTGACAGCGGGGAGCGATATCTCTCCACCCATCTTTTTTCGGTTCAGGATAAACCCGGTCCTGTTTTGCACAACACGCGAACCGGTCGAAAAGAGATGTTTGCTCCCAAAGAGCCGGGAAGTGTAACCCTTTATACGTGTGGTCCCACCGTTCATCAGGCCATGGACCTCTCTTTGATGCGTCGTTTTCTCTTTACCGATCTTTTGAGTCGGTATTTGGCGTTTCGTGGGTTTTCTGTTCGGCACGTGGTGAATATCACCGATTTGGATGATAAGACCATTGCCGGGGCCTTGCGAAGCGGGCTCTCTCTTTCTGAATTCACCCAAGAGTGGATTGAACGGTTTCATAAAGACCTCAAGGCATTGAAGGTGATGCCAGCCGAAGCCTATCCCAGGGTAAGTGAACAGGTGGGTGAGATGGTTGCTGTTACTGAAGCGCTTCTTAAGAAAGGTGTGGCTTATGAAAAGCTTCACTCCATCTACTTTGATATTTCAAGGGTCGACGAGTACGGGGTGATGTCCGGGGTGGATATTGAGAAGATTCGTCTGGGTGCCACTGTGGACCTGGATGAGTATGAGAAGGAGAACCCCCGCGATTTTACCCTTTTTAAACGCACCGGAGGGAAAGAACGGGAGATGGGTGTTTCGGTCTCCACGCGGTGGGGGCAGGTTCGCCCGTCACTTCACGTGCAATGTGCTGCCATCTCCATGGCCCATCTTGGTGAGAATTTTGATATTCATACCAGCAGTCGTGAGCTCCTTTTTCCCCACCACGAGAACGAAGAGGCCATTGCCAGGGGGCTTACCGGTAAGGCTTTGGCCCGATTTTGGCTTCATTGCGATCGGGTGCTTGCCGGTGGTAGGAAGATGGCTCAAGGGGAGGATCGCATCACCCTTGAGACGGTTGAGGCCATGGGGTACAGTCCTCGTGTTTTAAGGTATTGGATGCTCTCCGGACACTATGGAAAGGCCCTGCACTTTTCCAAAGAACGGTTGGCTGAAGCGGCCAAAGCCTTAAATAAAATCGATGCCTGCGTTAAAGCCCTTACCCATCGAAAGGATGGTATTCCTTATCTGGATATGGATCAGCTGGTCTATGATATTCGGCGGGGGTTGATTGATGCCATGGATGATGATCTGAATGTCTCTCGGGCTTTGGCTGTTCTCTTTAAATCCATTCGGTGTATCAACGTCTTTTTGGGCGAGGGGTTAATCGATGCCGATGGAGCCCAAGAGCTTCTTAAGATCTTTCGAAATGTGGATCAGGTGTTGGGGATATTTGATTTTTCCGTGGCTGAATCCGATCTGGACGATGAGGTGAGGCTCCTTATCAAACGGCGAGAGGCGGCCAGGCAGCGCAAGGCATGGGATGAGGCCGACGCCCTTCGGGAGCAACTTGAAGCATTGGGGGTCTCTCTTCAAGATGCCAGCGTCTCTTAAAAAGTTATGAATCTTCAAAAAAGTGAGTTGAAACATTTTGGGTGTTTACTGTTTAAAACAGCTTCAATGGTGAAGTGCTTGCGCCTCGGTCGTTTAAAATGAGAAGATCCGTACCTGTTCCTGCGAGGGTCAAGGGGCAGGTTGACATTATTTATGAGGCCGTCTTGTTTTTTGTGGCGGCGTGGATGAAGGAGTAAGCCCCATGCGTGTTCGATATTTTCCCTATACGCGGTTGAGTGAGCCCATGGCATCTCAGGTGACCGAAATTTTTGAGGAGGTGACACTTATCACCACCTCGTTGGATACACCTTTACCGAACGGGGTGTGCGGCGTTGCCCCACCTTCTGATGAGGCCCAGCGCCAGGATGAACTACTTGCTGGATGGCGCCAGTACAGTGGGCTTCATGGGGCAGGAGTGACCACTTATGCCCTTGGGGGGTGCCGCCATTTTGATCCGTTGAACGAGCAGTTGACCACCCAGATTAAAAGTGAGCTTCTTCGTCAAGTGGAGGGCGAATCATCCACCGAGCCGGATAGGCCGATGGCTGCTCGGGTGTTTTTGGCGCTTGCTGAAGAGCTTGACGTACAAAGTCAGGAGTTGAGGGCGGAACTGGAGAAGATTGAAGGAGCAGAACAAGGGCTGTTTGATGCGTTGAAGGGGGAGATCGATCCGCCAGGTTCTACCTTTATAAAAGAAGGCGCTGAGGCAGACGATGTGGGGATGGCAAAGCGGCTTTCGGCCTGGTCTGCTCTTTTTGTCAATGAACCGGGTGCCTTTGAGGATAGGGTTTTTGCAACACACAGTCGTGAGGCCTTTGAGCTGGTCGAGGAGTTTTGTGGTGGCTTAAAATTGTTGGGACGGTATCATGGAATTCGACTGGATACCAGTGCCTTATCTTCGCTTCTTGAGGGCTGTCCCCTTGTTGAAGATGGTGAGGCGGCTGTTTGTGCAAGAATATATATTGCTGAAGGTGAACACCCTTTCAAAGTGTTTCATAAGTTTGCAGATACCTTCTCGAGTGATGGTGGCGGATCGGGATTTCAACCTATTGAAACAAAAAGTAATTTTATAGTTGTTCTTCTTGAGGGTATTGCCTGCGCCTAGTGATGAAGAAAGGGGTATTTCAGCATTTTCTTTTTTTTTAAAACCATGTTGACAGCCCCAGAAAAATATATCATGAATATATCTGACTTCGACATGACAGATTATCTTCAGGCCCCGTGGGGCTTGATTATAGTTTGGGTGAGAATATGACAATTTTTTTTAAGGAGGCTTAAAGATGGGTTTCGATCCTAAAGTAGATGTAGACAAGTGCACCGGTTGCGAAGAATGTGTAGACGTATGCCCCACTGAGGTATTCGAAATGAAGGACGGCAAGTCCGATCCTGTTAACGCTGAAGAGTGCCTTGGCTGCGAAAGCTGCGTAGAGGTATGCGAGTCTGATGCTATTACAGTTGAAGAAAACTAGTTAACGTTTTCTTTTGCTTTGCCCCGGTCATCCCGTAAGGGATTTCCGGGGTTTTTTATTGCCCGCAAAAGGTGAAATGTGAGGTTTTAAAATAGAACCTGTCCCCAAGAAGAGGGCGGCTGATCTGGGTTGAGCTTTGGTGTAACCTCTTATGAGATAAGGCTATTTGTTGATGTTTTGGTTTTTGGGGTCTGGAACAACCATCTTGCTTGAAGGGGTAAATTATGATACGTCGTTTCACTGTGAAGACCTTGCAAATGAAGAGATCCAGTCCTTTTTTTTCTTAAATTGGAATTAAGGACGGTTGGCATTTCTGTATGCGGCTCTTTAGCCTGATTATAGAACATGAAGATGGCCTTGCAAAAATACCAATGGTGTTCAGTAAGACTGGGATGAGAGCGTCTCAGGGCTTTGGTCGCCCCTGCTTGTTGTCTGTTTTTTTTGTTAGGGTTATCGGTAAAAAATGAAGAGAGGGTCACTGCTGACCCGGCCGAAGGATGGTATGAAGCAGTATGTAATTGATGAACTCCGGCCCGAAGATCACGAGAAGATTAAAGCATGGATGGATGAGCATTTGGAGACCGCTCCTTTGGGTGGACTCTACTGGCTTCCTTTGGAGGAAGCACTTCTCGAAGAGCTTCAGCGGGAGCACCTCCAATGTGCACCGCACTTTTTTGCGCTTGAGCTTCTTGACGACCGATTGTGCTGCGAGCTTCTGGTGAGAACCCGAAAGCGGGTCTCCTGCAATTGTATGGCCTATGCCACTGAGCGTCAGACGCTTTGGTTGATGGCACAGATAGATGCCATTTTTGCCCGGACGGGCACGCAGAATTGACGGGCTCGGGGTATGCCCGGGATTTTCATGGTCTTCACAGTCCCATCCTTTGCGTAGCGCCCTGCCCCTAATCGTTTTGATGGCTGTTGTAAAATAGTGAATTTGTGGAACAGGCCCTTTTATAGTTTTGGGGCGTTTTTTCTGATTTTCCAAAATATCGTTTTACAAAGCCACCACAAATCAAAAATCCGCTTTTAGACAAAATGTTGGTAGACAGATGGAAAAGATGCAATCACCGGAAGAGGTGAAGACCTTGAGGATCATCCCCCTTGGCGGGCTGGGTGAGATTGGTCTCAACATGATGGTGATCGAATATGGAGAGGATGCCATCATCATTGATGCGGGCCTGATGTTTCCTGAAGATTACATGTTGGGGATTGATATTGTGATTCCTGCCATGGATTACATCAAGCAGAATGCCTCCCGCATGCTGGCTGTTATTCTCACCCATGCCCACGAAGACCATATTGGTGCTTTGCCCTATCTTCTTCGTGAGGTGGACCTGCCCGTGTACGGCACTCCCTTTACCTTGGGAATTGTCAGTCGAAAACTCGAGGAGCAAACCGGCCTTTCAGGGGTGACCCTTAATGAGTTCCACGCAGGGCAGCTTCTTCGCATCGGCCCCTTTGAGATTGATCCCATTCGCGTGAGTCACTCCACCGTAGATGGGGTGGGCCTTGCCGTGCGCACACCCCGGGGGGTTGTGGTTCATACCGGTGACTTTAAAATCAGCCTCTCTGGAACCGAATCGTCTATGACCGATGTCAACAGCTTTGCTCGGTACGGAGAAAAAGGGGTTTTGGCTCTTCTATCGGATTCCACCAATGTGGAAAAAAAAGGGTATACCATCTCAGACCATGAGGTGGCAGACTCTTTGCGCCGAGTGGCCATGGAGGCCGAAGGCCGGATTGTGGTGGCGCTTTTTGCCTCCAATGTGGCCCGGATTCAGGAGATCGTAAACATCGCTCAAGCCAAGGGGTGCAAGGTGGTTTTCTGT
The DNA here is from genome assembly GCA_022360815.1 of Desulfobacterales bacterium. Classification (GTDB taxonomy): domain Bacteria; phylum Desulfobacterota; class Desulfobacteria; order Desulfobacterales; family Desulfolunaceae; genus Desulfoluna. The sequence continues at coordinate 68,529 of JAKSCC010000189.1, forward strand.
GGGCGTTCGGTAGAGCTTACCGCCCGCATCGCCCGAGAGCTTGGCTATCTTCATATTCCGCCGGGTATGGAGATTGACATTCGTCGTATTGGAGAGTTTCCGGCCAATCGTCTGATTCTCATCACCACAGGCAGCCAGGGTGAGCCCATGAGCGCTCTGGCTCGTATGGCTGCTGGCACCCACAAGCACATTAAGATTCGAAAAGATGACACCATTGTCTTCTCCTCCAAAGTCATCCCGGGAAACGAGAAGGCCATTGCAGGCATCATCAATACCATTTATCGGCTTGGGGCCAATGTGGTTTATGAAAAGACGGCCCCGGTGCATGTTTCGGGTCATGCCCATCAAGAAGAGTTGAAGACCATGATGCACCTGACTCGGCCTCGGTATTTTATCCCTATTCACGGGGAGTATCGCCATCTGGTGCACCATGCGCGCCTGGCCAATTCAGCAGGCATTCCTGAAGAGAACGTGGTTTTGGCAGAAAATGGCCATGTGATCACCTTTAACGACGACGGGGTTGAACTCTCTGGAAAAGTGCCAACCGGTCGGGTGCTGGTGGATGGCAAAGGTGTGGGAGACGTGGGGCGAAGCGTGCTCAAAGAGCGCCAGATGCTCGCCGAGGATGGTCTGGTTGTGGTGACCATTGTCTTTGATGAAGAGACGGGCGTTATTGTGTACGGGCCTGAGATTGTCTCCCGCGGTTTTGTTTTCTGGACGGCCACCGGTCACCTTTTGGATGATGCCCAGTGCGTTATTCTTGAGGTGGTAGAGGAGATTGGTTGGGATGCACCCAACCGTACGGATCTGGTGCGCTCAAAAATTCAAAAAGCCCTGCGTCAATACTTTAATTTTACCATCAAAAGGCGTCCCATTATCGTCCCTGTAATTATGGAGCTATAGATCGGCAATGAGAAAAGAGATCGCTGGTACTCTGCTGTTCTTTTTTGTGATTTTGATCCTGATCAGCCTCGTCTCATACAATTGGAATGATCCATCCATCAACCATGCCGGTGCCTCAGGGCATGTAAGCAATCTTTTCGGCCTTTTAGGGGCTCAAATTGCTGGATTTCTTATTGGAATGGCAGGCATGGGGGCGTTTTGGATTCCTGTCCTCCTTCTGATAGTCAGTGTTCATTTTTTAAGCAATCGCAAAGGGCGAAACCTTTACTATATTGGCGGCGGCGGACTGATGCTTGTTTTTGGCACCGGTGCCATGCTTGCCCTTGTATCGGGTACCAATTATTACATTATTTTTGGAAACCGTTTTCCCGCAGGCGGGCTGGTGGGGACTGTTTTAAAAGACGGGCTTCGAGCCTACACCAACGAGACGGGTGGTTTCATCATTTTGCTGGTGATTCTTCTTATCGGCCTTATTCTCTCCACAGGTTTTTCTCTTGTTGCACTTTGGCAGGCGCTGAAAAAACGGCAGGCCTCCCTTACGAAGAAGAGAGAAGAGCGGGCCCAGAAAAAGGCTCTTGAAGCGGCCAAAGACAAGCGTGTGGTTCGAGAGACCAAGGTAAACCGAAGGGTGACACGAAAGACTCCTGCTGAGACCACCGATGTGAAAATCAAGAGTGTCAAGCCCCGAAAGGCAAGCACAGCCAAAGTGGCTCAGCAGGAGGAGTTTAGCTTTATGTCCTCCAAAGGGGCGAGCAAGGGTTACAAACTTCCCACCATCTCTTTTCTCTCCGACCCAGACGTGGATGAGTCGGCCACTGTGGACAACGATACCCTGCGCATGCTTTCGGTTCAACTGGAGAAGAAACTGGAAGATTTTGGAGTCAAGGGAAAAGTGTCGGAGGTCTCACCAGGTCCTGTGATCACCACATTTGAGTACAAACCCGCTCCGGGCGTTAAGATCAATAAGATTGTCAATTTGGCAGATGACTTGGCGTTGGCTCTTCGAGCCATCAGCATTCGCATTGTGGCTCCCATTCCAGGCAAAGATGCCATCGGCGTTGAGATTCCCAATGAGGTGCGAAGCAACGTCTGGTTTAAAGAGATCGTCACATCAAGCGGGTTTATCAAGTCCAAGTCGCCCCTTTGTGTGTGCCTGGGGCACGATATTGTGGGCAACCCCGTCTCTGCTGAGCTCAACAAGATGCCTCACCTTTTGATTGCGGGTGCCACAGGCGCGGGCAAGAGTGTGGGGCTCAACGTGATGATCTCAAGCCTTCTTTTCAAGTCGACACCCGAGGAGGTGCGCATGGTGATGATCGATCCCAAGCGCATTGAATTGTCGGTTTACGATGGGATTCCCCACTTGATTACTCCGGTGGTGACCGATATGAAAAAGGCGACCAACGCTCTTTTTTGGGCTGTGCGCGAGATGGAACGCCGTTACGAGCTTTTGGCTCAGCACAAAGTTCGAAATATTGATCAGTACAACAAAAAGGCCGAAAATCAAGACAAAGGGAAGCTGGAAGAGGGCGAAGAGCCCATGGAGAAGCTTCCCTTTGTGGTGATCATCATCGACGAGCTGGCTGACCTGATGATGGTGGCTTCCCGAGATGTGGAGGTGGCCCTGACTCGTTTGGCTCAGATGGCCAGAGCATCGGGCATTCATATCATTTTGGCGACCCAGAGGCCCAGCGTGGATGTACTTACCGGTATCATTAAGGCAAACTTTCCCACGCGTATCTCTTTTCAGGTCTCCTCCAAGACCGACTCTCGAACCATTATTGATGCCAATGGGGCAGAAAACCTTTTGGGTCGAGGCGACATGCTTTATCTTCCGCCGGGCACAGCCAAGCTCATGCGTATCCACGGAGCCTTTATCTCCGACGATGAGCTTTCAGAACTTATCACCTTTTGGAAGGGGCAGCAGGGGCCTGGCTACGACAGCTCTATTTTGGATGCTCCACCAGAGGCCTCTTCTGCTCAAGGGGGCGGCAGCGATGAGATGGATGAGAAGTATGACGAAGCCGTTGCCCTGGTGACCCGCACACGAAAAGCTTCTATCTCAAGCATCCAAAGGCATTTGCGCATTGGGTACAATCGGGCGGCTCGAATTATCGAAGATATGGAGAGAGAAGGGGTGATCGGGCCTGCCGATGGCTCAAAGTTTCGAGAGGTTCTGGTGCCATCCTACGATGAATGAGACGTCTCGCATGGTTTCAGTGCGGTAATATGGTTTTTTTTGAAGGTTTTTGAGTGTAAAGGTGTAACGATGGATCGATCTTTGATTGATGGTGTGAAGGGGTTTTTGAGCCAGGAAGAGGGCGAAACACTTTACGAATTGGCCCTTGAAACCTGCAGCATGGGACCCTGTCTTGAAATTGGGAGTTATTGTGGGAAATCGACCCTCTGGCTTGGTTGGGCCTGCCAGGAAAGGGGGAGTGTCCTTTTTGCTGTGGATCACCACCGAGGCTCGGAAGAGCAGCAGAAAGGTGAGCTTTTTTTTGATGCAGAGGTGTGGAGTGAAGCGGATCAGGCCGTAGATACCTTTCGGCTTTTTCGCCAGGCTGTGGACCGAGCCCAACTTAACGACACGGTGGTTCCTGTGGTGGCACCTTCCACAGTGGCGGCCCGCTTTTGGTCTACCCCGCTTGCTTTGGTTTTCATTGATGGCGGCCACACCTATGCTGCGGCGTACAACGACTATGCCTGTTGGGCCCGCCATATTGTTCCCGGTGGGTACCTTTTAATACACGATATTTACGATAGCATCGAAGAAGGTGGCCAAGCCCCTCACCATGTTTTTAAGATGGCTCTTTCATCCGGTGAATATGAGTTTGTCGGGCGTAAAGGATCCCTGGGAATACTAAGACGCTATCCTGCCGGAGTGTTTCCGTCGGATCTTCCCGAAAAAGATTATTGATTGGTGAGATTTGCCGTAACAGGCGTTTTTCCCAGTGCTTTTCCATATCTGTTGCCTCAAAAGTGACACTCTGATAGGATAAAAACCATGTTTTTTTGGGAGCGGTACTGTACACACCATAGCCGCTCCTGCCTTCCGGCCTTTCATCTTATCCTTTCTTCTTGTGATTCTGTTTTTTCCTCCACGCCTGTGGCCGGTTTTTTGATAATTCCACATCACAGCCCATAAGCACGTTTTGCTTCATCTTTTTTCATCTAAAAAATTGAACGACGAGGTGTCTCTATGGTTGAGTTTATCTATGGCCTGCTTGAGAGCGTCGGTTTTGCCCACCCTTTACACCCTGGTCTGACCCATGTGCCCATGGGCCTTGTTATGGGGGCTATTATCTTTCGTGCTACTGCAATTTTTACCCCCATGACGCATCTGGCGCGCTCCGGTTACCATTGTGCTGTGGTGGCGCTTTTGGGGCATCCACCAACGGCCATTGCGGGGTGGATGGATTGGCAGTATCGCTACGATGGTGAGTGGGAGTTTCTTATTGGATTAAAGATCGTTTTGGCTGTGGTGCTGCTGGTGCTTCTTGTGGTGATAGTGATGATGGATGACCCGGAGAAGCCCAAGCTGGATTTGAAATCTTTTCTCTATCTGCTGGCGCTGCTGACGGTTGTGGGGCTGGGTTTTTCTGGTGGAGAGCTTATTTATGGTTAATGGAGGTCCCATGAAAAAGGGGTTTCAGGTTGTTGTGCTGTTGTTTTTTGTGGGCGTCTTCTCTTCTTTGGGGCTGGCAATGGAGTACAGCCATACCCTTGAAGATGGCCCTGTTGCCTTTAGCTGGCGTGTGGATGGCGAGCTGCTTCATGTGAAATTGAGAGGCGAAACCACCGGTTGGGTGGCGGTGGGGTTTAATCCGGTGACGATGATGAAGGGAGGCAACTTCATCATGGGGTACGTGAAGAATGGAAAAGCCAAGGTGACAGATCATGTGGGCCACACCGAAAGGGCTCATAAATCCGATAAGAAGAGTGGTGGGACCAACAATGCCACGGCGGTGTCTGGCACCGAGGCCGAGGGGGTAACGGAGATAGCCTTTACCATGCCTCTGAACAGTGGGGAATCCGTGGATACGGTCATTGATCCGAAGGACATGACCACCGTTCTTTTAGGGGTCGGAGGCGGACGAGACAGTTTTCGTTCGGTTCACGCCTATAAGTCTGTTCACCAAGTGGATTTGATCACCGGTGCATCGGAGAAGGTGAAATGAGACAGGTGCTAGGGCTTCTTATTCTTGGCGGCCTTCTGACGTTTTGGGCCATCAATGTGTGGGCCCATGGTGGCGAAGTTCATGAAGAGGCTGCGGCAATAATAGAGGAGGAGACAGGCAAGGCAGAGCAGGTGGTGGTCGGGGTCAACGAGAAGCCTGGAGGGATGCTTAATACTGTGGGTCGCTGGCGAAATGAGAAAGGGGAGTCGGTGAGTCTCGATGAGCTTTTCTCCATTCCCACCCTTCTTGTTTTGGCCTACTATCATTGTCCCAAGTCTTGTAATGTCCTTCTGGCAGACCTAGCCTCTGCGGTGAAGTCTTTGGACCTTTTTCCCGATCTTGATTATCGGGTGGTGGCGGTGAGTGTCTCACTTGAAGAGACCCCGAAGGATGCCGCCACGGCCCAGACACAGTATTTCAACATCCTGGGGGCCGGTTACCCTGAGGCTGCCTGGCCTTTTTTGGTGGGCGATGAAGGGGGCATAAGGCGCCTGACAGACTCTTTGGGGTATCTTTATACGCGCAAAGGCCCCCACTCGTATGTGCATCCCAATGTGGCCATTGCTGTGGCTCCGGGAGGGAAGATTATTCGCTATATTTACGGCCCGGGCTTTTTAACCGCCGACTTGAAAAAAGGGGTGGAGGAAGCGACTGCAGGAACACCGGGAATCTCTATTCGTAAAGTGCTCACCTACTGTTTTGATTACGATCCCAAAAACAGGGTTTATGTGTTTAAAACGTTTCGGGTCATGGGTACTGGCATTGGTGCCATGGCCATTATGCTTCTGCTCTATCTTGTGGTGGCTCCCACTGTAAAACGACCTAAGCGCAGCGTATAAAGCGCCTGCTGTCTGCTTGCCTGCGCCATGGCGGAGACGACAGATTATGACCAATGTTCCCTCTTTTTTTGAGACCCCTGCACCCGCACGGTTTACGGGTATTCTCTCCTGGCTCATTACCACAGATCACAAACGCATCGGGCTCATGTATCTTTTTGTGATTCTCTTTTGGTTTGTGGCGGCGATGTTTTTGGGAGGGGCTATTCGGCTGGAATTGATGTTTCGAGGCGAGACCCTCATGGGGGCAGAGTCGTACAATGCCCTTTTTACCCTCCATGGGGTAATTATGGTTTTTTTGTTTATCATCCCTGGAATTCCTGCCATATTCGGCAACTTTTTTCTTCCCATCCAGATTGGCACCGATGACGTCTTCTTTCCAAAATTGAACCTGCTCTCTTGGTATCTCTATGTGGCAGGAGGGCTTTTGGCCTTGGGCACTCTTTTTGTTGGCGGGCCGCCGGATACCGGTTGGACCTTCTATGTTCCCTTTAGCGTGGGAACCGGTTCCAACGTCTCTTTGGGAGTGTTTGCCGCTTTTGTTCTGGGCATGGCCAGTATGCTGACGGGTATCAATTTTGTAACCACCATCCACCGCATGAAAGATGCGAGGATGGGCTGGCTGCAGATGCCTCTTTTTACCTGGAGCCTTTACGCCACAAGCTGGGTGCAGATTTTGGCCACACCGGTGGTTTCCATCACGCTGCTTCTTATCATGGCCGAGCGGTTTTTGGGGATTGGTCTCTTTGATCCTGCAAGGGGTGGAGACCCCATTTTGTATCAGCACCTTTTCTGGATGTACTCTCACCCGGCGGTTTACATCATGATTCTTCCCGGTATGGGGGTGATCTCTGAGATTATGCCGGTGTTTGCTCGAAAACCTATTTTTGGCTACAAGGCCATTGTCTTCTCCAGCCTGGGTATTGCCGTTGCCGGTTCTCTGGTATGGGCGCATCACATGTACACCAGCGGCATGAGCGATACGGCGGTTTTTGTCTTTTCCCTGCTCACCTTTATTGTGGCCATTCCGTCAGCTATTAAGGTGTTTTCTTGGGTCTCCACCCTTTACAAAGGGTCGATTCTCATGACGCCGCCCCTCTTTTTTGCCCTGTGCTTTATCTATCTCTTCTCTGTAGGAGGGCTGACCGGTCTGGTGTTGGGATCGGCCGGGGCTGATATCCATGTGCACGATACCTATTTTGTGGTGGCCCATTTTCATTTCACCATGTTCGGGGGAACGGGGTTTGCCTTTTTTGCGGCCCTTCATCACTGGTGGCCCAAGATGTTTGGGCGCATGTATGACTTCAAAAGGGCTTACTGGGCGGCTCTGATTCTTACGTTTGGGTTTATGCTTCACTATGTTCCCATGTTTATTTTGGGGCTTCAAGGAATGCCGCGGCGCTACTTTGATTACATCAAAGAGTATGAGACAGGCAATTTTGTGGCGGGCTTTGGTGCGGCTTTTATGCTGGTAGGGCTTCTTTTCATGTTTTGGAATCTGTTTGTCTCCTTAAAAAGAGGGGCCAAGGCCCAAGCCGACCCCTGGGGAGGGACCACGCTGGAGTGGAAGGTTCCTTCACCCCCTCCCCTGCATAATTTTATCAAAGACCCAGACATACTGGACTACCCGTACGATTTTTCTGAGGTGCTTGAAACCCATGGTCAGACAGGAGATACGCCATGAAACAGGCTACGGATGAAAGGGGAAAACGCCTGGGCATGTGGCTTTTTCTCTACACGGAGATCATTCTTTTCGGCGGGTTGTTTGTGCTTTATGCTGTCTATCTTTCGAAATTTGGCGAAGCGTTTATCTCTGCTGGAAAAGAGTTGGATCGTCTCTTTGGGACGGGCAATACTCTGATTCTTTTGGTGAGTAGTTTTGCCGTGGCGGCCTCCATCACCGCTGTGCAAAGAGGAGAGAAGAGGCGTGCGGTCTGGCTGGTGGCCGGAGCTGTTGCCTGTGGGGCTCTTTTTTTGGTGAATAAGTACTTTGAGTGGGGGCACAAATTTGAGCTGGGTATCTATCCTGGCTCCGAGAATCTTTTAAAAAGTGAGCCCGGGCGCAACGTTTTTTTTGGCCTTTACTATGTTATTACCGGCCTTCACGGTATTCATATTGTGATCGGGATGACCCTTCTTTTGGTGGCCATGGTGTTGATTCTTATGGGGCGTGTGAATGCAGAGCGCCATGTGGTCCTTGAAAATGCAGGGCTCTACTGGCACCTGGTGGATTTGATTTGGATTTTTATTTTTCCACTTTTTTACCTGATTCTTTAAGAGAGGGAAGATGCATGCATATCGCTTCATACACACGTCTGTTCATCACACTGGTGGTGCTTTTCTTGCTCACGGCTGTCACGGTGGGAGCCTCCTATGTGGATTTTGGCGCACTCAATGTGTGGGTGGCCCTTCTCATTGCTTCCACCAAAGCCTCCCTTGTGCTCATCTTTTTTATGCATATCGGCCAAGAAGGGCGGCTTATGGTCCTCTCTTTTTTAACCACACTTTTTTTTCTGGCCATCATGATCAGCTTCACCTTTTGGGACGTGGCTTTTCGAGGGAAGCTGGGCATATGAGAGAAGCCCGCGCAAAACGAGGCACACCCAAAGGAGGTTGCCATGGCCGCTGATTTGAATCCTGTGGAGCTTGTGGACCGCTCCTTTTATTTTATCATCGGTTTCTCCTTTCTTTTTCTTTTTGCCATTACCGCTGTGATGATCTGGTTTGTGATTCGTTATCGTAGAAGTCGGAATCCTGTGCCTTCAGACATTCGAGGAAACGGCTGGCTGGAGCTTGCTTGGACGGTGATTCCCTCACTGATTGCCGTAGCCATGTTTGTTTCCGGGTGGCAGGCTTACATGGGGCTGCGCACTGTGCCAGACGGTGCCATGGAAATTAAGGGGTATGCCCAGTCTTTTTCTTGGATTTTTGTCTATCCCAACGATGCAGAGACGGAAAATGAGTTGGTGGTTCCAGAAGGCGTTCCTATTAAGTTAACCCTTACCTCTGAAGATGTTCTTCACAGCTTTTTTCTTCCATCTTTTCGAGTGAAAATCGATGCCGTAAAGGGCATGGAAACCCACGCTTGGTTTTTCCCTGAAAAGAGAGGGGAGTATGTGTTTCATTGCACAGAGTTTTGCGGTGTAGGACACTCCGACATGGATGGCATGCTGAAGATTCTTCCCCCCAAGGAGTATGAAGCTTATCTGGAGACGTTGGAAGATGAGTGATGGCAATGGCTTTTTGGCGTGGCGGCTGGAGAGACCAGAGCCTGCTCCACCTGGTGCTAAAAAGCCACCCGGTCGTCTGGTCTCTTTTTTAAAGCTTTCAAAGATTGTTCTTTCTCTTCATATTGGAATGGCTGCAGCCGCAGGATGCCTTTTTCATTCGGATGGGCGTGTGCTTCAAGCCCTAATGCTTTGGCTGGGTGTGACCCTTGTCTCCATGGCCGGTGCCCTTTTTAACAACATCCAAGACCGTATGGATGATCGCCTTTTGGTTCGAACCCTCTGGCGTTTTGATATGATTGAGCGGGCTGGTATCGGCAGCCTGCTTAAAGGGGGGGGGCTTATGGCACTGGCGGGTCTTCTTCTTGTTTTGGATGCATCAGGAGGGATTCTGCCTCCCACTCTGGTGTTGGGGGGGCTCGTGGTTTACAATGGGGTCTATACACCCTTAAAACGGTTTAGCTCTCTGGCCCTTGTACCCGGAGCCCTTTGTGGGGTGCTGGCACTTCTCTCCGGCTGGACGGCTTCCGGAGGCTCCCTTTTGAGTCGGGGCGGGCTTTCTGCCGCACTTGTGGTTGGGCTCTGGCAATTTCCTCACACCATGGTCCAAAATCTGAAGGATGCCGATGCTCTTCGAGATCACCCAAGGCCCTCCTTGCCGCGTCTATTCGACTCCTGGCAGCTCGCCCATGTGTCTCTTTTGTGGACCATGTTATACAATCTTTCTCTCTATCATCTTCTTTTTATTGAGACCTTCTCTTCATGGGCTTTGGCTCTTCTTTTTGCCAATGCGGGTTTTTTAACCCCTCTTTTTGCCCATACTCTTTTTGTATTGAAACGATTTCTCCTCTCTTTTCATCTCCTAAATACCTCCCTGCTTGCCTTTTTTATCGCCCTGATGATTTCCTGATTTGCATTTTTATAAAAGATGGTGTGCCAATAAATCATATTGGTTATGGTGTGGTTTTTTAAATGAAAAAGCGTTGGTTGACATGGAATGTAGGGTTTGCTTAAAATTCTACAATTTTCTTTCTCAAGAGACATTTTATGAGCGAGAATTTTAACGCCGTAGCATTTATCATAAATTGAGGTGACCATGAGTTACATCGATTCCTATGACCATGAATACATTGGGGCGCTGGGATACCTTCCCATCTATCGGCCTTTGGAGGTGATCGAAGGAGACAAATGGGGCGGTTACAACTTCAGTGCGACGCCCGACAATCTGATTTTAGGTGGGGGAAGTGGCGAGCACCCAGGGCTTATTGTCCACCGGCTTGATAGTGTGGTGGCCCGGTTCCTCTATGATCAGATGACCGATGCAGAAGAAGCCGGGGTTTCGGAAGCCGATCTCGATATTATAACCGATCTCTCTTACTCCGAAGGGGTTTTTGAGTTTTGCGGCTGGACCATTCGGCAATATGCAAACCTGGCTCAAATGGCTGCGTGGGAGGGGTTTTCGACACCTTTAAGCGATGGTGAAGGGGTGGAAGGGTGGCTGAGTCGATCTATTGGGGAGTTGGTCTATTTTTCACTACCGGAGATGAACCCGGAGCAGAATCGTTTGGCAGAGCTATTTAACGATGTGAGCATCAACGCCACCATGCGAAATGTGGTTTGTACTCCTCCTGGGTATCCGCCTTGTGGAGGTCGCCGAGTGGTAGAGGGAGAGATTCTTTGGGGGGTGCATCGATTTTAGTGCTTGGGTTATACATGAGGGAGAAGATGATACGAAGACTCGGGTTTGTTTTTGTTTTTTTGATCTGTCTGCCTGCTTTTAGCTGGGCGACTTCAACGTATTCTGATTACTCTTTGGGTGAAAAGACGCCCATTGTCACGGAAGGTTTTCTGAACAACAACAACGGTTGGTCTGTGGGGCGTTTTGGGAAAGGGTGCCGAAGCGCTTCCATTGAAAATGGCGTTTACAGGATTCAATCCCATTGCGACAAAGAATACCCAGAGTTTTGGATCGGTTCGGTGGTCATTGATGAGGGTCGTGATTTTGAGATTGAGACAAGGGTTCGTTTTGTCAAAGGAGATTCTAACGGTTTTTATGGTTTGACATGGGGAAGTGGAATTGCAAGGGACGATAAGGGTCCTTACCGATACCGATTCGGTTTATCGAGCAACGGGAAGTATACCATCGATGAATATTCAGGACGTTGGGAAGATAAAAAAAAGTGGACCAAATCAGACCTTATAAAAAAGAGCGCATTTAATCTTCTGACCATTCGAAAGGTAAAAACGGATTACCACTTTTTTATCAATAAGAAGTATGTGCACACCTCAAGCTTTGAGCCTTTTTATGGTCCGCGAGTCGGGTTTCAAGTGGGGCAAAACAGCATCATTGAGATAGACAAATTGAGCGTGTCTTACCTGGCATCTTCTTCTCCTCACCTCTACTCGGAGTATTCGAACGCGCAGAAAGAGCTCCTTTTTAAGGATGATTTTAAAATCAATGCGAAAAAATGGGCTGAGGGGACTTTTGGGAATGAGTCTCGAAGGGCTGTTGTCAAAAATGGGGTCTATGAATTGTCCAGCCTGAAGCCCGATAGCTATCCTCTCTTTTGGAATAACGGTATTGATATTGACGGAGATCGTGATTTTGAAATTGAGGCGAAAATTCGTTTTGTAAAAGGGGTGGACAACAACGCCAATTCGATTTTTTGGGGTGGTGGTGTGGTGGATGAGTCTCGCTCTTTTTACCGACATTACTTTGGGTTTTCTGGAAACGGTCAGTTTCTTATCGGCTCGTACGAGGATGGGTGGAAAAGGGAAAAGCACTGGACTGAGACCCCTTTGCTGGATCGAAAATGGTACAACACCTATACAATTCGAAAAGTAGGCTTAAATGTTTTTTACTATATAAATAAGCAATGGGTCTATACGGGCCAATATCAGCCCTTTTTTGGAAAAAGAGTGGGGTTTCGGGTTAATGAAAAGAGCACCATCAACGTGGATTATCTGAAAATCTCTTACCTGAAAGAGCTGAACCCCCAAAGCCCTCCCGAGATTATTCTGACAGAGCCTCGCATGGCACGAGCACTGAAGCCCGTTCAGAAAAATTCGCTTATGATCTCCGGGGTTGTGCGGGATAAGGATGGCATCAAAAGTGTGAGTGTCAACGGCAGATGGGTGACGATCGATGGCTCGGGGGCTTTTTCGAATCGGCTTGCCTTGTCTTTTGGAGAAAATGAGGTGGTGATTCGCGCCGAAGACCAAAGGGGACGTGTGGCCACAAAGCGGTTTTCGGTGATTCGAGGGACGGGCTCTAAAGTTCAAAAAAGGGGCGACCGTTTGGCCCTTGTCATTGGAAACTCCAATTACAGGCATGCTGGAAAACTGAGCAATTCGATAAACGATGCTCGGGCCATGAAAGGAGCCCTTGAGGCGCTCGGGTTTAAGGTTTTAAAATATGAGGATTGCGACCAGAAGACCATGAAGCAGGCCATTGATGAATTTGGTCGAAAGCTGAAAACATGTGATGTGGGGCTTTTTTATTATGCGGGGCACGGGGTGCAGGTGAAGGGGAGCAACTATCTTTTGCCTGCCGATGCAAAGCTTGAGTCTGAAAATGATGTGGAGTACGACTCGGTGCGTGCCGACCGTGTTCTGGCAAAGATGGAAGGGGCCAGCAGTAAAACCAACATTGTGATTTTGGATGCCTGCAGAGACAATCCGTTTGAAAAGAGTTGGCATCGTGGCGCAAAAGGCGGTGGCCTGGCTTTTATGGACGCACCTTCTGGATCTCTCATTGCCTATGCCACGGCACCGGGGCGAATAGCCATGGACGGAGAGGGGTCCAATGGCCTGTATACCAGCGCCATATTAAAACATATCCAAACGCCGGGTATCACCATTGAGCAGATGTTTAAAAGGGTTCGCGCCACTTTGGCTGCTCAGGGAGGTGGTCAGGTGCCATGGGAGTCCACTTCCTTGAGAGGCGATTTTTATTTTGTGAATCAAACCCCATAAGATTGGCTTGGATTATAGGGAAGGTTATTTCCAAAAAAACGGTTCGCCGAAGGTATAATAAAAAAGCCAGACAATGAATTGTCTGGCTTTTTTGTGTAAGGGTGTTAGAAGGTGATGAGAATCTCGTAAATACCGTCGCTTACTGATACCCCACAGGAAGCACCCAGTTTTTTGAAGACAGCCATCATTTGGTGGTTGGAGCTTAGTACTTGAGCTGTGAACCCTTTAAAGCCTCTTTTTTTTGCTGTGGTGGTCAGCATTTCCAACATGCCAGAGGCAATGCCCCGGTTTTGAAACGCCTCATCCACAACAAAAGCCACTTCAGCAAAGCCCTCTTTCCTTCCCTTGACATAGCGTCCTTCTGCCACCACGCGCTCTTCACCGGCGCGGCCGGTCAGTCCGACGATGGACATGGTGTCGGTGTAGTCGATGTTGACATACTCCTGCATTTTGGCGTGGGGCATGGCTGTGACCGGAGTAAAATAGCGGTAGTAGACGGAGGTATCTGAAAATCGGTAAAAGAGCCTTCGCATTCCCTCTTCATCAGACGGTTTGATGGGTCTGAAGGTGATGAGGGTGTCATATTTAAAGGTTCGAGTGCGTTGAATCTCTTTGGGGTAGGCGTGGGCTGAGTGTTCCAGAAAAATTTGGTCCGGGTAAAGAATACGATTCTCACGGGCGGATTCCATGAGATCTGCTCGGTCGTCTGGGTGGGCAATTTCGATAAGGGCCTGGGCCCTTTCTCTTACGGTACGTCCTTTGAGACTTGCCACGCCATACTCTGTGATGACCAAATCCACAGCCTCATGGACGGAAAAGTGATTGGGGTAAGCATCAGCGCTGCATATGATGTTGGCTTTTCCTTCGAGGTTGCGGCTGGCAAGGGCAAAGAGGGTGCGACCGCCTTTGGATATTTCGGCACCGTTGAAAAAGTCGATCACCTCCGAAGGCCCGGTGGCAATATTGCCTTTGCCCGCGTGGAGTACAAAACGACCGCTTAAGTCGACTTTTCGAGCGTGAATAAGGGTAACCACCTGGGGATTTCGGCCAATTTGGATGGGGCTGAAGACCCGGTTGATGGCTTGGAATTCGACCATGGGGTTGCCGTCAAGCCAGCGCATAAGTTCCGGAGAACCCAGCACATAGGAGCAGAGGGATTTTCCCTGGTAGATCTTTTTATTTCGGTTGGTGACAGCTCCGCTGTTGATGAGATCCATAAGAGCGTCGGTCACAAAGGGGCTGTGTATCCCCAAATTTTTTTTGCCTTTAAGATGGTTTGGAAGGGCTTCAAAAAGAGGGCCGATGGAGTATGAGAGACAGCTACCGTCATCAATAACCGAGGCCACGTTTTCTGCCACCCTGTCAAAAACTTCGTCCACTGGCCAGCGTTCAAAAAAGAAGGGGGGCTCGTCCGAGAGGACAAAGCAGTCGAAATCCGAGATGGGCACAAAGGTATCCCCAAAGGTACGGGGAATGGTCTCATTGATTTCACCAATAACGATGGCGGCTTTATCAATGGCTTGACGTGCCACGTCCACAGCCACACCGAGGCTGCAATACCCAGACTCATTGGGAGGTGTCACCTGGATGATGGCCACATCAATGCTCATAAGATCCGACTCAAAGAGGTTGGGGATCTCAGAGTACCGGCTGGGAATATAGTCCACCTGACCGGAGGAAATGGCTTCATCTGCCATCCATCCGGAAAAAAAAGTTTTTAGGCGAAATCGGTCCGCAGAAAAGAGTTGAGGCGTCAGAGCATCACCAAAGCTTATGATTTGAATCAGCTCGAGATCCTGGATGTTGGGTTCGGGGGATGACATGAGTGTTTTGACAAGGGTTCGCGGCTCTGCGGCTCCGGTACCGATAAAGATACTCATTCCCGGCTCAATTTCTTCGATGGCCTCTTCGGCTGAGACCATCATCTCCTGAAAGACAGTGGTGTAATCTCTTACCATGGGGCAACTCATCCAGCTCGGTTTCAGGTTGTTGGGCCTGAATGGTGGGTAAATCAGCAGCTGTTTGCGTGATCAATGTTTTTTGTGGGTGTGGCAATTCCATATGGAAAGGGGGGGTACAGACCCACGTTGCTTTAGCCAAATTCAAAAATAGTCCGAGAGAGAGAGAAAGGAAAGTAAAAAAGTAAAGGGAGGGAAAAACCATGTTTGAAAGGTTGCCTTAGAATTTCACAAAAGATAGGGGCTTACGCTTCTAAGGGGTATCTTCGTTTGTGATCACGGGCAAGTTCATCAAGGCGGGCTTCGACCCAGGCTCTGTGTCGTCGGTGGCGATCCAGACTTTCGGCATGGTAATTGAGGACCCACCACATTTTATTAAGGGCCTGAGGATCGGATGCATGGTGGAGTAGGATTTGTCGCACGGGAATGGAACGCGTGGAATCCTGGGAGATCTCTTCGTAAAGATCTTGGCATGTTTTGATGGTATGTGGCTTGAGTTGAAGAGACGATGCCGTGGTTTTGCTAATCATGGGGGCTCCGGTGATTAGGGGTGTGGGCCCCGAAAAAAATGAAGGGGAGTGGGATGAAAAAATGGGGCTTTCGGTTCATCACTCATTTAGTTTACGGCTGCTGCAGCTGGATGTCTATAGGGGAAGTTCCCGTTTTATTCCGGTTTTTTCCTATTTGATTAAAAGGGACGGGAACTTTTCAAGGAAGAGTCAGGGGCTTCTTTTTTTGGCTGTGTGCGGGAAAGTCCATCACCAGGCGAAAACCAATGTATCCACTTTTATCATCGTTGTTGTCGGTGTTTCTGTTTGATCCTCGAATACCGTCAAGACCGTGAAACCAGCTTCCTCCTCGGGAGACGCGAAATTTGCCTTTCAAAGGTCCTTGGGGATTTTCTACAGGGGTTTCAGGGTAGGGACCATACCAATCAGCCGTCCATTCCGCTACATTGCCGTTCATGTCGTAAAGGTTCCAAAGATTGGACTTTCGTGTGGCCACAGGGTGGGGGGTTTCTTCGGCATTTTTTCGGTACCAGCCATACTCTTCTGCGGGGAGACCAGAAGTGATCCAGGGATCTTCCCTGCCTGCCCGGGCGGTGTATTCCCATTCGGCTTCGGTGGGAAGGCGGAATCGCCCTTTTCCTTTGTGCATGGCGTTGAGACGGGCGATGAACCGCATGACGTCCTGCCAATAGACGCTATCAATGGGACAGTCTCCACCGCAGTGGGGAAAAGCCGACGGGTTGTAACCCATTACCTTCTCCCATTGGTTCTGAGTAACTTCTGTGGTCATGATATAGAACGGACGGGTTATTTTAACTTTGTGAAGGGACTCATCTTCTCGCCTTCCAGGGGTGTTGCGGGGGCTTCCCATGGTGTACTGTCGGGGTGAAATGAAGACAAAGCGCATGCCGGGCAGGGGACCATCCACAGATTTGCTCAAGGCGATGAGAATTTTGGCAGCAGGCAGTTCATTTTTTTTGATGCGATCCAGCCGAAGGCTTGCTTCAAAGGGCTTGGGTGAGGCGATATCAAATTGGGTGAGGATTGTATTATCGGAGCTGACCACTAAAAAAGTAGAGAGTTTGAGATTTATACCGGGCTCCTTTCCTTTGGGCTCGGGGCGGTAGAGAGGTTTGATGGAGATCTCATGGCGTTGATTCCAGATGGTTTCAGCCTCTGATCGGTCGCAGTAGCTCCAGGTGTGGTGGTATAACGTTCCCCTGTGATTGATGGTAACTGGAAATCGAAACGCATCGGCTTCAGGACGGTGAAGGGTCATCGTGGCTCCTTCTCCATTCATGATGCACCCTTTTTGTTGAAGGCGTGAGATCTCTTTTTCCAATGGAGAAAGGTCTCGAAGCTGTTTTTGGAGCCAGTCGAGTTCCACTTTTGAGGTGCGGGCGCGAATGCCCCCTTTTTTTTCCCGTTTGGAAACAGCCTTTTTATTGGCGGCGCGAATATTCTGGACCTTTTGGCGATGGGCTTTTATGCGCTTTTTGTATTCGGCTGTGGTTTCAAAGATTCCCTTGGGTTTGGGGCGAGGAGGCTCTTCCATCATGAGGGTGTTTACCTCACGAAAGTAGATGCGTTCTGCCTCCCTGAGTTTTTTGCGATACTCCTGTTTTAGTTGATTGGATACGTTTTTATAAGAATTTAATTTTTTTTGAATTTTGGGGAGATAGGAGCTTCTATTCTCCGGGAGGGATCCAAAGCAGGGAGGGGCGAGGAGAAGGACGATCAAAAACAGAACAGACAAGCGGGGCATGGTGTCATCAACTTTTCTGGCTGACAGTGTGTTGGTGGCGAATGCGATCAAGAAAACGAAGGACCTCATCAACAACAGAGGACTCTTGATAACCGGTGGCCGGAGTCACTTCGAGAATAAACGATCCCACAGGCACGACGATTAGGGCACCACTTTCCCCCTGAATTATCATGGCAGTAAGAGGAGATAGGTCTCGTCGAGTCGTAGGAGCGGTGGCATCTTTGCCAAATTGAGCCAGCTCTTTGTAAAACGATTCGGACCTTTGGTGGTTTCCGGCGAGCCGCTTTCCCTTTTTGGAGACAAGAGAGTAGTGCTTTACACCAGCAACTTTTGAAATTTTGACGAAGTCTAAAATGGTGGTCATGGCATCTTCTCTTTCTTGTGCTCATAGGGAATGAACTTCTTGACGTTATGGGAGAAGATGCGCCGTTTGTCAACGGAAGTGATTTCAGATTCAAGCATGCAGAAGAGTCGAGCGAGGCTTGTGTTACAAGGTTCTTCCGTATCAATCCAGCGGTTTAGTGTTTTGGCAAAGGTTTTGGGTTGCACCTCTGTGCCCCCTGCCTTTTCAAAGATATGTCGGCATTTTTTAAGGTGTGGACCCAAAGGTCCAGCCAGGAGGCGTTCGGGAGTGAGGATGAGGAGGTGCTCTTGCACATCGGGTTTCGGAATATCGCGGGCCACTTTAACGAGGGCTTTAATCATTGCTTCATTGGCTTTGGGGGAGTGTTCGGCCACAAGAACCCAGTCGTGTGGCAGGCGGGTTGTGGTAAACTGCTCGTCTCCAAATGCAAGGCGAAGGTAGTGGGTGTCTTGGGTTAGATGACAGGCATCGTGGAAGAGGTGGTTGAGGTTTTTTAAGGGGGGCGGAGGGCACTTTTCCCCGGTTTTGGACACCGCAAGGAAAACACTCTCGTCCGGCTTAATCAGGAAAACACGGGTGAGGGTCGGGTGGGCTTTAAAAATAGTGGTGAATGGGTGCATGGTGGTTCCCGAAGGGTGAAAACCGAAGAGGATGATACTTCAGTGTTGTCTGGTTTGATGTACGGTCCACCAAAGGTGGGCAGTCTATTTTTTCTTGGGAAAAATACCCTGCGGCGCAGGTGGAAAAGACTCTTTTCAGCTCCTGCATGGCGTCTCTGCTGGAAAAAATTCGAATTTTGATTCAGGCAGGCGAAGCTCCAAAATAAATGGCCCTGAGCATTTTTTTTAACCTCGACCCCGATTGTTCCGATAAGGCTATTATATATAAACACCCATAGTGAGTCAAACAAGTGGAGACGTTGGGTGGGATCTGTCGTGACCATTGTGGTGGTGGGCCGATATTGACGGGGCTATGTGTTTTCGTCTTTGGATTAGGGGGTGAGTCGGATGGTTGATAACCAAATAAGCATGGGGGTGGTCCCCCCGGTGGTGTCAGTCTGTTTTGGGATGTACCTCTCCCTTATGGCCTTTGCACGAAGTCGAGACAAGGTGGAATGTATTACATTTACAATTTTTTGCTTGCTTGTTTGCTTGGTCCCACTCCAGTTTTTACTTCAGCACTTGGTGAGCAATGACGCTTCATTGATTTTTATTCAACGGATGATTTGGTCTGCATACTGGTTTCTTCCTTTTGTGGGAACTCTCTTTTTCAGTGTGCTTTTGGGTGTGAGAAAGCCCCTTGTTGAGAAGGGCCTTCTTGTGGTGAGCACGGTCATGGGGCTTTATTTTTTGAGTTCAGGGTGTGTCACAGGGAGCAGTCGCAACAATTGGGCTGAAATGGCTCAGATAAGTTGGGAATTTTTTTTATTTCTGGGCTATTGTGCCATTGCCATGGCTTATGTCATTTGCGTTGCTGTGACATCACTGCGGGCGAGGCGTGGTGTTATGGATCGCCTGAGGAAGTTCTACATCCTAAGTTCCTTGACTCTGGGAATGTTTCTTTTTCTTCTCTCTACTCTTTCTTTTTTTGGGGTAGGCTCGTACCCCGCCTCCAATTTTATTTTTATTCCTTTGGGCGTTTTAGCTTATGGGGTGATGGGCTACCGTATTCTGGATATGGGCAGCCTTATGCCTTTGGTTCTCTATCGCGTGGTTCACGACAGTTTGGTTATTGTTCCCAATGTGATTGCTTTTATGCTTTTAAAGCCGGTGATGCTTCAGGGAGAGCTGGGCCTTACTGCGTCTCTTTTGTTGGGATGGTATGCCATAAATTGTTTCTATATTTCACGGTTGCATCCTGTGGTGAGTCGTCAGGTGAATCGTTATCGGTACAGGCTTCGTAGTGCAGAGGTTTGTTTTGCAAGGGATCTGTTGATATTAAGAGACATTCGAAGTCTGGTGACAGAATTTGGAGAGTTGGTACGCTCTACACTGGCATTTAAAACCACTCACTTTTTCTTTGCTGCGGAAGAGGGCGGGGGCCTTAAGGATATAGACGGCCACGATGTTCTTCTTCATCCTGAAACCACGGCTTGGCTGATCGAGAATGACAGCCTTTTGGACCGTTACCTGCTTGAGGTGAAAGAGGCCGCTATTCATGAGGTGGTTTTCCGAGAGCTCAAGTCTCTTTTTGATAGCTGGGACGGGTTGTGTAGCGTTCCATTGGTCCAGCATGGAGAGTTGATTGGGTTGGTGATTTTGGCTGATAAGAGAGGTGGCGGGCTTGTGTTACCTGTAGAGGTTGGTTTCCTTGAAAAGGTGAGTCGCTATCTTTCCATCGCACTTTACAATTCAAGGGTGTATCAGGCTGTTGCATCTTTGAAAGATGAGTTGGAATTGAGGCGGCAGGAGCTTTCCCGTGAGATTTTAGAGCGAAGCCGCGCCAAGGAGAGTGTCCGTCAGAGTGAAGAGCGCTACCGGCTTTTGGCTGAAAATATTCTTGATGTGCTTGTGGTGGTGAATGCAGAAAGTGAAGAGATTCTTTATATCAGCCCTTCCTGTAAAAAGGTGACAGGCTACAAAGCGATAGAGCTGGAAGGTGAAAGTGTCTGGGCGCTTTTTCACCCTGATCACCGCAAAGACGCTTTGGTTAAAATTCCTTCTCGCCAAGATAGGTCCAGTTTTTTAGTGGAACTGGAGATTTTGCGTAAAGATGGTGGGCGTACCTGGGTTGAGGTATCTTGCCACTATGTGGAAGATGGGAGTGGGGCAGCCTTGGAACTTATTGGGTTGGCACGGGATATTAGCTATCGGCGGGATGCCGAGCTGGAAAAAGATGAGCTGCATAAAAGACTTCGTCAGGCTCAGAAGATGGAGTCCATTGGGGTTCTGGCCGGAGGCATTGCCCACGATTTCAACAATATTTTGATGGGTATTTTGGGCTATACCCAGCTGGCGGCTTTTTATCTGGAAGAGGAGGGGGGGCAGGCCTCAAAGATTGTGAGCCAGATTGAAACGGCGGGTATGCGTGCCAAAGAGTTGGTCTCTCAGATTTTGGCCTTCAGCCGCCAGAATGAACAGGTGCGTTGTGCTGTGGATATGTGCTCGGTAACCCGTGAAGCCCTTGGGTTGATTCGTGCGACCCTTCCAAAGGGGATTGAAGTGATCGCCTCTTTTTCCGATACACCGGCCATGGTGGTGGCCGATCCGGTGCAAATTCATCAGATTGTGTTGAACCTTTGTACCAATGCATTTCATGCTTTGGAGGAAAGAGGAGGGACGATTTCGGTTTCGGTGACGTGCATGGAGATGGATGCGGGTGAGGCAAGGCGGCTTGGGGTGGAGCCTGGGGCCTATGTGGCGCTTCGAGTCTCAGACACTGGCGATGGAATGGATGCGGATATTCAGACAAGAATATTTGATCCTTACTTTACCACCAAAGGGGCTGGGAAAGGGACAGGTATGGGCCTTGCTGTGGTTCAGGGGATTATTCTTAGTCACAACGGCACGGTGGTGGTGGATTCTGAAAAGGGTAAGGGGAGCCGGTTTCAAGTCTACCTTCCAGAGACTGCAACCCCCAAGCAATCGGCAGGGTTTGTGGGCGAAACAGATGTTCTCTCTATGGGCCGTGTTCTTTTTGTAGATGACGAAACAATGTTGGTGGGACTTGCCCGTGAAGCTTTGGGGCGTATGGGATTTGATGTGGTGGCTTTGGAGGATCCCCAGGAGGCACTGAAGGCTTTTGAAGCAAATCCGACGGGTTTTGATGTGGTGGTTACCGATATGACCATGCCAAAGATGTCGGGCCTTGGGCTTGCAGAGCATTTACGGGAGATAAATCATTCTGTTCCAGTGATTTTATGTACAGGCTTTAGCAATGATTTGATGGGGAAAGAGCCCCGGGAACTTGGTGTTTCGTGTGTGCTGTTTAAGCCTGTATCCATGAACGATTTGGCTGAAACCATTCGAACAGTAAAAACCGGTTGGACTTAATACATTCGAGATGTGGAACACATGCCTTTGGGTTCCATTTCTAGTTTTCTTTCGGTGTGGAGTCTGTTCGACATCTTGATGTGTCTCTCATTAGAGCTGGGGCGCTGCCAAGGTAGGGACTCTTTTTTTGCGGAGGTGGGTTACGCCGTGCTGCATCGCATTTTTACCATTCGAACCATCTTTTATCACTCTTTGGTATGGGCTGGAGTCTCCACACTTATTGTGATTCCAAACCTGCTCCTTATTTTTTTATTGCACCCCTGGCTCAACAGCCTCAACCAGCCCACCCTGCTTCTACTTTTCTGTCTTGTTTTTTATCTGAACTATCGTTGCACCAGGAGCGTTTGGCCTTATATTGGTCGACTTATTAGGCGGCAGAACTTCGACTTAAAATGTGTGGAGGCTCATTTTTCTGAAAGTATTCTTCTCTTGCAGCGTACTGAAGAGATGGTGGAGGCGTTTCGCCATACTGTGGAGGCGACACTCCGCCTTGAGGGGGTGCTCTTTTTCATTCGAAAGGGCGAGGGTTTTGTGGAAGAGGAGAGTGGGGGGGCACTGGAACTCTCTAAAGAGACACTTCATTGGCTTTCGTTGCTTCAGGCGCCATTGGACAGCGATGGGGTGAGGCGAAGGGCGAGGCGTAAAGAGGTGTGTCAGGAGGTGATTTCTCTTTTGGAACAGTGCAGTTGCACCTATATTGTGTCCCTTTCTATATACGGGGAGTTGCTGGGGTTGGTTTTATTGCCGAAAAAAAACGATGGCACGGACATTTCTCTTCAAGAAGAGCGTTTTATTATCCGTGTCACTGCGTTTGTTTCTACTGCCCTTTATAACTCCACGGTTTATCAGAATTTGAATGGCTTGAAAGAGGAGTTGAGCCGTCATACTGATGCGCTGGCCCAGGAGGTGGCCCAACGTAAGAAGATCCGAGAGGTGGCTGAAGAGAGTGAGCGACGCTATCGGTTGTTGGCGGATAATGTGTTGGATACCATTGCGGTTTTGGAGTCTCAGCCTTTGGTTTTTACCTATTTGAGCCCCTCCATTGAAAGGCATCTGGGATATACCGAAGACGAGCTTATAGGTTGTGAAGCACGTGAGGTGTTAACGGAGCCCTCAGAGATGGAGGTGAAAGGCATTTTGAAAAATGCCCTTGCAATGCCAAAGGAACAGGGCTCCAATGCTTTGATTTTTGAGGCAGAGTTGCGGTGTAAAGATGGGTCGGTGGTGTGGAGTGAGATTTCAGCACGATTTTTGGCCCGTGAGTACGGGCAGGTTCGTGAAATTCTTTTGGTCTCCCGGGATGTGACAGAGAGGAAACGCCTGGAGCGGGAACGCGAGGCCCTTCAAAGGCGGCTTCGTCAGGCCCAGAAGATGGAATCGATTGGGGTTTTGGCCGGAAGCATTGCCCACGATTTTAACAATATTCTCATGGCCATGATGGGATATACCCAGCTTGCCATGAGGCACATTCCAGAAGAGAACAAAGTCGCCCGTGAAAAGATAGCCCAGATTGATAAAGCAGGAGTGCGTGCGCGGGATTTGGTGGCGCAAATTTTGGCTTTTAGCCGACAAAATGAACAGAAGAGTGACGTTTGCTATTTGAGGGAAATGGTGCGTGATATGGTGGGTTTTCTTGGTGCATCCCTTCCTTCCAATATTGAGATTCGTTTTGAGACAGGCTCTGGGGCCTTGAAGGTTATTGCCGATCCTGTGCAGGTGCATCAGATTGTGATCAATCTTGCCACCAACGCGTTCCATGCCATCGGTGAAGGCGGGGGAACTATTGAAATTTGCGTGGAAGAGGTGGTGGTGCATGAGGCCGAAGCCTTGGCATTCCACCTTCCCGAAGGTCCCTATGTCTGTATTTCAGTAAGAGATGATGGCCATGGTGTGGACCCGGAAATTGCATCTCGGATTTTTGAGCCTTACTATACCACCAAAGAGATTGGCAAAGGCACAGGTATGGGGTTGGCTGTGGTGCATGGCATTGTGCTGAATCATGGGGGGACGGTTCAATTTGAGAGTCAGCGGGGACGGGGTTCACTATTTCGAGTTTATCTGCCAGCAGGAGATGCCTCAGAAAGAAATAGCCAGTCGAGTGAAAAGGATGTGGATTCAAGGGGGGCAAAAGATGTCATACTCATCGTGGATGGTGAGGAAATTTTTATCGACTTGGCTCGAGAGGTGCTGGGCCGGATCGGGTACCAGGTAGAGGCCTATACCGATGCCACCAAGGCGATGGAGGTGTTTTCAGAGTATCCGGAAAAGTATGTGGCTGTGGTGGCTGAACTGTTTCCAGGCGGAGAGATGGTGTTGAAAACCGTAAAAGGGCGCATGGACGATCTGCCTGTGGTGATCACTTCAGGCCTCTGTCGGACTGAAATGAAAAAGGAACTTCAGGGGGTTGGGGTTGAAGGGATGTTGACCAAGCCCTTCACCCTGAAAGAGTTGGCAGAAGAGCTTCGAGTTTCAATCGCCAAAAAGAAAAACTAGGCTTCTACCCCTTTTTTTTGACCCGGCTTCTACCCGATTTTTTGGGAGAGCGCTGCGATTTTCCTTGTTTAAGACTTTTTGAGCCGGTTTGTCTTTTTGGTGCGGTCTGGTGAAGGATGGCCTTTTGCCTCTCTTTTGCCTCGGGGCGCTTTTCCACAAAAACAGGTTTTTTGGTTAAAGGGTCCCTTTCCGTGACATAGATGAGGGTGGAGAGGGTGGCCGGTGTGGGGGTAAAGATCTGGGCCTGCTCGGGCTTTGTGTGAAGTGTTTCTCTGCAGAAATCTGCCAGCTGTTTCATCTCTTTTTCACCGCATCCTGGGTGGGCTGCCATAAAGTAGTAAGTGAGAAACTGGGGCTTTCCCGCTTTATCTGTGAACTCTTGAAATTTTTTGCGAAACCGGTGAAGGTTGGTGAGCGGTTTGCCCATAAGGGCAAGGGTTTTTTCGTCAATGTGCTCCGGCGCAATTTTAAGCTGCCCGGAGGTGTGGTGGGTGATGATATCCCGAAGGTAGGCTTCTCCATGGGTTTTGTCTGCATGAATAAGATCTGGACGGATTCCCGATGCCGAAAAAACCTTTTTGATGCCGGGAAGGTTTCTCATCTTTTTCATGAGGCTCATGAGCTTTGCGTGATCAGGCCTTAACGAGGGACAGACCTTGGGAAAGAGGCAGCTTCGGTGGGTACATGCCCCTTTTTTTAATTTTTTTCCGCACTCAAACCCGTACATGTTGGCCGTTGGACCACCTGCATCCAGAATATAGCCTTTAAAACCTTTCAAGCTTGCCAGGTGTTCTGTCTCCCGAAGCACCGAGGCCTCACTTCGGCTGGTGACAGTGCGCCCCTGGTGCAGGGCAATGGCGCAGAAGCTGCACTCACCGTAGCACCCTCGGTGCGTGGCGATGGAGAATCGAATGGTTTCAAGGGCACGAACCTGGCCTGATTTTGCGTAGTGCGGATGAAGCTCCCGAGTAAAGGGAAGCTCGTTGGCTTCGTCGAGCTCTTGGGAGGTGAGGGGCTTCTGGGGCGGGTTTTGAACCAGGTAACGTGTGTCGTGTTTCAGGCAGAGCCCTGAGGCCGTGAGTGCATCGGCATGGGTTTTGAACTGAAGAAACATGGTCTCAAAGGCGTCGTGGTCCTTTTTGATCTTCTCCAGATCCGGCAAAAGGGTAAAGCCTTCCACCGGCTTTGCGCTTTTCCAGCAAAGCCCTCGAACGGCTTCAGGGGATTCACCTTTTTCAAGAGCCTGAGCCAGCTCCACCACACTTCTCTCCCCCATCCCATAGAGGAGGTAATCTGCTTTGGCATCAAAAAGAATGGAGCCACGAATGCGCTTCTGCCAGGCATCATAATGGGGAAGCCGCCGAAGGCTGGCTTCGATGCCCCCGAGCACAATGGGTGTCTGGCTCCCTTTAAAGTGGCGTCTGATAAGGTTGGTGTAGGCGATGACCGCACGATCCGGGCGTCTGCTGTTTTCACCTCCTGGAGTGTAATCGCATTTTTTTCGGCGTTTTCCACTGGCGGTGTAATTGGCCACCATGGAGTCCAGAGAGCCTCCGGTCACGCCCCAGAAGAGGGCGGGTTCCCCAAGGCGTGTGATCTCTTCGGCCGTCTGGATATCGGGTTGAGCGATGATGGCCACCTTGAACCCCGCTTTTTCAAGGGTCCGTCCCACCACCGCGGCTCCAATGGCAGGAGAGTCGATATAGCTGTCTCCGGTTACCAGGATCACATCGGGCTGGCTCCAGCCAAGGGTTTGCATTTCCTTAAGGGTGGTGGGTAAAAAGGGAGAGGGGGTTGTCATGCGCTCACTTCGATAATGGTTTGGTATTATTAAAAAATGCTTAAGTATTGAAGCTTTTGTGAAAGCCGAACGCGGCATCATAGCACAGGCATTTTGGAAAGGCATCAAAAGAGATGCTATCAAAGGGGCGTTCATAAAAAAATCCGTTTCAGAAGTGTTCCTGAAACGGATTTTTTTTATGTTTGGCCGGACTTCAGTAAAATTATATGGCGTGGTCTAAAAGGGTTTCAGCCTCTTCTATGCTGAACACCGAATCCACGGAGTAGCCTGGGCAAACAAGGCTCTGTTTCTCATAGGAGAAATACTTTTTTGTGCATCCCGGTTTTTTG
Source organism: Desulfobacterales bacterium (assembly GCA_022360815.1). Lineage (GTDB taxonomy): Bacteria > Desulfobacterota > Desulfobacteria > Desulfobacterales > Desulfolunaceae > Desulfoluna. The sequence continues at coordinate 94,862 of JAKSCC010000189.1, forward strand.
ACCCGAACCACTTTTGCGATGGCCGAGTCCCAGAGGGCCTCCTGGCACAGGCGCATAAAGTTATCGGAGAGTCCCGAGGAGAGGGAGAAGTGGCGAAGATCCGTGATGCAGGTAAACCCCCGGGGCAGACTTAAAACCGCTTTTTGAATTTTATGGACAATTTCAGCAAGTTCGTCGGCGCAGGAGATGGCTCCCAAGGTAAAGTAGAGCCGGTTCTTCGCAACATCCACTCTGATTTCATGCATCTTACTTCCCCTTTGTCATGATGAATAGTATGCGGCGTTCTCTTCGATGTACCCGTTGGTAAGGTCGCAGCCGTAAGCCGTTGCCGTGGCAGGGCCAACGCCAAGGGAGGTGATGATTTCCACATGATCACCTTCGAGAAGGCTGCGGACCTTTCCTTCGTCAAAATTTACGCGGCCCTGGTTTTCATAGACCAGGGTACCGTTGATGGTGATGGAGAGATCTCTTGGGGAGATGGTGCACTCTGTGCATTTGCCCACCGCCATGAGGATACGACCAATGTTGGGGTCGGCACCATAGGCCATGGTTTTGATAAGAGGCGAGTTGATGAGGGCTTTGGCGATAAAGCGTGCCTCTTTTTCATCTTTTGCCCCCTCCACCGTGGCCGTAAGGAGCTTGGTGGCCCCTTCGCCATCTCTGGCCAGCAGGCGGGTCATCTCAATGCACCCTTTTTTGAGAGCTTCTGCAAAACGGGTGTGATCCACGGGGCCGGCCAGGCCATTGGCCAGAATAAGGCAGGTGTCTGAGGTGCTGGTGTCGGAATCCACAGAGAGCATGTTGAAAGAGTCCTTTACCGCTTCTCTTAACATGCGGTCCAGGGCTGCTGCGGGAATCTGGGCATCGGTTAAGATGTAAACCAGCATGGTGGCCATATTGGGCTCGATCATACCGGAGCCCTTTCCGATGAGGGTAAGGGTGGCACCCTCCACCTCCATGGAGATGGCTTTGGGGTAGGTGTCTGTGGTCATGATCCCTTCCGCGCCCACCAGAGGATCGGTGCAGAGGTGGCGGTCGATCTGTGCAATGCCGGCTTCAATTTTTTCAATGGGAAGCTGGCGTCCGATCACTCCGGTGGAGCTCATGATCACTTCGTCTTCAGGCAGGTCAAAAGAAGACGCCACAGCCGCAGCCATACGACGCGCATTATGGATGCCCTGCTCTCCTGTGCCCACATTGCTGACACGGCTGTTGACCACAACAGCCCGCAGCACACCTTTGCGGATCACCTCTCGGCCCACGACGATTGGTGCACCAGGGAATTGGTTGCGTGTAAAAACGCCTGCAGCACTAGCCGGTTCATCCGAGATAAAAAGGGAGAGGTCGGGTCCCTCCTCCTTGATTCCGCAGTGGATACTGGCGCATCGAAAGCCTTTGGCCATGACAGGTTGGGTGTGAAGTGTCATGTTAACGCTCCTGTCTCGCCCTCAAAATGGGGTGTTTGACTTAATCTCATAGTATAAAAAATGATAAGCCACAATAACTTATTGGTTCTTTATTTGAGAAATTGTGGCGCTCGAGTGAAATTTATATTGTTTAATAAGTCTAATGATTGAACATAGGTTTTGGTTGTAAATGCATTTAAGGGTAACTAGTTTGGTTGTCTTTTGGGGCTGACATATATCTACTTTCTTGAGGGTTTTGTTCGTTTTTATATATTTCAATAAAAATGGCCGCATCATGTGCGGCCAGGTTCTCCTGGTGTTGATTCTATTTTAAAGGGACTTGCTTTTTGGGTCTAT
>JAKSCC010000236.1 GCA_022360815.1 Desulfobacterales bacterium
GAAACGATATCACTACGCCTCAAAATGAATCATTTTCAATTGAGAGCCAAAATTTATATGACGGCCTTAAAGTCAGCCTTTGCGCAACTCCAACAATTGGCGGCTGCGTAACATCAGTTACTGAAGATTTGATTCACAGGCAATATGAAAAAATAGACAAAATTCGAACGGTTTATGAAATGATGCAAAAGGAGATCTGGGAGGCGACAGGACGTGAGAGCAAGCCGTATTCTGAAAAGGGGTGTTTGGCCATGAACCGACTGACAAATCAGTGAATTTTCATTTAACCGTAGAGTTTTTACGGCCTTTGTGGTGTTACATTAGAACAGAAATCCTCTTGGGTATTTTCAGGGAAGCTGTGGTATGAAAAGGGCACGTTCCCCCTGAAGGAGGCCAGGGTGACTCTTGAGGGGATCGCGGTCGGTGGAAAAACCACTGGTGGTGTGCTCTTGGTGTGGATGAAGGGAAAAAAAGAGCACGATGTGATCTGAAAAACAAGAGAGGGTATGCAGAAGGCACCCTCTTTTTTACAGGAGACCCCGATGAATTTGACAACCCCCGCGCTTCTTTTTCCTGCCATTTCGCTTCTGTTTCTGGCGTATACCAACCGTTTTCTTGTTTTGGCTCAATTGATTCGTCAGCTTCATGACCGTGAGGGGGAGCAGGTGCGAGAGATGGTGCTGCGCCAGATTGATAACTTAAAAAGGCGAATCGCTTTAATACGGTGGATGCAGGGGCTTGGTGTACTCTCTTTTTTGATCTGTGCTCTGACCATGTTTTTTCTTTTTATATCCATGGAACCCATTGCCGAAGTGGCTTTTGGCCTCAGCCTTTTGCTTCTGGCCCTTTCACTTATTGTTTCCCTGTATGAAATTGCTATCAGCACCCATGCCATTGAAATTGAATTGGAAGATTTGGCAGCGACCCATACCACAGAGGCGTTGTAAAGTGCTTGCTGAAGTGTTTTTCTCTGACAGATTTGGGTGAGCGTGCAAGGCTTCTGATTGTGCGTGGTGGCCTTGACATGAGTTTTCTCCAGCCTTGAAATCTTTTTCCTTTCCCAATTCTTTCCTTGATTAGAACCTAGTTCGCCATTGATCCTTCGTTGGCTCATGGTTCCCCTGTAACGGTGTTTTCTATTTCCCTTAAAAAAAACAATCAAGTTCCCGGGATGGTGTGTCGAGAAGTAATCCAGCTTATGTAGCAACAGGGTCA
>JAKSCC010000080.1 GCA_022360815.1 Desulfobacterales bacterium
CTCGTACATACGGGTTCGTCCGGCCATGTCGTCGGATTTTACCGTAATAAACTCCTGCAGGGCATGGGACGCACCATAGGCCTCCATGGCCCAGACCTCCATCTCACCGAGACGCTGGCCCCCAAACTGAGCTTTACCGCCCAGGGGCTGCTGGGTCACCAGAGAGTAAGGACCGATGGAACGCGCGTGGATCTTGTCGTCCACAAGGTGGTGAAGCTTCAGCATATACATGGTGCCCACGGTCACTTCACCGTCGAAAGGCTCGCCGGTTCGACCGTCGAAAAGCTGGGCTTGACCCGAGGTCTTGCAGCCCGCCTCCGTGAGGTATTGTTTGATGTCTTCCTCTTCGGCACCATCAAATACGGGCGTGGCCATCTGCACGCCGCGACGGTAGTTCTCAGCAAAGGTGTAGAGATCTTCCCCTTCGAACTGGTCGATGTGCTCCTGTTCGTGGTCCCGAGTGAAGATGCGCTTGAGCTTGTCTTTAAGCGCTTCTTCCTTCTTGGCATCGATGAGATCGGCAATCTGGTTGCCCAGCCCTTTGGCAGCTCGGCCCAGGTGAATCTCAAGAATCTGTCCCACGTTCATACGGGAAGGCACGCCCAGAGGGTTCAGAATCATATCCACCATGGTGCCGTCTTCGAAGTACGGAAGGTCTTCCTGGGGAAGAACCCGTGAGACAACACCCTTGTTGCCGTGACGGCCGGCCATTTTGTCGCCCACAGAGAGCATACGCTTCATGGCCACATAGACCTTGATCATCTTGATGACACCCGGAGGCAGATCGTCGCCTTTTTCATAGCGAACCACCTGCTCTTCAAAGGTCTTCTTCACTTTGTCGATCTCTTCGTTCTTGCGATCGAGGATCTCGTTGACACGTTCGGTGATGCTGTCATCATCGACGATGATTCCCTCAAGCTGAGAGAGAGGCACTTCGGCCAAAAGCTCAGCTGTGATGGGGGTATCGGCAGAGATAACCACCTTCTTAGCCTTCTTAAGCGGCGTAACGCAGGTGCGACCCACCACCAGACTTTCGATCATCTCACGAGCGGCCTGATCGATGACAGCGATCTTATCGTTTCGATCTTTTTCAAAACGTGCAATCTCATCGTCTTCGATCTGACGGGTACGATCGTCTTTATCCACGCCTCGTCGAGAGAAGACCTTTGCATCAACCACGGTACCGGTCACACCGGGAGGCACGCGCAGAGAGGTGTCTTTCACGTCGCCAGCCTTCTCGCCAAAAATGGCGCGAAGCAGTTTCTCTTCAGGAGAGAGCTGGGTCTCGCCCTTGGGCGTGATCTTACCCACAAGGATATCACCGGGGTTCACTTCGGCACCCAGGCGAATGATGCCGCTGTCGTCGAGATCTTTTAAGGCCTCTTCGCCGACGTTGGGAATATCGCGGGTGATCTCTTCCTTGCCGAGTTTGGTATCCCGGGCCACCACCTCGAACTCTTCGATGTGGATACTGGTGTAGACGCTGTCGCGAACCAGGGCTTCGGAAACCAGGATGGAGTCCTCAAAGTTGTAACCGCCCCAGGGCATAAAGGCCACGGTGACGTTCTGACCAAGGGCCAACTCGCCCTTTTCGGTGGCAGGACCGTCAGCCAGCACCTCACCCTTTTTCACATGCTGTCCCTTCACCACGATGGGGCGATGGTTAAAGCAAGTGCTCTGGTTGGAGCGAATGAACTTGGAGAAGTTGTAGATGGTCACCGGATTAAAGCCGGGTTTTTCCATGTCCACATCGTGCTTGAGCACCATGCGCTTGGAATCCACCTCAACCACCACACCATCTTCATCGGCCACAATGGCAACCCCAGAGTCTCGGGCCACGACCCCTTCCACACCGGTGCCCACAAGAGGCGCACGGCTGGTGGTCAGCGGCACGGCCTGACGCATCATGTTGGAGCCCATAAGAGCTCGGTTGGCGTCGTCGTTTTCCAAAAACGGAATAAGCGAAGCTGAGACACTCACCAGCTGGTTCGGGGAGATATCCATGAGCTCGATTTCGTCGCGCTCGACCATCTCAAACTCGCCCTCAACACGCGAGGTGACCAGCGGGTTCACATAATTATTGTTCTCGTCCATGGGCGCGTTGGCCTGGGCGATGGGAAGTGCCTTCTCTTCAAAGGCACTGAGCATGCGCACGTCGTTGGTGACATGCGCGTCGTTGACCACACGGTACGGCGTCTCGATAAAACCGAAGTCGTTGACCCGAGCGTAGGTACAAAGCGAGACAATCAGACCGATGTTGGGCCCTTCAGGGGTCTCAATGGGACAGATTCGACCGTAGTGAGAGGGATGTACGTCACGCACCTCAAAACCGGCACGCTCACGTGTCAAACCTCCGGGACCCAGAGCCGAGAGACGACGCTTGTGGGTGGTCTCCGAGAGCGGGTTGGTCTGATCCATAAACTGAGAGAGCTGGCTGGTCCCGAAGAACTCTTTGACCACGGCAGAAACCGGTTTGGGGTTCACAAGATCGTGGGGCATGAGGGCGTCGACCTCCTGCATGCTCATGCGCTCTTTGATGGCGCGCTCCATACGAACAAGACCGATGCGGTACTGGTTCTCCAGAAGCTCGCCAACGGCGCGCACACGACGGTTGCCCAAGTGGTCGATGTCGTCCACAACCCCTTGGGTGTCCCTGAGCTGAACCAGGGTTTTGGCGGTAAGAAGAATGTCTTCACGCCTCAGGGTCTTCACGCTGATGTCGGTATCAAGCCCTAAGCGGTGGTTCATCTTCAGGCGGCCAACGCCTGAGAGGTCGTAGTACGCCTCTTTAAAGAAGAGGTGATCGATGAACTCTTGGGCCACTTCGGGTGTTGCGGGGTTACCGGGACGAAGGCGACGGTAAATCTCAACCAGCGCGTTGTCTTTGCCAGAAACTTTATCGGCCACCAGGGTTTTTCGAATGGCGTCCGATGAGTAAGCCGCATCCTGGTAAAGGAGCTCAAACGCCTTTACATTGGAGTCGCTGATGCGCTCAAGAACCTCTTCGTCCACCAGGTCGCCTGCCACGGCAACCACTTCGCCGGTCACAGGATCCACAAGCTGAGTGGCAAGGCCACGGCTTGAGATATCGGAGGCGCTGATGGGAAGGGTCTGGGTTTCAATGCTCTTCAGCTGCTTGATGGCACGCTTGGTAAAGAGGCGTCCCTGCTTGACGATGACATCACCCGAAGCAGGATCTACGATGTCTTCGCAAGCGCGTTGGCCTTTGAGGAAATCTTCGTTAAAGACGCGCTTGAACTCACCGTTTTCAACAAGAATCTTCTCCTTATCGTAAAAGTAGGTAAGGAGATCTTCGTTGGAGTAACCGAAGGCCTTGAAAAGAACGGTAACGGGAAATTTTCTGCGGCGATCGATGCGGATGTAGACGTTGTCCTTGGGATCGATTTCCATATCGATCCAGGATCCGCGCACAGGGATAATGCGTGCAGAGTAGATGATCTTGCCGCTGGAGTGGGTTTTGCCCTTGTCGTGATCGAAGAAAACGCCGGAGGAGCGATGGAGCTGGCTCACCACAACACGCTCGGTACCGTTGATAATAAAGGTGCCCCTTCTGGTCATGAGGGGAATGGTACCGAAGTAAATTTCCTGTTCCTTGATATCCCGAATGTTCGAGATGCCGGCTTCCTTGTCGATATCATAAACGACAAGGCGCACACGGATCCTCAAAGAGATCTCGTAGGTCATGCCCCTTTGAATACACTCCTCCATGGAGTGCTTGATTTCGCCAAAGGAGTAAGACACGTACTCGAGGGAAGCACTGCCCGTAAAGTCCTTGATTGGAAATACGGACTTGAAGACTGCCTGGAGACCGAAATCCTCCCTTTTTTCTGGAGGAACGTCCATCTGCAGAAAACGGTTGTAAGAATTTCGCTGCATACCGATGAGATCAGGAATCTCAGCGATTTTATGCTTCCCTCCGAAATTCTTC
>JAKSCC010000209.1 GCA_022360815.1 Desulfobacterales bacterium
CTATGGCGGCCTCAAGTGAAGCGGGAAGCTTTTCCACAAAACCTTTAAAGCGTTTGAGGCGCTCTTTTATGGCCATGTCGATGGCTGCCAGATGGGATTCAGAAAGTGCTTCAGGGTGGTCTGGCCCGATAAAACACCTTCGAATATGGCAGGTCCAGGTCCACAAAGCCAGAAGGTTGCCCATATAGTGAATATTATGGGAAGCAATACGTTTTACATTCTGATAGATACCCGAAGATGCCGAGACACTTCCCGCTCGGCTGGCACCTCCAAAGTGAAGTTTTTTCGGACGATCTTCATCTTTGCGCATAATGGTTCCCGCAGCCACAACCGTACCAAAGGTGAGCTGGCAAGGTCCCACAAGCCCCCCCTGCCCTCCCAGAAAAATGGGTGGCTGATCGAGCATAACCCCTTGGGGTATATTACCCAAAAGCGATGCCGTGGCCTTATCCTGGTTTGGGGTGTAGTTGAAATGGATATAGGAGCTGCCCACCTCGCTGTGATCTTTGCGGTTGGTTCCTCCGGTCATGAGAACATCGCAAAAGTTAATCAAGCTTCCCAACGTGACAAAAGGAAGAAGAATGGTTTGTTTCAACCCAACGGTATGTGCACACGAGGCTTCTTCTTCAAAGATGGATGCTTCTCGAATATGGGCACCGGAACCGGCTGATGCCCCTTTAAGGAAAACCGCTTTTTTGGCATAGCCACCCTTGAGGGAAGAGCCTGGCCCCATCTGACAGGAGACCACCGTTGCCGGAGCCTCTTCGCCAAGGGTGACCCCTGGAGCAAGCCAGGTGTCACCACCGGAAATTCGGGTTCCGCGATGAAGGGTGACACCGCTGGAGATGCGTGAAAGATCAACATCGTCGTCAACCTCCACACTCAGGGGGGCAGGAATGATAACCCCCTGCCCTATTAAGGTGAGAATACGGTGGTTTATCATCGGTTCTATGGTGGTCATTTTATTGCCTTTCGTTATGGACGATTGATATAGTCTTCGTGGTTTTATCCACTGCCTCTTTGCAAGTCAAGCCGAAGGCCTCGTATGTTATGCGCACGGTTAAATCTGCTTGTACTAAGGCTATGAAGGGTTTATACTTCAGCGCTGCATTGTCTTGCATATGACTTTCGCGATTGGTAATTTTTTGTACGACTTATTTACTTTCTATCTGATACATTAAGTGAACACAAGTGGCATGATCGCCATGAAAAGCGATTGTTTTGCCACATTTAATGCATATGGAGCACCTATGGCTGAAAAAGGATTCAGGATCAGTAAGACCCCTGTCTGGAAAAAGTTAAAAGAGCATGCAGAGGAGATGAGGCGTCCTGAATACCATTTAAAGCATCTGGTAAAACAACAGGATCGTTTGTCCCGTTTTTCCCTTCAAAACATCGATTTTTTTTACGACTTTTCTCGCCAGCGTGTCACGAATAAAACCATGGACCTTCTTTTTGAGCTGGCTGAAACTGCTGATGTGGCGACAAAATACCACAACATGGTAGAGGGGTGTAAGGTCAACGTGACAGAAAATCGTGCGGCCCTTCACACGGCGGCACGAAGTTTTCCCGGCCAGTCTCTTATGGTGGATGGTGTGGATGTGATGCACGAAATCGGAAGCGTCAGAGAGCGCATTCGGCGGTTTACCAAAGAGGTACACACCGGTATTTTAAGGGGAAGCACCGGAAAACATTTCCGTCACGTGGTGATTATCGGTATTGGCGGATCCTATCTGGGAACCGAATTTGTAAGCCAGGCCCTCTTTGCTTTTGCCGATAAAGGGATTTCGCTTCACTTTCTCTCCAATGTAGACTCCCACAATTTTGAAACCGTCAAACGCCAGATTGAGCCCGAAGAGACACTCTGCATTATCATCTCCAAAAGTTTTACCACCGTAGAGACCATGGCCAATGCCATGATTATGAAGACCTATCTGAAAGAGTGTGGGTTGGATCCGGCCCAGCATACGGTTACCGTCACAAGCAAAGGGAGCCCCGGGGATATTCAAGGGGAATGCATTGAAACCTTTCACATGTTCGATTACATAGGCGGACGTTTCAGCGTAACCTCAGCTGTGGGTGGCGTTCCTTTGAGCCTTGCGCTGGGCTATGAACGCTTCGAACGCTTTTTGGACGGTGCCCGTGAGATGGATATTCATACCAAATATGCTCCGGTTCAGGAGAATATTCCGCTTGTTTCCGCGCTTATCGGCATCTGGAACAACAACTTTTTGGGATATCAGGCCCAGGGAATTATCCCTTACGCTTCTCCCTTGGCCAAACTGGCACCGCACATTCAGCAGCTCAATATGGAGAGCAACGGAAAGTCTGTCACCATCAACAATGTGGAGCTCGACGCCTCGTCAGGGGTCATTATTTTTGGAGAACCCGGCACCAACGCCCAGCACTCCTTTTTCCAGCTAGCGCATCAAGGCCATCCGTTTCCCATCGATTTTATCGGTATGGTGAGCCCACAGTATGAGCAAGGTGATTGCAAACCCCACGGCGTTTCCAATCATCAGGAACTCTGGGCCAATCTGGTTTCTCAGGCCACAGCCCTTGCTATAGGAAAAGACTCCAAGGATAAGACGCGTTTCTTTCAAGGAAACCGTCCTTCTTCCACTCTGTTGTTAAACGATCTCTCTCCAGCCAACATCGGAAGGCTTCTTTCCTACTATGAAGCGCAGACTGTCTACAAAGCTTTTATATGGGATATCAATCCCTTTGATCAATTTGGGGTGGAACTCGGCAAAACCATTGCCAACGATTTACGAAGAGAGATCGTTACAAAAAATGGAAATCCTGAATACCGTTTTTCCCAAACCGATGAGATTACCCGTTTTTATTTGGAAACGCTTTTTCACGGTAAATTGAAAGATCAACAGTAATGCTGTTAAAAACAGCGTAATCTATAAACAGACGGAAACACAAAAAGCCACTGGAAGAAGGAGTCATCTTCCAGTGGCTTTTTTTCTCGATGTGGGCTTATTCAAATGTGTACCACTTCAGTCAGGCCACTCAATAGCTGAGGATACGGGTTCCATTTTTAAACATTTCATAGGTGACGTTTTCCACTGTTGCCACTTGAATCCCCTTAATAAAATCGTTATTGCTGGCTCCAGCGACCTTTTTAAGGCACATGGGGCATATCAGAACCCTTCCCCCAGCAGAAAGAAACACTTTTAGTTTTACTTGGAGTTCGGGGTGTGGCGTTTGCTTTAAGGCAATACGCACGGCATCCACATTTAAAAATACCGTAACAGGCATCTCTTCAGCTTCGAGAAACTTGGTGCCCAAAAAAAAGGCCATTTTTGCTCGGTATTCCGTATCACTTGTCAAATTGATGAAGAGCCTCTCCTGTTTGGGAATGGGTGTTGCACTGAGCATGTGGGTTGAAAGCAGAACCAAAACAGCCGCTAAAATGATACGTTTCCACGCACGTTGCATGTAAAACCTCCTTTTTATTCTGGCCTGTTCACCCCGGAAGGGGGAAATAAAATTGGGATGGATTGTTTTCCGGAATAGCTCAGTCGGCAGGAAAAGAAAGATATTCAATCATCTGTGAGAGTGTACCGGGCAAAATGTGTCTCTGTCAATGCCTTCCTCTTTCAAAGGGGGTTTGAAAAAGCAAAAATTACTTTTGTAGGCCTCTGGCAAAGGGGGGTGGTTTTCAAACGCATTCCCATGCTATAGTTTGCTCCGATCTTTCCTTAAGGGGGAACAAGGGTAATCAATGGGCAACAAAGGGGACAATGTTATTGTGCGCTCTCACCAAACCAGATTTCCTTTTTTACCTGCTCAGGAATACATAAGCAAAAAAGAATAACCGATAGCCCATGGATTTTTTGGGGGGAATTGTATGAAGAAAAAAGTGACCGACCAGCGGTTTATCCAAGCAAACCGCGAAGCCATAATGGCTGTGGTACTCAGCCTTGCTTACTTTATCTGGTGGTATGCCACCGCGTATGGTTTTGGTGATAAACCTTTCTCCAAATACACCTATATCATGGGAATGCCCACCTGGTTTTTTCTGAGCTGTGTGGTTGGATTTATCCTCTTTGCCGTACTGGCAGCAGTGATGGTTTTCCTATTTTTTAAAGATATTCCTTTGGATGGAAACGTGCCAGAACCTCCCAAGGTTGGCGGTACAGGGGGTGATGCATGATTCAGTGGAGTATCATCGGGCCGCTGGTGGTCTACCTGTTTTTGGTTTATCTTTTGGCAGCCTACGCCAACAGGGTTCTTTCAAAAAGCGGCAATTTTCTGGAAGAGTATTTTATCGGAAGTCGGAACATGGGAGGCTTTATTCTCGCCATGACCCTTGTGGCGACCTACACCAGTGCCAGCAGCTTTGTGGGTGGACCCGGTGTGGCGTATAAGATGGGCCTGGGATGGGTGCTTTTGGCGATGATTCAACTTCCCGGAGCCTGGCTCTCTCTTTCGATACTTGGTAAAAAATACGCCATCATTGCAAGGCGCATCAATGCCGTGACCATCAATGATATTTTAAGAGCTCGTTACGACAACCAGTGGGTGGTGATTCTTGGTTCCATCTCTTTGGTGATTTTCTTTATCGCTGCCATGGTGGCCCAGTTTGTGGGAGGAGCACGACTGTTTGAAGGAATGACGGGACTCCCCTACTACACCGGCTTGATGATTTTTGCCACCACCGTGGTGCTCTACACCACCATTGGCGGATTTCGCGCCGTGGCCCTCACCGACGCTGTACAGGGGGTGGTGATGATGATCGGCACCACTGCCCTTCTCTTTGGAGTCATCAAGGCAGGCGGTGGGATCTCCAACATCATCGAGTCCATGGCCGCAGTGGACCCGGCGCTCATCACCCCTGCAGGTCCAAAGGGATTCTTAAGCAAACCTTTTATACTCTCTTTTTGGGTTCTGGTCTGCTTTGGGGTCATCGGCATTCCCCACACCGCCGTGCGGTGCTTTGGCTACAAGGAGAGTCGCTCCATGCATCGGGCCATTATCGTGGGAACCTTTGTGCTGGGCTTTTTGATGCTGGGCATGCATCTGTGCGGGGCTTTTGGCCGAGTCATTGTTCCCGGCCTTACGGTGGGCGATAAAATTATGCCTGCTCTAACCCTGAAGGTGCTGCCCCCGGTTTTTGCAGGTATTTTTCTCGCAGGGCCTCTGGCAGCCATCATGAGCACCATCGACTCCCAACTCATTTTGGCTTCTGCCACCATTGTCAAAGACCTCTACATCAATTACGTGAAAAAAGAGGACCCTGCTGACATTGAGGCAAGCCTTAAAAAACGCCAAGGTATTCAGAGGCTTAGCTTTATTACCACCGGTATTCTGGGGCTCATTGTACTGGGCGCTGCCTTTAATCCACCAAATCTTATTGTCTGGCTCAATCTCTTCGCCTTTGGAGGGCTTCAAGCCGCCTTTCTCTGGCCTCTGGTTTTGGGGCTCTACTGGAAACGGGCCAATGCCCAGGGTGCCCTTGCTTCCATTGTTACGGGCGTGGGATCCTATATCTATTTTGCCGCCTCCATTAAACGTGTGGCTGGAATGCATGTGATTGTTCCGGTATTGGCCATCACCCTCGTCGTTTTTGTAGGGGTAAGTCTTCTTACCGAAACGCCAGAAGAGAAGACCATCGATCTTTTTTGGGGCGATGGAAAATAGAAAGCTTTTGTTAAAAAAAGCCCGCCCCCACGAAAAACTAAAGCGGGCTTTTTTTGATTGCCATAAGGAGCTATCCCACGTTCATAAACTGGGAGGCAAAATCAGAAAAGCCTCTTCCTTCCACTTCCAGTGCCCCTTTCAAGTGGGCGCTGTCTTGAACTTCAATAAGATCCTTTACAATCTGGACCATGGGGCGGTTATTGGCCGCCATCATCTCCACCAGAGCAAAACAGCGCGGCAAGAGAGTCTCTTCCTCCACCACTTCGTTGACCAATCCCCAGGCCAGGGCTTTTTGAACTGGTATTTTTTCACCCGTTAAAGAGATTTGAAGAGCCCGAGGTCTTCCCACGGCCTGCTGAAGCAGTTGTGTCATGCCCCAACCCGGATGAATACCAAGTTTGGCATGGGTATCCATAAAGCAAGCCGTGGGGTCGGCCAGAAGAAAATCGCAGTTTAGGGCCAGCTCAAAACCACCGGTGATGGCGTATCCCCTGATGGCACCGATAATGGGCTTTCGAATGCTTTGAAAAACTTCCAACATGCCGTGGCCATCGCCTCGTGGATTGAGAAGGTTGTCTGTAGCAAAGCACTCCAGATCGATGCCCGAACAGAAACTGTTTCCCTTGCCAGTGATCACCACCCCCGCAATGGAATCATCCGCATCCGCTCTTTCAAGGGCGTCGTATAGTTCGACAAGAAGTGTCTGATTGATGGCATTTTTTCGATGTGGACGGTTGAGCTGAATCAATCCCACGGCCCCACTGGTTTCGTACAAGACGCTCATAGTGAAAATGCCTCCTTTTTTTGGTGTCAACTAAACATTGATCACCTTATCGCCACCCCCCTTTGGAAACAATCAAAAAAGCCGATCCCTACGCCACCAGTAACTATTTTATGAAAAACTTGCTTAGGCATTAAAAAAGGGCTGCGCCCAATGGCACTGCCCTTTAAATGGGATAAGGAGACCCATTCCGTAGTTTATGCTGTTGAAATTTGGTCTGGGTCAATTATTGATTGGGAATCAAACTGATGTGGCCTTCATTTCATGCCACTCGGCACCGCCATGGGTGGAGTCGGATTTGCAAATCCAAGAGAATCCATATTTTTCGTAAAACGGAATAAGGTGGGTTTTGCACAAAAGAAAAATGGCTTTTCTCCCCTCTTCCCAGGCCTTTTTTACATAAGACTGCATCAGCTCTCCAGCAATGCCTGTTCCTGCAACCGACTCATCCACTACCACAGACATCACCACAAGGTTTTTTCCATGGGGGTCATGGCCTATCATCGCTTTGATCTCTTCGTCGGCAAGATCCACTTTGTTTGTGGCGCCGCCATTGATAAACCCAACGACGGCCCCCTCTTTTTCCGCTACGAGAAAACCTTCGGGAAAAGTTTCGATACGTTTTTGTATGCTCTCTCGGCTTGCCGCTTCATCTTCAGGGTAACGTAGGGCCTCAATGCGGTGGCAGGCGTTCAGATCTTTCAATTCAGCACTTCGTAAAACCAGATTCATCGTGTGTTACTCCATCAGCATTTTAACTTGATCCACGTGATGAAAGATGCGGGAGGTCTCTTTTTCCATCTCTTCAAGAGAAGTTAAAATAGACTCCTTGTCTTTTCCTGTTTCATTAACACGGCTGGTCAGCTCGCCCAGCTCCCCAAGATAGGTATGAAACCCCTCAGCATAAGTATCAAAAAGTTGATTGGAAAGAGCGTCAGCAAGCTTATACAGATACTGAAATTTGAGATTTTCTTTGTAACTTCTCAGGTGCTGAGTGATGGCCTCAATGGCTTCAGTGCGTGTTCGGTTCATGCCATCGGAAAGGGCTTTGGCCCTGAGTTCTGCCTTGGCGTCCTGGGGTTTTTTAAAAATGCGCTTCAACATGTTGAACACATTGTATGCACCAAAGCGAAGCATGGCCTCGGCACGAACCCTTAGAGAATAGGCCATGACGGTTGCCACCGATGGAAATTGAATGCCTCCCAGCTTTCGGGCTGTCTCCATATCCACGGAAGAGAAACTGGCCAGCGCTTCGTCTGAGGCGGCAAGGCCCAACTCTTCAATGGCCTGACGGTACTCACCCAAAGCATCCTTAATCATCAAACCGTAGGGTGCGGTAATGCGATTGAGATCTTCAGAAAGGCGTTCTTCCAACTCCTTGGTAAGGCCGATGATGCGAGGGTTGATCTCTTCTGCAAGAAAACGGTCAAAATTTTGACGAAAATCCCTGTGAACCCCACTCATGGCTCGAATAAAAGCCTCATCATCGTCGGTCTCTGTGGTATATTTTGTGAGATCCGGGCTGTAATTTTTAATTTGATTTTTTACATCCGAAACCAGCTGGCCTCGGGATTCGTCAAAGAAGCTGTCGATCTCTCCTGAGATATCGCTTTTCACTTTTTTGAGAGTACCATCGAGAGTGCTTCGAATCATGGACTTCACATGTTCCAACTTCTCCTGTTGAAGGGTGAGTCCAGAAACCAGGCGAGAGGCGCTTTCGCGATCCCGTGTGAGCATCTCACGGTTCAGAGAAATCCACTGCTTCACGCCGGTAGCCACCACCATCTGACGCTGGGCGTGATTGTTCAGAGCGATAAAGTATTTGCGCAAGGTGAGTTTCTCTTCCAAGGCTTTCAGAAATGCGTCCATTCCTTGGATGGACGCATTGCAGAAGGCCTCGTCCAGACGCCACTGGGCAAGGCGCATCTTGTCTCGCTCAGAAAGGCTCTCCTCCATGGATGTAAAGAGCTGGTGCAGAGCCGAGACCGCATGAACCTCGGGATCAGGAATTATAAGGGAGATCTCTTCAAAGATGCGGTCCACAATGGCTGTCATGTTTTCGATGGAGTCATGCTCGGAAAAGTCGCAGTTCACCACAAAAGTGGTGTTGTCGGCAATGCCCATCTCTTTGATCATGGTGAGGAAGCGAATATCGGCCCGGCGCAGGCCAGTGCGAGAGCTCACCACGTAGACCAGGAGGTCGGCATAGACCAGATAGTCTTGAATCATGGCCAGATGCAGAGGGTTGGGCGAGTCACTGCCCTGGCAATCGGCAATTTCCACCGAAGAGTCCCAGGGGACGGTGTCGATGGTGAGGCAGACATCTTTTAGGTAAACGGCCAGCACCTCGTCACCCGAGAAGTCTCGATGAGACGAAACGTCCTCTTTTTCGTATCGTTTGATGACGCAATCTGGGCCGATCAGGTCTTTTATGCGTTCGTACCCTTTCAGATAAGAGGTAAGCAGGACGGTGTGAACGTTGCGAGCGTCTTCGGTTATGAGCAGGTCCCGCGAAAGGTTCTCCAGAGCCAAAGCAAGGGCTGCTCTGTGCCCCTCTTTTCTCAAGTCGAAGGCGGTTTCTCCGGTGTCCAGCTCCACGCCGGGAAGAAGGTCAGCAGCCTGAGCGATTTCAGAGTTGATCTCGTCCCAACTTTTAAAGGTTAACTCCGAGGCCAGGGTATCTCCGCAGTGAATGCGGGTAACGATGGATGTCACCACCCCGGCACCGCGCTTGAGATAGTCTCCCTTGAAGAGCGAGTTGACAAAGGTACTCTTGCCGGATTTGATGGGGCCCACCGTAGCCACACGAAAGCTCTCCTCTTCGATCTGGCGATCAATGGCCGTCAGTGTCTCACCCCATTTTGAAAAGAGGCCCTCCGGCACAGAGAGGCTTTCACCAGCACTTGCAAAAAGTGCTCTGAAGTCTCGGTTTGCTTTGAGAATCTCCTCTTTCAGCTCCTTGTATCTCTTCATACTGCCTCCGGCGTGTCGCTTTAAAAAAACGACGCAAAAAACTTTCCAAATTGCGTACAGCCCCTAACGTATAAACCATAGAGGCTGCATGCGAACATACAACGGGCAAGGGGTACCCTTGCAAAGATTTGCTACAAGTTCAAAAGCTCATAAAAACGGTTTTCGTCAATAACAGCAACCCCTTTGGCCTCGGCTTTTTCAATTTTTTTGGCCCCCACATTGGCACCGCACACCAAAAAATCGGTTTTTCCAGAAACCGAGGTTTGCACTGCCGCTCCATGGGTTCGAGCCAGCTCTTGCATCTCTTCACGGCTGCCCCGTTCCATTTTGCCAGTAAAGACGACCCCTTTCCCCAACAAAGGAGAGTCCGGTGCTTTCTCGTCTAAGGTTTGCTCTGACGCCAGTGGGGTGCGCGTCAGGTTAAACCCAAGATCCAACATGTGCGTGATGGTTTCGAAAAGGGCGGAAAATCCTTTGCCGATGTTTTTGCATTTGGCCTCTTTAAAACCACGAATCTTGGCCTTTAAAATGTCATCGGCGCTTTTTTGGATAAGCTCTTCAAGCGGGTAGACCCCTAAAAGGTTTCGAGCCTCGTTTTTGCCAAGGCTTCGAATGCCAAAGGCGGCGAGAAAACGCCAATCCTCTACAGGTTCCGTTCTGCTGATGCCAAGGGCGTTGTAGAGGTTTTCCGATTGCACAGGGCCAAAACCCAAAGCCTGGAAGGTGGCGGTGCGCATGGTGTAGATCTTTTCAAGGGTATCGAAGTTCTTTTCCACCAGCTTGGCCACGGTTTTTTTGCCGAACCAATCGGCGCTTCCCAAGGTTTTAAACCAGTGGATGATGTGCTGCTCGGCTTTGGCCACACAAGCCGGGTTGACGCAAAGCAAAAACTTGTCATCCTCTTCAAGAGGTGCATCGCACACCGGGCAGGTTTCGGGAATCTGCACATCCTCTGAAGGCACCAGCACCTTTTCGAGTTTGGGAATCACCTCACCGCTTCGAATGATCTCAATCTCCGCACCGGGCCCCACCTGTTCACTTCGCAAGCGTTCCAGGTTGTGAGCTGTAACACGCCGAATGGTAGCTCCGGAAACCTTTACCGGTTCAACCTCCATCACTGGGGTGACCTTGCCGGTTCGTCCCACCTGCCAGGTCACGCTTTCCACTTTGGTGACCGCGCTCTCGCCGCGGGTCTTGATGGCAATTTGCCAGCGGTGGTGGTGGCTGGTGGCTCCCATGTGGGTTCGAATGGACTCTTGGACCACCTCGGCCACCAAACCATCCACGGGATATTCGATATTACCAAGAAGCTCTTCGCGGATGGCATCAATCTGCTCCAGCAATTCGTCCCCATGCCCCTTCCACTTTGGAAGCGTGGCGTAAGGCACAAACCGAACGGCTCCATCTTTGAGGGCTTGCACGGCATTTTCGTTAAGTTCATCGGAGTTAACAACCCCCACCACCATGTTACGAGGGTGTTCAAAGAAAGCTTTAAGATTTTTCTCGAAGTAACTGAGATCCATCACAATTTCTCCAAGACCAAGTCCTCTTCCTCCTACAGGGAGCACTCCTTTTCGAAAAGCGCTGGTAATCTCATACCCCTCCAAGCCATCGCCTCGCGTGGCAAAGACCGTGCCGTCATCACGTCCGGCAAGTCCGTCTAGCTTCGCCATCACATGGTAGGTGGGAACGCCTGCCCCCACGTCAAGAGCCGCTTTCTCCACACGTTTGACAAACCGTTTTAGGTCTTCGAGTTCATACGCTTTTTCTGTGGAGAGCATGGGAGAAGGGTGGCGCACCTTTCCTTTGATGGAGAGGGTTTCAGGCTCCACCCTGAGAAGAAAGGGGTGAAGGGGCTCCAGAGAGCGGAGCGCCTCCACTTTTTCGTCGTATTCGGCATCTGTTGCCAGCGGGGTTCCAGCTCGGTAGGCCTCATTGAGTTTTTCAAGTTCGGCGACCAGAAGATCAATGGTGTTCATAAATTAATTGGATTCGTTACTTTTTAATATGTATTCAATGGCATCAAGGGTACGTTTGCGGCCCTGTTTGAATGCCGGTGTGCTGAAGCCTTTGTTCCAGGCCAACCCTGAAATATCATCCGAGACCGTCATGAGTGCTGCCACCGATACTTTCAGATAACAGGCCACAGAAAAGAGCGCGGATGATTCCATCTCCACCCCTGTGGCACCGAGATCTTTGAAACGACGAATTCGTTCCGGTGTTTCCCGGTAAAATCCATCGGTGGTCCAAAGCTTTCCTTCTTGAAAGGGCACCCCTCCATGGGTGAGAGACTCTCTGATAGAAGCGGTAAAGGTTTCGCATGGAGCCACGCTTCGACCCAGAGCGTCCACACCGTAGTGGAGAGAGGTCCCTTCATCCACAAAAGCACCTGTCACAAGAAGGGTCTCGCCAATGGCGATGCTTCCTGTCACCGAACCGCACCACCCCACAAAGAGAAATCGTTTTGCACCCCATTTTGCCAAGTTCTCCATGAGCATGGCGGCCTGCGGGGCCCCCATAAAAGGACCGGAGATGGAAAAGCCCTCCCCTTCGTAGAGTTTCATGGGCATGGGGATCCGTTTCATCTCTTGAACACCCATGGCTTGAATCAGACCGGAGCTGTCCGGCTGGCTAGCCGCTAAAACGGCAAGCTCGGGAATTTTTGGCCCTTCAGGGGGCGTTACAATGCCTTGCGTCATGGATCACACCTCCATCGTTTTTGGGGTTGACGATTTCGTTCTATACAAAGCAGGCCCTTCGATTGCTCGAAGGGCCTGTCAGAGCCGGTGGTGTCTTTTAGGCAAGCGGGTCGAGATTGCTTTCCAGCTCGTCTTTGATGTCGTCGATGATATCGTAGATAAACGTGATGTCATCGATACTCAAGCGACCTGCCTTGGCAGGAGCACGATCGGTGCCATCCTTCTTCTTTAGAATGCGTGGACCAATCTGCACTTTGGGTTCACCCTTATCATACTGATTGATGGAGACGAGAAGACCGGTCTCCTCGCAACGCCACTCTTTGAGTTTCTTGTCCTTTTCCGGATCAAATCCAGCCATGGATGCCTCCACTGTTTTTGAAAGTCGGTTTTTATTTTTGATGGCCCCAAAACATCATAGGGGCCGAGTTTTATCCATCAGAATCAGGCGGAGAGCCTTGAGAAATCCGCTATATCTCCAAAGAGTCCGGCAATGCCTGCCAGCATGGCGAGACGGTTGGCGCGAATTTTTTCATCTTCGGCCATAACCATGACATCGTCGAAGAAGCGATCCACATGGGGACGCAGGCCAGCGATGGCGGAGAGAGCCGCATCGTAGCTGCCTGCATCAAGGGCCTTCTCCACATCCCCTTTGGTGGCTTCAAAGGCAGCCATAAGATCTTTTTCAGCATCACCTTCAAAAAGAGCAGCGTCCACACAAGCGCCCTTCGGCAAATCAGCCTTCTTGATAATATTGACCACACGCTTAAAGGCAGCAGCGATCTCTTCGAAATCGCTCTTCTCTTTAAGCTCCGAGAGAGCTTTGACGCGCATCCAGATGTCAGGCACCACATTGATACCCACGGTGGTCACGGAAGCCACCACATCCTTGGGGTAGCCTTCTTCAATAAGGAGGTTGTCGATACGTCCGCGGATAAAGTCGATAATGGCAGAGACGGTCTCGTCCACATTCACATCCAGACGTTCTGCGTAAGCAGAGACACCCTTTTCAAGGATGGATCGAATGGGGAAGGTGTAACCCATCTTCACAATGATCTGAGCCACACCAATGGACTGACGTCGAAGGGCGTAAGGGTCTGCACCGCCGGTAGGAATCATGCCAGCCGCAAAGCAGCCACAAAGCGTGTCCAGCTTGTCGGCCATGGCGAGAATAGCACCCTCGGTGGTTTCTGGAAGGGCTCCACCGGAGTAAAGGGGCTTGTAGTGCTCTTCAATGGCTTTGGCAACGGCTTCATTTTCACCGCTGCGCTGGGCGTAGACGCGGCCCATCACCCCCTGAAGCTTGGTGAATTCGATTACCATCTGGCTTACGAGGTCGGCCTTGCAGAGTTCTGCTGCACGGTTGGTGTTCACCTTGGTCTCTGCATCCACAGAAGCGGCTTCGGCAATAGCACCAGACAGGCTTTTTATGCGCTCTACTTTATCGTAAACAGTACCCAGCTTGGCCTGAAAGAGGACGCGCTTAAGGCGTTCAACCCATGTGTCGGGTTTCTCTTTGAGGTCTTGATCAAAGAAAAACTTGGCATCGGCAAGGCGAGCACGAAGCACTTTTTCATGGCCCTTGCGAACCAGAGAAAGGTCTTTCACCTGGGTGTTGTTGACCACAAGAAAGGCATTTTTCAGGGCACCCTTGTCATCCACAACGGCAAAGTATTTCTGATGTTCACGCATGGAGGTGATAAGTACTTCATCGGGAACATCCAGAAATGCTTCGTCAAAGGTTCCCACAACCACAACGGGGTATTCGACGAGGTTGGTGACGGTGTCCAAAAGCTCGTCGTCGGGAAGAATAACACCGCCAGCCTCTTTGGCCGCTTCGGTGACCACGGCTTTTACCATCTCGCGGCGTGTGGAAATGTCGGCAATGACTTTTGCATTTTCAAGGGCGGAAAGGTAGTCGTCGGCACTTTTGAGGGCCACCTCACCCGGGCACATAAAACGGTGACCAAAGGAGGTATTTCCGCTTTTTACATCACCAAAGGTGACACCAATCACCTCAGAGCCAAGCATGGCCACGAGATTTTGAATGGGGCGGGCAAAGGTGACGGAGAGATCGGCCCAACGCATGGTCTTGGGAAAAGGGATCTTTCCGATGAGCTCAGAGAGAACGGGGCCTAAGACCGCCGCAGAGGGCTTTACCTCTTCGGCCACCATGGCGCAAAGATAGCGACCCTTTTTGGTCTCCTTAATCTGCACATCGGACACATCAATGCCCACTTTTTCGGCAAACTTGATGGCGGGCATCTTGGGAGTGCCGTCGGCCTCATAGCCAACGGACTCAGGAGGACCGGTCACTTCTGTGGTTTCGGCCTTCTGACTTTCGGCCACATCCTTCACCATAACGGTGAGGCGTCTGGGGGTGCCGCACGTTGTTACTTCCCCTGCGTCGATGCGGGCTTCTTTTAGTTTTTCTGCCACGGCATCGGCCATGAAGTCCAGGGCGGGCCGAATGTATCCGGCTGGGATCTCTTCCGTTCCGATTTCAAACAATAAGGTATTCATAGATCACCTGAAATGATGCGTATTTGTTATGGCTGCTGGATATGACAGGCCATACCATCTTTGATGGTTCCGTAAGAATCATCCGTGGGCGACGTCTGCAGGCGTCGCTGGCGGTTATTCATCTTCTATTTTTTCAGCAGAGGAAAGCCGAGGCGCTCGCGCTGTTCGATATATCCCTGGGCACAGATACGGGCCAGGTTTCGAATTCGAGCGATGTAGCCGGTTCGTTCGGTAACACTGATAGCACCGCGGGCGTCGAGCAGGTTGAAGAGATGCGAGCACTTGATGCAGCACTCGTAGGCTGGAAGAACAATGCCCTCCTTGACAATGCGTTCTGCTTCACCTTCAAACTTGGAGAAGAGGTCGAGAAGCATCTCCACATTGGCCACTTCAAAGTTGTAGGTGGACTGCTCCACCTCCTGCTGATGGAAGATGTCGCCGTAGGTGAGCTCATCGTTCCACTTGAGGTCAAAGACGTTGTCCACGCCCTGCAGATACATGCAGAGACGCTCCAGGCCATAGGTGATCTCCACAGAGACAGGTTTTACCTCAACGCTGCCAGCCATCTGGAAGTAGGTAAACTGGGTCACCTCCATACCGTCGAGCCACACTTCCCAACCAAGGCCAGACGCACCCAAGGTGGGAGACTCCCAGTCATCCTCCACAAACCGGATGTCGTGAGCCAGAGGGTCGATGCCAAGGACTTTCAGGCTCTCAAGGTAGAGCTCCTGGATGTTGGCAGGAGAAGGCTTCTTGAGCACCTGGAACTGGTAGTAGTGCTGAAGGCGCATGGGGTTGTCACCATAGCGCCCGTCGGTGGGACGCCTCGATGCCTGAACGTATGCCACGTTCCACGGTTCGGGGCCGAGACACCGAAGAAGGGTTGCAGGGTGAAAAGTACCCGCTCCCACTTCAAGGTCATAAGGCTGGCTCAGCACACAACCGGAGTCTGCCCAAAATTTCTGCAGCGATAGGATTACATCTTGAAAGTTCATTGGTCGTTCCTTATGTCACGTGGCGTCGACAATCAATTTATTTTAAATGAAAACAATGTGGTACCAAAGAGGAAACCCTGCGTGTGGTTGCGTTGATCTTTTCAGAAAAAGCCCCGCTTTTTCCATCCATGCAAGGGGTGTTTCTCTATATATTAAATAGAAGTGAAAACTACATGATTCGTTGCCTGGAGTCAATCAAAAGGCATTTGTAAATGATTTTGCGTTATTCCAGATAGATAGATGGGTATGCTTTCATTCTCTTATAAAAGGCTGCACATTTTAGAGGTGAAGCACAACCCCTTTCCAGGCAATTTGACTCGAAAGAAGACGCCCCTCATCTGTTTTAGCTAAAATTTCCTGCCATTGATGGCGAGTACGCACCATGGGTTCGTCCTCACCCAGCGCCCAGAGACAACCTCCACCACCGGCCCCGGTAAATCGGGCGCCGCACCCCTCTTCTCGGGCAGCGGCAACCAACTGCTGGCCTACCGGATCCAACACATCGGGAGTGAGATTGCAACGGATATCGGTCTCTCGATTCATAAGCAAGGCTGCTTTATCCCATGCTTTGCACTTGAAAGCTGCCGCAAACTCGTGGGTAATCTCTGCAATATCATACCAAGGTTCTCGCTGCTCTCCCGAGAGAAACCCCCTAACCCACCGCCCGTTAATATCCAAAGAGTCATGAGGAATGCCACAATAAGCCACAGCCAGATGATCTGAAAGATCTGTGGCATTGGGCTCAGAGAGCACCTCAACACGCAAGGGCTCCATCTCAGCCCGCCATCGCCAGAGTGAAATGCCGGCATGGGCTGCGGCCATTTGATCCTGAATTCCGCATACCACTCCGGCCACAGCACTCTCTACCGCCTGGGCAATGCATGCACTTCGAGTTTGAAGTTCAAGGCCATTGTTTACCCCTTCAAAGGCATTGAGAAAAGCGGCAACCAGTGCCACAGCAGCCACAGAGGAGCCCCCCAATGCGCTTCGAGGAGGAGAGGCCGAATCGATCTCTACAAGCACGCCGTCGGCTCCAAAAAAGGAGACCACCCCAAACATCAGTCCCATGGGGTGTGAAAATGGCAAAGCTTTTGATGGCGCTTCACAAGGAGTAAACCCTCTTGAGGCAATTTTCACCCCTCCTTTTTCCCATGGAGAGATTTTGACTTTTGTCCGCATATCCAGCGCGATATTAAAGGTTGCGGGATCGACATGCTGCAAGGGGAGGTAGAGACTGGCCAGATCCAGGGTACCGCCAAGGTCTACACGGCAAGGGGCTGATGCTTCGACGCAGGTTGTTAAAATACGTTGTCTCATCCACGGCTCCTTCGAATTTCACCAAGAAATCCCAGGCTTCGAGGCTCGCGTCCCAAGTGTCTGGGTAAAAAATGTTCCAGAAGTGTTAGCGCTTCCGCTTCTGCAGCAAGTGAAAATTTCACACGAAACGCTTTGGAGAGCCCTTGCTCCATAATCCATCTCAACTTCATCACGGTTCCCGCAGCAAGGGCAACCCTTTGGGTGCACTCTTTCCGGCATGTTTCACATACCAGGCCGCCTCTTTCCAGGTCAAAACTCACCTTTCGCCTTGGAAGCTTCTCCATTCCTTTGCCGCACCCGCTGCACACCCAAAGGGTAGGAGCAAAGCCAGCGATATCAAGAAAGAGAAGTTGAAAAAGAACGCTGACGGTTCCTGGGGATCTTCGAGCATCGTGGAGGGCATCAAGGGCCGTTTTAAACAGAGTAAAGAGGCGTTTTTGGGGCACCCCTTCTTCCAGCCATTGGACGGTTATTTCAGACCAATAACCGGCATAGGCCATTCGAAGGTAGTCGGTACGAATGGATTCAAAGGGAGATTCAATGCTCGCTTCATCGAGGTAAGGGAGTCCCCTGCCCTGACGAATCACCACCTCAAGGAGGGTGAAAAGTTCCAGAACACCGGAAAACCTTTTGATACTTTTTTTGGCATTTTTGGCAAAGGCGCTTACCTTTCCCTCTTCGGCCGTCAAAAAGGTGAGGACCACATCGTGGTCCCCATACTCAATTCGACGTAAGAGAATGGCCCGTGCTTTTCGAGTGATGACGGGCTCCATCAATGCCATGGGTAAGCGTCCTTACAGACCAAGAAGGTAAGAGGCGATACGGAAATAGAAGTAGACGCTGACAATATCCACACTGGTTGTTACAAAAGGGCCTGTGGCCACAGCTGGATCAATATTGATACGTCCGAATATCATGGGAACCAGAGAGCCCATTAAAGCGGCGATGCTCATGGAAGAGAGAACGGCAAGCCCCACTGAAGTGGCAAGCATGGCAGAGCTGTGTGCATCCCCAAAGCGCAAGTGCGCCACAAAACCGATAAGCCCACCGTAAAAAAGACCCAGAATCAGGCCGATACTTAGCTCTTTTCCCACCACAGCCCACAGGTCGTTGGCAACCAAACGGCCTGTGGCAAGACCACGTACCACAATGGTAGAGGACTGAATCCCGACGTTGCCCCCCATGCCCATGATAACAGGAATAAAGGCTGCCAGATACGCGACTTTTCTAAGGCTTATTTCAAAGTGTCCAATAATAAAGAATGCAACAATACCACCAATGCAACTTGCAAAAAGCCAGGGAATTCGAGTTCGAGTAGAACTTACCACAGACTGGGTTTCCACGAACTCATCGCCCACACCAGCCATTTTCAAGATGTCCTCGGTGGCCTCCTGACGAAAGATGTCGATGACATCATCTACCGTGACAATTCCCATAAGCCTGTTGTTGTCATCCACCACCGGTACCGCCAGAATATCGTAGCGTGCCACCAGCTTGGCCACCTCCTCCTGGTCCATATCGGTGCGCACGGAAAAGATATCGGTGGTCATAAACTCTTTGAGGGGGGTGCAGGGTTTCACCACCACCAACTGACGCAGAGAAACCACACCGACAAGACGCTCATGGTCATCCACCACATAGAGGTAAAAGGGCATTTCAACGTCGGGATAGTCTTTCTGGAGGGATTCAATGGCATCTCGTGCGGCGATATCCTCGTCCAGTGCCACAAAGTCAGGCACCATGATACCGCCTGCGGTGTCATCATCATAACTTAAGAGGTCTTCCACCTCTTCGGACTCTTCGTTGTTCATCTTCTCAAGGACGGCATCGGCTTTCTCCTTGGGAAGGTCCGCAATGATGTCAGCCACATCATCGGAGGGCATAAACTGAAAAACTTCCAGCAGTTCATCCACCTCAAACGTTTCAATAAGATCGGTAAACGTGTATTCGCTAAGTTCAGACAGGAGAACGGCTTTTTGCTCCTGATCCTCAATCATGTCATAGAGCTTACGTTGACTGGTCACCGAAAGGTTTCTAAATACAAGCGACAAGTCTGCTGCGTGGGTTTTGTTGATGATTTTGCGAAGGTTTGTAACCGCTCCGCGGCGCAGAAGCCGTTTGATGGTCTCTTCAAGGATTTTGTTGCGATCGTCGCTCATGATCCCTCCCTTCAGCGCTCGGCAAGCACCCCATGATGCTCTCTTTCATTGTACTGCCAGCGCTACACCTCAACAGTGATGAATCGATCAAACGACCAGAGGCTTTCAGGCATAGATCGGTTCATCACTCTTGAGGTGTCTGATTTGCCCGAATGTCCGACGAGGGTGATGCAGGACTCGGGGTCGATGGTTCATATAAAACAGATCAACCTGCGCACCATCAGGGTATGCGCAGAGTGACAGGATCACCGCATCGCCCTGGTATAGTCACGGGATTTCCGTTTAAAAACAGGGCCACGGCACACTTATTTTCCACAAGAATATTAAACTCTCTTAAAGCACGTACCGAAGCACGCTCTTCTGGGCCCAAGGCAAAGTTGACAGGACGATTGCCATCGGCACTTACCTTAAGCCGTGCCCGTCCTGCAGAGACCATCTCCAGCACATGCATGGAACTTGGCTCCTTTTTTGTGACAAGAGCAGGCGGCTTTTTTTCACGGGAAGGAGTGGGCTCCGCAGGAGGCGGAGGTTGGGCTACTGAAGGCCCTGGCTCATGGGGTCGAGCCAAAAAAAAAGAAGCGAAGCCACCACAACCCCTGCCAAAACCAGGGTCATCAGCAGCCCTTTGTTCTGTTTGGAAGGTGTATAAAATGAGAGTCGTTCTTTGGTCGGAGGCGTCTGTTTCAAAAGCAACTCCAGCGCCTTTTCAGGATCGGCCCCACAGGCAAAAGCCATGGTTCTTACAAAGCTTTTCAAATAGACATCTTCCGGCAGGATGCTGCGATTTCCGGCTTCGATGGATTCCACCATGTGCCGTGAGAGTTTTGTCTCATGGCATACATCACGCACAGAAAGCCCTTTGAGAAGCCTCGCCTCTTTCAGGTACTCTCCAAAGTGCAAGGTCTCTTCCACCTTTTCATCCCGATCACTCATCTCCATTCCCTTCCTTCACATCGCATCCGGATGCCATGCCGTTAAACCATCCGGATTCAACTTTTCTGACAGTCTCTTACTGGATGATTTTAATGTGAGCTTCTTTTTTAAGCTCAGCTATCCACTGGGTAAATTTTTTACCCACCGCATCCTGATAGAGTTGGTCAGAAATATATGTTTTCAACTCTTCCAGAGGCTTGTCCCCAAGATCTTTTTTGTGGGCCTCATAGTAGTTTTGAATATCTTCATCGGTGATGACAATTTTTGACTTCACTTCATAACTTACCAAACGGTTTCTCAAAAGCTGCCCGCGAATTTCATCACGATACGCATCATAGCTTATCCCCTGGGCTTTAAGCTGTTTCCGCAAGGTGTCATCGGTCATTTGGTTGCTGCTTTTGACACGCTCAATGGCGCGATCTACCTCAGCTTCGCCAATCTTAATCCCTTTTCGGGCCACCAGCTGATCGGTAAGACGCTTTTCAATTAATTGATTGATAATGTCTTCACGCAGCTTAAATCGTACCTCCATCTCTTTTTCAAGAGGATATTGCATGGACCGAATCCTGGCCTCGTAAGGCGCCAGAGCGTCATTGAGATCCGAGAGGGTCACCACATCATCGTTTACAACCGCTACAATACGATCAATAACCTCGGTTCGAGCCACAGCTGTTGCGGCAAAGACGCACACCATACAAAAAGCGCAGGCCGCACTCAAAAAGGTTATCCATCTATTATTAGTTTTGAAGGGCTTGCTCATAATTCGTCCCAATATTTCAAGAGGTTAATGTGCAGGCGGCTCTCAATTGCCCGTATAGGGCTTTTGCGAGACCTTGCCTCAACAAGGATCTTTTCCCACAATTTTGCCGGAACTTCAATTGATATTTACCCGGAGCGGCTACAGCATGGCACCTACGAACACTCGAATCAGGTGGCACCCTCCCAGTGATCAATCCTGATTCGGAGGGTTCACATGACGTCCTACCTCATTTAAGATCGTCTTGCACTGAATAAGAAGGCTGTTGTTTGTTCCTTTGGTAAGCGATGCCTTGAAAAGAAGATCCGGAGTCAACTCATAACGTCCCTTCCCTTTTGCTGTCACCTCCACAATGGCGTGGGGTACCTTCTGATGCAAATCAGAAAATGCGAGAGACAAAACGGTCCCTGAAAGGTCCAACTTCTTCACCCCGGCTCGCATGGCAAGAATCCTTAGCATCATTTTAAGCAGCACGTTGGTGGCCTCTTCAGGCAGTTTCCCATAACGATCAATAATCTCGTTTTTAATTTCCGCAATTTCAGAGAGCTCTGTCATGCGTGCCAAGCGTCTGTAAAGAACCAGCCGTTGTTCAATGTCCGGAATAAAATCCTCAGGAAAATAGGTGGAAAAACTGACGTTAATTTCAGGTTCCAATGCCTGTATTTTGGGCTCCCCTTTCAGTTCACTGATCGCTTCGTCCATCAGGGTAAGAAACATATCGTATCCCACCGCTGCAATGTGACCGGACTGGGATGCCCCCAATGCGGCCCCACCACCCCTGATTTGAAGATCGCTCATGGCGATTTGAAAACCCGACCCCAAATCGGTGTGCTCCATAAGCACCTTCATACGGCGCTCGGCATCTCGGCTTAAACGCTCCTCTTCAGGAATAAAGAGATAGGCAAAGGCCTGCTCGTTTCCACGTCCGATGCGTCCTCGAAGCTGATAGAGCTGGGATAGGCCAAAGCGATCGGCTCGATTGATGATCATGGTGTTGGCCGATGGAATATCAAGACCCGATTCAATAATCGTGGTGGTGACAAGCACATCAATCTCTTTTTCCACAAAGGCAAACATCACCTTTTCGAGCTCCCGTTCACTTTGCTGGCCGTGGGCAACGCCAACCCGAGCACGGGGTACCAGCTCACGGACCGAGTCTGCCATACGTTCAATTGAAGCCACATTGTTGTGAACAAAAAAGACCTGCCCCTGTCGTTCCAGCTCCCGGTTGATCGCCTCCGCCACAACCGCATCTTCGTATTCGGAA
>JAKSCC010000288.1 GCA_022360815.1 Desulfobacterales bacterium
GCCGGCGTCGTTTCTGAAATTATTGAATAGGTGGTAATCAAATCATGATGATCAATACCAAAATCAGGATCAGACTCAGAGGATACGACCACAAGCTTCTTGACAAATCTGCTCTCGACATCGTCGACACAGCCAAGAAGACCGGTGCAAAGATCTGTGGGCCCATTCCACTGCCCACGCGTACCAACAAATTCTGCATTCTTCGCTCCCCTCACGTGAACAAGAAATCACGTGAGCAGTTTGAGATCAGAACCCACAAGCGTCTCTTGGACATCCTTGAGCCGACTCAGCAGACTGTGGATGCTCTGATGAAACTGGATCTTTCGCCCGGTGTCGATGTAGAGATTAAACTGTAGTTAAGGGGTAAATTACCAATGAGCAGAGGACTTTTAGGTAAAAAACTGGGGATGACAGGTGTCTACTCCTCAGACGGGCGCTATATTCCCGTCACAGTGGTACAGGTAGGCCCCTGCGTTGTCACTCAGATCAAAACTGTTGATACAGACGGGTACAACGCCATTCAGCTCGGATTCGGTGAGAAGAAAGCAAAGCACACCACCAAGCCCCTTCAGGGCCATTTCGCCAAGACTGGCGAGCGCTTCTTCGCCGATGTACGCGAGTTTGAAGTGGCCGACCCTTCAGAGTATAGCCTGGGCCAGGAGATCACCACCGATATGTTTGAAGTGGGTGAGCTCGTGGACGTCACCGGCACCTCCAAGGGCCGTGGCTTCTCAGGTACCATCAAACGTCATGGCTTCTCCCGCGGGCCCGAAACCCATGGTTGTCGTAACCACAGAGCTCCCGGTTCTGTTGGCTGCAGCGCCTGGCCTGCCAAGGTGTTCAAAGGAAAGAAGCTTCCCGGACAGTACGGCGGCGTGAGAAAGACCGTTCGAAATCTTGCCGTTGTGGACATCCGTCCCGAGGAGAATGTGGTTCTGATCAAGGGCTGCATCCCCGGTTCGAAATCCGGTCTGGTGGAGATCAAGAAGCCTAAGTTTGGCAAATAAACGATGAACATCAACGTGTGTCCTGGCCGCATAATCCGCGAAGCGGGATGCATGAAAATAAAAAACGAGGGAAGTTATGGCTGTCGTTGATGTACTGAATGTTACAGGAGACAAAGTCTCGCAGGTTGAGCTTGCGGATGATGTCTTCAATGTAGCCGTAAAAGGAAGCATCCTTCACGAAGTGGTCAAGATGCAGCTGGCCAACCGCCGTGCCGGCACCGCCTGCGTCAAGAACCGCTCCGATGTATCCGGTAGCACCAAGAAGCTCTACCGCCAGAAAGGAACTGGCAACGCCCGTCCCGGCTCAATCAAGAGCCCTTTGCGTCGTGGCGGCGGTGTGACCTTTGGTCCCCACCCCAAGAGCTGGGCTTACAAGGTGCCCAAGAAGGTGCGTAAGCTGGCCCTGAAGATGGCTCTTTCCAGCCGTCTTGCGGCCGAAGACCTGATGGTGGTAGACACTTTCGGTCTGGAAGAGATCAAGACCAAAGCGATGGTAAACGCTCTTTCTGCTCTTAAGGCAGACAGCGTTCTCATCGTTACCGATGCGGAAGATATCAAGCTCGAGCTCTCTGCACGTAACATCAAAGGCGTCAAGGTGATTCGAACCGAGGGCCTCAACGTGTACGACATTCTCAAGTACAAGAAGCTCCTTCTGCTCGAGTCTTCCATTAAGGGTATTGAAGGGAGGCTCTCAGCATGAACACATTTGATATCATTATCAAGCCGTTGAATACGGAAAAGACGACCATTCAGAAAGAGACTCTCAATCAGGTCTCCTTCGAAGTCGCTCCGAAGGCCAACCGCATCGAAATCAAGAAGGCTGTCGAAAAGATCTTCAAAGTCGATGTAGAAGATGTCCGCACGGTCAACGTGAAGGGCAAGGTCAAGCAGCGCGGCAGAATCGTCGGCAAGCGTAAAGACTGGAAAAAGGCGATTGTGACGCTGGTGCCTGGAAGTACCATTGAATTCTTTGAAGGTGTATAGACCGGGAGCGAATAATGGCAGCAATTAGAAAAACCAAACCCACTTCACCTGGCCGCAGGCATCAGGAATACTCTACTTTCGAGGGCATCACAACCAACCAGCCCGAGAAGAGCCTGCTTCGGCCTCTGAAGAAGAGTGGCGGTCGTAACGTCAACGGCCGCATCACCTGCCGCCACAAGGGCGGCGGTCATAAAAGACACTACAGGGTCATCGACTTCAAGCGCGATAAAGTCGGCATCCCTGCAAAAGTAGCGACGATCGAGTACGATCCCAACCGCAGCGCTCGGATTGCTCTGCTTCACTACGCCGACGGCGAGAAGCGGTATATCCTGGCCCCCATCAACTTGAATGTTGGTGATCAGGTAATGAGCGGCGCAGACGCCGACATCAAGCCCGGAAACAGCCTCCCCCTGGAGAACATTCCTTTGGGCACCCAGATCCACAACATCGAGCTCAAAGTGGGCAAAGGCGGACAGATTGTACGCGGCGCCGGTACCTTCGCTCAGCTCATGGCCAAGGAGAAGGCCTACGCGATGGTTCGACTCCCCTCCGGCGAGGTTCGCATGGTTCTTGCCAAGTGCAAGGCGACCATTGGACGACTTGGAAACACTGAGCACAGCAGCATCAACAAGGGTAAGGCAGGCCGTACCCGTTGGGCGGGTGTCCGTCCCAGCGTTCGCGGTGTGGCCATGAACCCGGTTGACCATCCCATGGGTGGTGGTGAAGGTCGCTCTTCAGGCGGTCGTCACCCTTGTTCTCCTTGGGGCGTACCTTCTAAAGGTTTCCGCACCAGAAAGAACAAGACCACGGATCGTTACATCGTAAAACGACGTACGAAGTAACGGGCTCAAAAGCACGTAACGGGTAATTTAAAGAAAAAAGAACAGGAGATAAAATGCCACGTTCGCTTAAAAAAGGGCCGTTTGTTGATGCCAAGCTCGTCAAGAAAGTGCTCATGGCTCAGGAGAGCCGTTCCAACCAGGTCATTCAGACATGGTCGAGACGATCTACTATCTTTCCTGAGATGGTGGGTCTGACGATTGCGGTACACAACGGCCGAAAGTTTGTTCCGGTCTTCGTTACCGAGAACATGGTCGGACATAAACTGGGAGAAGAATGTCTTTAGCAGCTTCAATGAGCTGATTGTCCTGCAAAGATTGAAAAAACAAACATCGATTTTGCTCTATTAATAAAAACTCATAAAACTGTACCTTCAAGTGTCCCCTCTTTCATGGAACATA
>JAKSCC010000036.1 GCA_022360815.1 Desulfobacterales bacterium
CGGTGCCGATTGCTGGGCCACCGCATACACATTGGGTCTTGCCATCGAAAAGCTGGGGCCCTTTGATCTGATTTTCTGCGGGGTGGAGGCCATGGACGGAAACACCGCCCAGGTGGGCCCTGAGATCGCTGATTTCTTAAAACTTCCCATGCTCTCTTACGCCGAGAAGATTGACGTGGCTGAAAAAAGTGTCAGGATCGAGCAGGCCTTTGGGGAGGTCACACGGGTTCTGGAGGCTCCCCTCCCGGCTCTTGTCACCTGCGAAAAAGAGCTCAACGAGCCCCGTTTTCCTCGTATGGATTATGTGTTTGAGTGTTTTGAAAAAGAGATCAAGGTGCTTGGCGTGGATGACCTGGAGGGCGATCGGGCCAACTTTGGTCTCAAGGGGTCTCCGACGCGCCTCAAGAAAGTCTTCTCTCCCAAGCGCGAGCGCGCCCAGGTTGAGTTTATGGAGGGCACGCCCAAAGAGGCGGCCAGGCAGCTGGTTTCAAAACTTCAGGAAACGCACATCATCTAAGGAGAGCACCATGACAGCGATTAATCTCGACGAATACAAAGGTGTCTGGGTCTACATCGAACAGTTTGAAGGCAAGATTGGCTCTCTCTCACTGGAGATGCTGGGTGAAGGGCGAAAGCTGGCGGACAAGCTGGAGACCACGCTTACCGCATTTATCCTTGGAAACGGACTTGACGAGGCGGCCAGAGAGCTCATCGCCTTTGGTGCCGATGAGGTTTTGGTGTCAGAAGATCCCGTGCTGGCCCACTACCGGACCGAGCTTTACACCGATATCATCTGCCGCGAGGCCAAAGAGAGAAGGCCTGAGATTCTTCTGGTGGGGGCTTCGGCAACGGGCCGGGACCTGGCTCCCAGAATCTCCTTCAGGCTTCACACGGGCTGCACCGCAGACTGCACCGAGCTCGATATCGACGAGGAGAAGAAGATTTTGGTCTCCACCCGTCCTGCCTTTGGCGGCAATGTCATGGCTACTATTCTCTGCCCGGATCACCGGCCTCAGATGTCCACCGTCAGGCCCGGGGTGATGGCCATTCCAGAACGAGACGACGCCAGAGTGGGCGAGATCATCTCCATTGAGGCAGGCGTGAGTGAAGCCGATGCCAAGGTAAAGATCGTGGAGGTGAAAAAACACGAAACAGCCTCGGTCAATATTCAAGAGGCCCCCAGGGTGGTTTCGGCTGGAATGGGGGCCTGCTCAGGCGACTGTTTTGAGCATGTAAAGGAGCTGGCCACAGAGCTGAGAGCCGAAATCGGCGGCACTCGGCCTGTTTTTGAGACCGGCCTTATCTCCCACGACGTGCAGATCGGCCAGACCGGAAAAACCGTTCGGCCCGAGCTTTACGTGGCCGTGGGGATCTCGGGCACTGTTCAGCACACCACGGGCATGTCCTCTTCCAAAACCGTGGTGGCCATCAACAAAGACCCCAACGCTGAAATTTTTAAGTTTGCCCACTACGGGATCGTGGGGGACGCAAAGGCCGTCGTGCCTGAGCTGACCGAACAGTTGAAGGCCGCAAAAGTGTAGGGCGCACGCCTCTCATCATTAATAAAGCCACAAAAAAAGGGAGACCCTTGAATAACGTCAGGGGCCTCCCTTTTTTGGTTAAGCACCTTGGCTCCGCCAGCAGTCCGTCTCACCCTGACCGAAGGATTGGATTTTTCTGGGAAGGGCCCTTACGCATTGGGCCTTTCAATGGAGAGGGGCGCCCAGCGGATGAAGGGGGTTAAATACTGCTTTTGTATGGGTATGATAGCTTGAAGATATGGCGTGTGACGGGAGGGGGTGTTACAATTCCATACGGCTTGCCTGTGGCGCTCGCCACAGGGCAAGAATCTTTTGGACACGGTGCCTGGCACCCAAAGAGATTGTTGAAGGTGTTTCATGAACTATCAAAGCGAAGTCTTGCCCCAAGGGGCAGAGCTGGCAGGAGCAACTCCCACCATGACCCACGAGACCATCGCTCCGGGGATTCTGGCAAAGCACATGGCTCCCAAGGGCAAGTGCGGACTCTTGGTGGTGGAGGAGGGGGCATGCCAGTTTGTGTGGGAAGATGACAAGGAGAATCCCATTGACTGTGACCCAGGCCATCCGGTGGTGATTTTTCCGGAAAGGTATCACCATGTGCGCATTACCGGCCCTGTAAAGCTAAGGGTGGAGTTTTATACGCTGCCCGTGACTTTGGGTGATTTTGATGACGCTGCCCAGCGCCCGGGTGACGACTTTGTATAAAAAAGAGAGGAGTTGGATTGGAGTGTGACGCACGTGAGGGGGTGGAGCGCCATGTGGTGCTGGTCTCCCCTGAAGTACCCTGGAATACAGGAAATGCCGGGCGAACCTGCCTGGGAGCGGGAGCGACCCTTCATCTGATCAAGCCACTGGGATTCTCCCTGGACAGCGCTCAGGTGAAACGGGCCGGGCTCGACTACTGGGAGCATGTGGACCTTCATGTTTGGGACTCTCTGGCTGTTTTTCTTGAGGAAATGGCACCGGACTCGTCTGAAGTGGCCCTCTTTGCAAAGCTCGGGTCGCGTCCCTTCTGGGAGATGCCGAAAAAGGGGCGTCTTTTCCTCTTTTTTGGCTCTGAGACCTCCGGGCTTCCCGCAGCTCTTCTGGAGCGGTTTCCACACGCATGCTTTCATATTCCCATCACCAGGGGGGTGAGGTGTTTAAACCTTTCCACCAGTGTGGGAATTGCACTTTATGAGAGTCTTAAGGGGACGGGAATGTCTCATGAATGGGTGGGATGAGATAATTTCAAGGGAGAGATCAAAATAACTCGGGCGGCCCGTTGCAGGCCGCCCTTATGTACCACAGGAGGGAAATATGTGAAGTTAAACAGGTGAAACCCATTATAGGGATGAGTAAACTCTTCGTCTATGGGGCAATATCTTATTTTTATAGGGTAATATCCTGATATTTTCCCGGCTTTCCCAAACCTCCCGGGTCTCTTCGGGGGACGAAAAAATCACAGGTATCATCAACCAAAATTAGGAGAATCCATGGCACGAATTACACTGCTGGGCACGGGGACCTGCGTGCCTTCGTTGACCCGAAGTTCCTGCTCTGCTCTGGTTCAGACAGCCCAGGAGATCCTTCTTATTGACTCGGGGCCCGGCACCATGAGGCGGCTTCTGGAGGTGGGGGTCTCCATCGATGAGATCACAGCCATTTTTTATACCCACACCCATCCGGATCACACCGCAGAGCTGGTCTCCCTTCTTTTTGCCACCAAATACCCGCACCTGAAGAGGGAGAAGCCTTTGGTTATCTATGCGGGGGAGGGTTTTCTCGATTTTTTCAAAGGGCTGGAGTCTGTGTATGGTGAGTGGATTTGCCCCGGTGAAGGGCTGGTGCAGATCAAAGAGCTCAGCGTTAAGGGCGATGATCTCTTTTATCAGGGGGATCTGGCGGCCATGACCGCGCCGGTCAACCATAGGCCCGAGTCTCTCGCTTTGAAGGTGGTTTTTCCTTGGGGGCATTCGGTGGTTTTTTCCGGAGACACCGGGCCGTCGCAAAACCTTACTGGTCTGGCAGCCGGTACCGATTATTTTATCTGTGAGTGCTCCACTCCCGACGCCGATGCCGTACCCCATCATCTGACCCCTTCGCTGGCCGGAGAGATGGCAAAAACCGCAAAAGTCAGCACCCTTGTGCTGACCCATTTTTACCCATCTTGCGAGAAAGTTGATATTGAAAAAGAGTGCCGCAGAACATATGATGGGCAACTGGTCCTCGGGGAGGACCTGAAAACCTTTGATCTTTAAGCCAATCCATGCGGTATTCCCTTGTCTGGAACAGGGTTGGCCGCAGTGACGGAAGAGAGCAGCAGCATGCGATATTACCCTGTGAGTCTGGATGTGAAAGGCAGAGCCTGTCTGGTTGTGGGCGGCGGTGCCGTGGGAAGCCGAAAAGTGGAGACCCTTGTGAAGTGCGGCGCTGAGGTGACTGTGGTGAGCAAGGCCTTTACCGATGAGCTGCTTGTCATGGGTGAGAAAGGGGAGATCACCCTTGTTTCTCGCGCCTATTCACCATCGGATCTTGATGGCAAATTTTTGGTGATTGTGGCCACCGACGATCAAGCATTTAACGAAGGGGTGAGCCGCGATGCGGAGAAGGCCTGCAAGCTCTGCAATGTGGCGGACTACCCCAGCGCATGCAATTTTATCCTTCCCTCCATCGTGCAGCGTGGGGACATGACGCTTTCCATCTCCACATCGGGAAAAAGCCCCGCCTTTGCCAAGTGGATGCGAAGGCAGCTTCAGGAGCAGTTTGGCTCGGAGTACGGCGAATTCTTAAAACTGATGGGTTTGATTCGCCAAAAGCTTCTGGCTGAAGCCCACGAACCCGAAGCCCATAAGCCCCTTTTTGAAGCCCTGATTGCCGAAGGGCTTCTTGCATGCGTGGCATCCGGCGACGAAGCCGGCGCCGATGCTCTTATGACCCGTGTCCTTGGAGAGGGTTACACTTGCGGTGAGCTGGCCTTTACCATGGGCTAACCCTTCTGATCATCCGGGAGATTGATCTCATGATGGAAATTCTCATAGCGACACTCTATGCATCCAGTGCGGTGGTCTACCTGCTCTACCTCTTCTCCCAGAAGGAGCCCCTTCAACAGTCCGGCTACGCTCTTTTGGGTGCAGGGCTTGCCGTGCACACCGCAGAGCTTTTTGTGACCGGCCTTGCAGCAGGCTATCTGCCTGTGCACAACCTGAGGGAAACCTTGAGTATGGCCGCCTGGGCCATCTCTTTGGTCTATCTGTTTTTGAGGTATCGGTACCGTATTCGCATCATGGGTGTCTATGCGGCACCTCTGGCGCTTTTTACGTATCTGGCGGCCCTTAAGGTGCCGGATGTGGCTCCAGTAGAACCTGTGTCCACCTTTACCAGCTTCTGGTTTGCCGCGCATATTGTGACCGTCTTTCTGGGTGAGGCGGCCCTTGCCATGGCGTGCGGAGCCGGAGTGCTCTACATTCTTCAGGAGCACGCCATCAAAGAGAAGAAGAGGGGCTTTTTTTA
>JAKSCC010000259.1 GCA_022360815.1 Desulfobacterales bacterium
AAAAAGGGGCTTGCGGTTCAAAGCCCCCTGGATCTCAATGAGGCACAAATGATGTTTGCAGATCCAGATGAGGTAAAAGCGCCCCATCCACCACATTTGAACATCTGAAGGCTTAAGCAGAGTGCCTTCTGGCCAACTTTTCAAGCATAATCGTGAAACCAGAGCCCAGGTAAAATATGGATTCGGGATCCACGTTGTGGTGTGCGGTTTCATCGAAATAGACGTGAAGGTCAGAGCCGAGTTCATCCTGATCATCCCAGTAGCAAATCATCATGGGAAGTTTTGGAAAGAAATGCAGCAACACGGAAATATCTGCCTGAAACTGCGGTGCCACAGGCTTGGCATCAAAGAGGTGGACGAGGTCATCAAAGAGATCGCGGCGGGCATCGGCCAAAAGCTTAAGGGAGGTTTCGGTTGTGTGGTTGAAGTGGTTGGCCTGCTCTCTTGCGCCGGGGATATTTCGAAAAGCGGTCCATTTGCCGCTGGGATCGACCCCTCTTCCGTGAATCACATGATTCAAAAAAGGCACACCGATGTAGGTGTTGATATGAAGATCTGTGTAGATTCTGCCCTCTTTATCTACTGTAAAATCTTTACCAAACACTTTCAGGGTAAGGCGGTCTTTGTGGCATGTGCCCCCAAGGATTTTCGCTCTCTCCTGAAAATCACAGGCACCAACCTCGCCTTTGAGCCTTTCGAAATACTCCCCGCCATTGTCGCCAACCTGGCCCGGGCCTTTTGAGAAGAGAGCTTTGGTTTCCGAGCTGAGGCGTGGGCAATCGCTTATGGAACGGGCACCTGTGAAAACAGCACCGGCAAAAGCGAGACAGGTTTTTTCACCGCACTCGCGGCAGTTGGATTTTTCCAGGTGTTTGAAGATCTCCATGGCATTTTTGGGGCCCATTTTTTCCTCCTGATATAAAGACAGGCTCACATCAAACCTGCCCCTTACAATCCAAATTAATGACGTCATATAAAAATTCAGCGCCTCACACGGCGTCCACAGCACTGATACGCTGTATGGTTATCGGCCCTCAGATGTTGTAGATCACCAAAAACCAATCTGACTTTTTTACGGAGCCATCAGAAATAAAAGCCACAACATGCAGAGGCTGCCAGCAGGCTTCTCACAAAAAGCGCCCCTTTTATTACCAGTATCACACAGGAAGCTTTAGTGTCACTTTGGAGCCTTTTTCCCACTGACTTGAGATGCCAAGACTGCCGTTGTGCTCTTCAACCACCTGGC
>JAKSCC010000136.1 GCA_022360815.1 Desulfobacterales bacterium
TGCTGAGAGAATGGCAAAGATGTCACTGGCGCTGAGCATTTTGAAGTATCTCATACGCTGATACTTTACCGTTTTTACGGACCAGGAACAGAGGATAAAAGTAAAAAGAATCATCGAAAAATGGAACATCAAAACTCTCCCCAAGAAGGTTTATGAATCTGCGCCATTTCTGTTTTCATCAAAAAACTTTGTTTATTAATGCACTATAAAAATTTTGAATGGTGTTTATTGTATCGTTTCTAAATAAAAAGAGTGTGCTGAAGATGTGGCACAAGTCCGTCTTTTGCCGCCCGCTCCATGAGGGTTGAGACAGCCTTTTCGCCTTCGTCTCCAAGCTCGATAGAAAAGTCGTTTACATAAAGAGAGATGTGGTTTTCGGTGACCTCCTGGGAAAGCTCCGAGGCGTGCTTTTGGATATAGGCCTTTGATGCCTCTGGGTGGGCAAAGGCGTGGCGTACGCTTTGGGAGATCATCTCCTGGATGGTTTGTATTTCATGGACGGGCAGATCCCGTGCGGCAGCGATGCCGCCTAAGGGGATGGGAAGGCCGGTCTCATTTTCCCAGAAGGCGCCCAGGTCAGCCACACAGGTGAGGCCGTGCTGCTGATACGTAAAGCGGCTTTCATGGATGATAAGCCCCGCTTCAAATTCGCCTGAGGCCACCTTGGGCATGATCTCATTGAAAACCATGGGGACGGACTGGGGTTTTTTGCCGAGGTAAAGGCCCAAAAGCAGGTGGGCCGTTGTCATAAGACCGGGAATGGCAATGGGGATTTGTGCGAGTTTTTCGGGGTTGAATCCGGGTCTGGCGACAATCAGCGGGCCGCACCCTCTTCCAAGGGCCGCGCCGCTTCGAAGCAGGGCATAGCGATCTGTGAAGTGGGGAAGGGCCGCAAACGAGAGTTTGGTGACATCAAAGCGCCTCTCCATGGCAAACCGGTTGAGTGCCTCCACATCATGGAGGTGGGGCTCAAAAAAGAGGTTTTCTGTCTTGACGCACCCATGGATCAGTCCATGGAAGATAAAGGTGTCATTGGGGCAGGGCGAAAAGGCGATATGAATCGGTTTTTTGTTCATTTTTTAAGCAGCTCGATAAGGCAAAGGCAAGAGTTGTTGAATGCGGAAGCAAGCTCCCACGACTCCCGGTTTCGTGGCCCCACCAGATTGCTTGCCGCCCGTATCTCCAGAAGCGGGGTGTTGTAATGGATGGCTGTATGGGCTGCGGCAGCCCCTTCCATGGACTCCATAACGGGGCAGTAGAGCTCAAACAGTGTGTTGGCCCGGGTGGTTGTGGTGGTGATGGTAGAGGCGCTGATAAAAGAGCCTTTGTGAAGCGAAAACCCTTTTTTTGGTGCAATGCTGCTCTGGTGAAGCACTTCAGAGGCCTTATCGGCCATCTCCCGGTTTAGCAGGTAGCGATTCCGGTAGGCTTTTCCCTCTTTTTCCATCACAGAAAAGGGAAGGGGGGAGATGCTTTGGGGATCCTCTTCCCTTTCAAGGCCCAGGTGCACATCGATCTCTTCGGTGGCAATGGCCACATCGCCTGTGCGGACTTTCGCACGCCCGAATCCTCCGGCGCATCCAATTTGCATGATGCGCGAGATCTCTCGGGTTTCAAGGAGAGCGGCAAGGCCCATGGCCGTGTTGACGGCTCCGGGGCCTGTTGCAAGGGCCAGAAGGTTTTTTCCATGGAATCTGCACTCTGTGACGAGCCTGCCGCCAATGGCAAGAGAGGCTCCTTGGGTGACCTCGGGGTGGTTGAGAAAAGGGGCCAGCTCCTGAGGCGTTGCCGAAAGGAGGAGAATCATGGGGTGACTCCTGAAAGAAGGCTTTGGCAAAGGCCTTTTATGTGGCGGTTTAAGGCTTCTTCGTCGGCTCCGTATATCCCCAAGCCGCCATCCATGTGGGGCAGGGCGCAGGCTTGAAGAAAGCGGTCCATGGCCGAGTCGATCACAAAGCTGGCCGCATCAATGTTGACGTCTTCTCTAAGCTCTCCCTTTACGCGGGCTGCCACCAGAAGGCTGCGAAGATACTCCAGGCTGTAGGTTCGAATGGAGGTGAGCATCTCTTCGCGAAAGGGGATCTCTTTTTCGGCAAGGGCCCTTACATAGAGTTTGAAGATGACCGGATGCTTTTTCGTAAAGGCGACGCCCATGCGAAGGGTCTCTTCAAGACGTTTTTCAATGGGGGCGTCATCGGTGGTGTCCCGCACCTCTTTGAGGTAGGCTTTTACCCTCTCAACCGACTGGCCGAAAACAAAGAGGAAGAGCCCTTTTTTATCTCCGAAATATTGGAAAATCGACCCCTTGGCGATGCCCAACTTCGAGACCATGGCGTTGATGCTGGCCCCTTTGAACCCGTTTTCCGAGAACTCCTGGGTGGCGGTGGTGACAATGCGTCTCTTTTTCTCTTCGGAAAGCTTGAAAAATGTCGAGTTGGGGGAGAGGCTCATCTGTTTCTCTTTTCTCGAATCATCTCCACAAGGGCGTCCAGGGCCATGAGGTACCCTCGGGCGCCAAAGCCAGCAATAATCCCCTGGGCGACTCCCGAGACATGGGAGTGGTGCCGAAACGCTTCCCTTTTGTGGATATTGGAGAGGTGCACCTCCAGAATCGGGCACGACAGCATGGAGAGGGCATCACGCAGGGCCACGCTGGTGTGGGTGTAAGCGGCCGGGTTGATAATGAGCCCGTGGCAGTTTTCAAAGGCATGCTGGATTCTGTCCACCAGAGCCCCTTCGGAGTTGGATTGAAACGTCGTGATTTCAACGCCAAGGGCAGCGGCGCGGTGAACAAGGCTCTGGTCAATGTCCTTAAGGGTTGTGGTGCCGTAGATTTCCGGCTCGCGGCGGCCCAGCATGTTCAGGTTGGGCCCGTGGATCACATCAATGGAGAGGGTCACAGAATGCCTCCGGGGTGTAGGTGACAGGGTGGTCACCCCGTCACCTTGAGCGGTTATTTTTTTTTGATCTCTTCAAAAAAGGTGTCGATGGTCTCTTTGTAGTTGTCGCTACCAAAGATGGCCGAGCCCGCCACAAAAGAGTCCACACCGGCTTCGGCAATGGTGCCGATGGTCTTTTTATTGACCCCGCCATCAATCTGAATAAGGGTTTTAAGGTTTTTCTCGTCGATCATTTCTCGAAGCAGGCGCACCTTGTCGAGGCTGTTTTCGATGAACTTCTGGCCTCCAAATCCGGGGTTCACGCTCATGACAAGGACGAAGTCGAGCTCTTCCAGCACCCACTCGATGGCACTTACGGGTGTGGCAGGGTTTAAGGCCACCCCTGCTTTGATGCCAAAGCTTTTGATAAGCTGAATGGTTCTGTGGAGGTGGGTGCAGGCTTCGGCATGCACGGAGATCCAGTCCGCACCTGCTTTGGCGAAATCCGGAATGAGGAGATCGGGCTTTTCGATCATGAGGTGCACATCCAAAGGGAGGTTGGTGGCGCGTTTGGACGCTTCCACGATGATGGGGCCGTAGGTGAGGTTGGGAACGAAGTGGCCGTCCATGACATCGATGTGAATCCAGCCTGCTCCGGCGGCTTCGACATCTCGAATTTCTTCGCCAAGTTTGGAAAAATCTGCGGACAATATGGATGGTGCAATAATGGACATGGGTAACATCCTGAAATTTCAAGGGTTGATAAAACATTGGATCGAAGGTTACTTACCCCGAACCGAAAGGAAAATCAATACCGCAGCGTAACCATTTCGCCATCATTGGCCTCCGGCGGCCCTGCCGGGGGCCAAACTTTTAAAA
Source organism: Desulfobacterales bacterium (assembly GCA_022360815.1). Taxonomy (GTDB): domain Bacteria; phylum Desulfobacterota; class Desulfobacteria; order Desulfobacterales; family Desulfolunaceae; genus Desulfoluna. The sequence continues at coordinate 3,759 of JAKSCC010000136.1, forward strand.
AGTTTGACAAACAGGCTTTCAGATTACTGGGAGTACCCGTTCCAGTGATTTCATATTCCACAGAGTGTGTCTGTGTCGTGGGCGTTGCGTCGAATCATTGATTTCTTAAAGCTTTATCAATTGTAAAACCGGGTCTCTTTTAAGGCGCCATCTTCGTAGAGAAAAAGGGTGGTGCGCTGAAAGGTGGGGATCAAAACCCAGAGCTCTTCACCGGGAAGGGCGTCGCGGTTTAAGACGGTGTCGGTATGCCTGTCTCCCACCAGTTGCACCTTGATACGCTTTTTAAGAAAGCCTTTGTCCATGCGCCAGGTAAAGAGGCGGGAGCCCGTGACACCGGTTTGGGTGGGGTTGTCTGCTGGAGAAGGCATGCGGTTGATGGTAATGTCCACGCTTTGGCCTTTTGTTACGCGAAAACCCGGCAGGGGGCTTTGGCCCAGAACGGTGTTGGAGGTGGTTCGAAAGGAGTGCTCCGAGGCGATGGCCCCCACGGTAAGCCCCATGGACTCGATGGTCTGAATGGCCTCATCCAGTCCGAGGCCCGAGAGGTTGCGCATGGCCATGCCGCGCTGGGGCTTGCCGGTACTTATAAGAAGGTCCACTTTCATGCCTCGGGCAACCCGCGTGCCAGAAGCGGGCACATGGGTGATGACAGCCCCTTTTTCGATGGTGGGGTGAGAAAGAGAGGAGGTGATGCCCGGCTCAAGCCCTGTTTCCATCAGTTTGATTTTTGCCTCGGCGATGGGAAGGTGCTTTAAATGGGGCATGGGCATGGCCTTGGGGCCTTTGGAAAAGACAATGCGAACATGGCGCCCTCTTTTCATGCGCGTGCCGGGGGCGGGGTCTTGAAAGATGACGCGGTTGCGCGGAATTTTGGAAGAGTACTCCGTTTTTTTGACTTTGGTGTTGAGCTCCATGGTGGAGAGGGTCTCAAGGACGGTGATCACATCTCTGCCCACCAGATCGGGAACCACCACGCTCTCCTCGTTGCCGACAATGTAGGTAAGGGTCACAAAGGAGGCGGCCCCGGCAACAGAGACAAAGAGAATGAACAGCGCAATGAATTTGAGAAATGTCTTGAACATGGTGGCTCCGGTGATTCAAAGGTCGGGTCAAGAGTCGTCTCTGACCATGCGTGCGGCAAAAAAGCCGTCCATCTTGTGCCGGTGGGGGAGGGTGGCCACATATCCTTCAGAGGTGATAAGGGCTTGGGCCCCGGATGGCACGTTGCCAAACGGCTCTATCATACGAAAATCGGGATGTTTTTCAAGAAAGGCCTTGATTATGGCACCATTTTCTTCGGGCTCAATGGAGCAGACCGCATAGACGAGGGTTCCACCAGGGCGCACGCATCGGGCGGCTGCCGAGAGAATGGCCCTTTGTTTTTTTGCGTGACGCGGGGCGTTTCTCTTGAAGTATTTCCACTTGGTGTCGGGGTTGCGGCGAATCACCCCAAGGCCGGAGCAGGGGGCATCCACCAGAACAGCGTCAAACCCGCCCTCAATGATCTTGGGGCTCTCGCAGGTGAGGTCGGCAGCCTGGGTGGTGATGTTTGAGATTCCCAGGCGCGCCATCTCTTTTTCAAGGCTCTTGAGTTTGTATGCCTCAACATCCATGGAGATCAGCTCTCCCTGGTTTTCCATGGCTTGTGCCAGGTGGCCCGATTTTCCGCCTACCCCTGCGCAGAGATCCAGAACCCGCAAGCCCGGTTTTGGGGCCATCATCAGGGCAATAAGCTGGGCCGCCTCGTCTTGAACCTGAAACAGTCCCTCTTTGAAGGCCTCCATCTCAAAAAGGGGAACGGAGGGCGAGGTAAACGAGATGCCCAGAGGGGAGATGGGTGTGGGGCCAATCCCTTTCACCTGGGGGCTGAGCCTTTCCATGAGCTCGTCCCTGGAGATTTTAAGGGTGTTGGTTCGCACGGTGATGGGGGCAATGGTGTTGGAGGCGTGGCAGAGGGCTTCGGCCTCCTGGAGTCCCATGCGGCTCACCCATTTTTCTACCAGCCACTGGGGCATGGAGGAGGTGACCGCTATTTTTTCGACAGCGCTTAAATCGTGGGTTTCAGGATGCTCTGGCGAGCGGATGGCGTTTCGCAAGATGGCGTTGACAAAGCCGCCGCTCTTTTCCGAGGCGTGAATTTTGGCCAGCTCAACAGCGGTGTTGACCGCTGCAGACTCAGGAATGCGATCCATGAATCTCAGCTGGAAAAGGGCGAGGCGCAAAATGGTGACAATGCGCTTGTCCATGCCCGAGATGCCCCGGGAGGCGAAGTGGTCGATGGTGAAGTCAAGAAGACCACGGTGGCGCAGAACCCCGTAAACCAGAGCGTTTGCAAGGGCCATCTCCCGTTTTTCCAGAGGGGTCTCCCGGGTGATGCGATCCATCACCGAGTCCAAGGTGGCGTCGGGCTTTTTTCCAAGGGTGGTGAGTATGTCATAAGCCAGGCTTCTGGCGTTTGGCGTCATGGGTGGTGTTATCCTTAAAGTGTGTTTTTAACGGCTCGAATTTGCATCGATAAAACAAAACACAAAGCGCCACCAGATGAGGCGGCGCTTTGTGTTTTGTGAAAGACGGGTGCTCTGCTATCGGCCCAGAATCTGGCCAGGCTCCATGGGGTTGCCCCTTAAAAACGCTTCGGCGGGCATGCGTTTGCCGCCATCTCCCTGGAGTTCCAGAATTTTAATGGCGCCTTCGCCTGTTGCCACCACCAGTTCGTTGTGGCAGCTCATGAGGGTGCCGGGCTGGGCGTCATGGGAGAGCTCCTGGGTTTCGGCCTTGTGAATGCGCAGCCTTTTTCCGTCAAGGAAGGTGTAGGCACCGGGCCAGGGGCTCATGCCGCGCAGCCTGCAGTGGATCAGGCGGGCCGGCGCACTCCAGTCGATCTCTCCTTCGGCTTTGGAGAGCATGGCCGCATGGGTGGCTCTGCTGTTGTCCTGGGGCTCGGGAGTAACGCTGCCATCCATAAGGCCGGGCAGGGTGCGTACAATGAGCTCGCCGCCAAGGGATGCCAGTTTGTCGTGAAGGGTCGCTGCCGTATCATCTTTTTCGATGGAAATCTCGGCCTTGATGAGCATGTCGCCGGTATCCATGCCCTTGTCCATCACCATGGTGGTGACACCGGTGGTCTCTTCTCCCTCCATGATGGCGCGCTGAATGGGGGCGGCACCGCGATATTTTGGAAGAAGGGATCCGTGGATGTTGATGGGGGCAATTTTCGGCACATCCAAAAGGGTCTGGCTCAAAATCTGGCCAAATGCCACCACCACAAAAAAGTCCGGGGCGATGGTCTTGGCAAGCTCAATAAACGCTTCGGATTTTACCGATTCCGGCTGCTCCACCGGGTAGCCCACCGATTGGGCATACGCCTTGACCGGTGTGGGTTCAAGCTTTCTTCCCCTGCCTTTGGGGCGGTCGGGCTGGCTCACCACCAGGCGGATGTCAAAAAGCTTGCTCTCGTGCAGGGCCTTTAAGGCGCTTACCGCAAAATCGGGGGTGCCCATAAAGATGATGGAGGGTCTTTCCATGGATTAGCGTCCTTTCATCCACTTCTTGACTTTGCGTTTGTACATCTCGCGTTTGAGTTTGCTGATGCGGTCAATGAAGAGGGTGCCGTCAAGGTGGTCGATTTCGTGCTGAAGGACCACCGCAGGAAAGCCCTCTTCGTTGAGCTCCAGATCGTTTCCGTCCACATCCTGGGCGGTGACCTTGACGCGGTTGAACCGTTTTACCGTGGCGCGAAACTCAGGCACGGAAAGGCAGCCCTCGTCGGCAGAGGTGTACTCGCCATCGGCTTCCACAATTTCAGGGTTGATCAGGGCAAAGTAGGTGTTTTCGGCGTCCTCTTCATCGCTGGTGGTGTTGACCACAATAATTTTTTTGTTGACCCCCACCTGGACGGCTGCAAGCCCGGCGCCTGGTGCGTCAAACATGGTCTCTGCCATGTCTTCGATGAGGGTTTTGATGGTGTCGTCTATCTCAGTCACCGTATCAGAGGGTTTGGAGAGACGCTTGTCCGGGTAGGTGACGATATCAAGAATGGCCATGGTGAAACCTTTTATCTATCAATAAGTTGAACATGAAAATGACGTTGCGGATAACCACCGCAAATCGCCCAACTCTAAAAACTACCATGTCTGACAGCGTGGAACAACATTCGATTTCTCGATTCATTTTAACATTGAAGGAGAAGAGGCTCTGGTGGCTGGATTTTTTATGGGGCGCTTTTAAGGGGCCTTTGGGGCGAGCGGCAAAAAGGTGAAGCTTGTGGAAAACCTTGCATATCGGGGCGGCGAGGCGTATCACCTCTAAGGAATTTGTCATAGAAAGAGAGAGCAGCAGGCAGCTGGGCCGTTGTACGATGTTTTTTTAAGGGTAGCAGAAATGGCAATAGGCAAGAGCAGTTTTGTGGTAGGGATGTTTTGTGCGATGAGTGCAACGGCTGTCTGGGCCGGAAATTTTATCATTGCAAGGGGGTTTCATCACAGTCTTTCTCCCATTACCCTCTCGTTTTGGCGTTGGGTTGTGGCAAGCTCGGTTCTTGTTCCCATCGCCCTTGGAGAGGTGATTCGGCAAAAAGAGCTCATTGTGAAGCATTTCGGATTTCTCTTTGTGACAGCACTTATCGGGGTTTCCGGTTGCAACACCCTTATCTACATGGCCGGGCAGGTGACCAGTGCGGTGAACCTCTCCCTTATCGCCATGACCGCACCCTTGGGCATTGTGATTCTGGCGAGTTTTTTTCTGGGGGAGTCCCTGACGTCTGGAAAGATTCTCGGTATGTTGACGGCTTTTGCCGGGGTGGTGCTTCTCTTTTCAAGAGGTTCGGTTGAAACCCTTGTGAACCTCTCCTTTAATGGGGGCGATCTTTTGATGGTGGCCGGTGCCAGCTGTTTTGCCATCTACTCCCTTCTGGTGCGGCGGGTGCCTGCCGGTTTTTCAACCCTTGGCTTTCTCTCCATTATCTTTTGGATGGGAACCCTTCTTCTCTTTCCCCTCTACCTGTGGGATCGGGGCACGTCCTGGGCTCCGATGATCCCCATGGACTCTGTGGCGGTGGTGCTCTATGCAGGGGTGGGGGCATCCCTTTGCGGTTTTGCCTTGTGGAATCGATCGGTCTCCCTTATCGGGGCGGGGCGGGCAGCCGCCGTCTATTATCTCTTGCCTCTTTTCAGCGGCATTGACGCTCGGATTTTTTTGGGTGAGTCCATCACCTGGGTTCAGGGGGTAAGCGGGGCATTGATTCTTTTTGGGGTCTTTTTTTCGAGTCGGGAGAAGAGAAATTGATGGCGCCTCAGTATGAGATCGTTTCGGGGTACACCACAGGCCTTATTGGGCGAATGACGAGTCTTGAAGCCCATTATTACGCATCGCGCTGGCAGCTCGGCCCTTCTTTTGAAGCGGTGATCGCCGCAGGGCTGGCCGACTTTTTTACTCGATTTGAACCGGAGCGAGATGCCATATTTCGCGTGGTGACGCCTGACGAATCCGTTGCCATGGGCACCCTTGCATTGGATGTGAGCGGGCGAGACAAAAGTGGCGAGGCCTCCTTGCGCTGGTTTTTTCTGCACCCCGACCTTCATGGAAAGGGCCTTGGAAAGGCTTTGATGGCAAGTGCCTTGAAGCATGCGCGCGGTATTGGTCTCTCTGAGGTGGTTGTGGAGACTTTTGAAGGGCTGGCAGCCGCCATCGCCATCTATGAGGCAAATGGTTTTTTTCTTGAAAAAAGATGGGAAGGCAGGCAGTGGGGGCGGGTTTTGCCCGAAAGGCGCTACAGGCTGGTGTTGTGATGCCTGGGGGAATGGGGTAGATTGGCAGCAGATGAACCTTTGCCCTTTAAACGAATGCAACGAAAAAGGAAGAATCCATGCTTTTAAATATATCCAAGGATGAGTACCGGCTTTTGGTGGAGATGCTTCAGGTGGCCGATTATGTGATGCATGCCCACGATCTGGAACCCTCGGAGAAGACCGAAGATTACCGGGCCCTTCGAAAAAAGATCTTCTCCAATTACAAAAAAATGGGGCTTGAGGGGCTTTTCAAGTACAGCGAAGAGCACAAAGATTACATTGAGACCGAAGAGTCTCTCTCTGAGAGCCGTCACATGGCCCTTCTGGAAAATTTTGTGGAGACCGAATTCTGGGCTCAGCTCTCCCAGCGTCTGGCCATGCGGGATCTGATGGAGTCCATGGATGACGATGAGGTGGACAAAACAGACCCGTCTGAATTTATGGAGAAGGTGGGAGAGGCCGGGGCTCAATACGATGAAGAGTTTGAAGCTCACGGTTTGGATCGTCTCGCCATAGACAAAGCCTGATCCCCACAGAGTCATTTGCCTTGGGGGGCCTTGTGCTCTTTGGCCAGGGTGGTCACCTCCCAGCGCTCTCCTTTAAAGTGAAAGGGGGCGTTTTTTGGCCCCCAGGGTGTCATGCCGCAGGCTTCGTAGCACTTGTGTGCCGCAGGATTCACATGAAAGACTTTTAACTGCACTCGCGAAAACCCCTGTTTTAAAAACCCATGGTCAAGGGCAGCCTTGACCATGGCCTTTCCAACGCCCTCTCCTCTGCAGTCCGGCGAGACAATAACCAGACTGAGGTGGCCCGCTGTGCCGCGGCTGTCGATGCGCCTTATGCCGAAAAATCCCACCATTTCCCCCGAGGGGTCGACAACCTGAAGCAGCTGGCGATGCGGTGCATCTGAAGCGCAGAGATCAAGCATCTCTTGGATGGCCTCAACGGTGAGGGGCCAGGCAAAGGTGTTGGCGCACCAGATGGCCTGGAAACGTTCACTCTCCATCCATGAGACAAGTTTTTTTGCGTTTTTTATCTGGAAAGGCTCGATGCGAAACAGGTGGCGTGGCATGGGGGTTGTCTTATCCTGGTTGTGGAGTAGAAATTTGAAAGGCACAATTGAAAAGTAACAATAGCACTTTTCATTTTACTTTTCAGTGTGTATTTTTTTGAGAAACCCTTTTTGTGGTGCACTTGTCAAGAACGCTGAGGAGGAATGTCATGAAAGTATTAGGTGTCTCTGGGTCTCCCATTGAAAAGAGCAATACCGATCGGGCTGTTCAGGCACTTCTGACCGCCACAGGTCTTGAGACGGAGTTTGTCAAGCTGTCGAACCTTACCCTTGAACCCTGCAGGGCGTGTCTGGGGTGCGTGAAGACCAATGTCTGCGTTATTCAAGACGATGGGACGGCTCTGGCCCAGAGGGTAAAAGAGGCCGATGCCCTTGTCATTGGTGGCTACACCCCTTACTGCTCGCTGGACTCCCGCACCAAGGCGTTTATTGAGAGAATGTATCAACTTCGCCATCGAAACGCCCTGATGGCGGGGAAGCTGGGGGCGGTGGTGATGACCTCGGCCGTTCCCCATGAGGCGGTTCCGGCCATCTGCGATATGGGAATCCAGTCGGTGACCAACTACATGAATGAAGAGGGGATGCGAGTGGTGGGGTCGGTGAAAATTATTGGCAATGTGCCTTGCGTCAAGTGCGGTTATGGGGATGGGTGCCAAAAGTCGGGGATTCAGATGATTTATGGTGAGGAAGCCACCGTAGACTCCGTGGGTATTCAAACCTTTGAAGAGCAGCCCCTCTCTTTAGAGGCGGCCGAGGCGTTGGGGCGAAAGCTGGGAGAGATGCTCAAGGGTAATGGTTGAAAGGGTGGCGTTTTGATGGAAACAAAAAAAGCCCTCTGCACGGTTTGTGCAGAGGGCTTGATTTTTATCTGGTGCCGAAGGGGAGACTCGAACTCCCACGGGGTTGCCCCCACTGGTCCCTGAAACCAGCGCGTCTACCAATTCCACCACTTCGGCGAAGAAGTGAGAGCGTTATAGCAGCGTCATTGGGAGCGATCAACCCCTTTTTTGCGGTGTGCGGCTCCTTTTTGGGCTGGGGAAAATGACACCGAAGCAATGCCTGTTAAAAATCAGCTACCAAGGCCTGCACGGCACCATTGCGGTGCCCAATGTTTTTTTAGGTTCCTTCTGGTTTGGGCTCTTGAGCTTTTGTTTCAGGCGGTGAAAAAAGGGCGTCCAGACTCTGGGTCAGGCTGTTTTGTGTGGCCTCCGACAGGGTAAAGGGAAACGGTTTTTCGTTGGTGGTGGCCGTCTGGTCTGCCTTGAGGGTCAGGGTGGTGGGGCGGTCTGTCATGATGGTGATGGTCACACCATCTGTCGCCTCGGTGGTGTTGCCCTCTCTTTGAGTCAGCCATTTTTCACAGGAGAGGCTGCTCAAGGTGGCCAGAAGGTTTTGCACCTTTGTGAGCTCCAGGGTTTGGCCCTTCTCATTTTGCCAGAGAAAGGAGGCGGCAGCCCCCTCTTCTTTGGGTGGACCAGAGACCCGTTTGGCTGCAAGGGTACTTTTTCCCTTTGCAATGGAAAAGCCGCTGACTGCATCCACTTTAAAAAGGAGGACGGCCTTGTCGATAAAGGCCTCTGGATCGATACGAAATCGGTCACTGAAGTTGCCCATGGCCAGGTAGACTTCGGGCTTTTCGTTTAGCATCACAAAGGTGTGGCGGTTTGAGGGGGCGGTTTTGCCCACTGAAAACACCCTTAAACGTGTCTCCCCTTTGAAAAGGGAGACGGTTTTGGCCTGCTCGGGCCCCAGCTGATAGCGAATGGGGTTTCCGGATTCTGAGATAAGCTCGGTGAGGGTGAGCTTTGAAGCGGTCTCCACAAGATCTTCTACGGTTTTCCGTCGTCCCGGAAACCCTTGCATATCCACAGCCCACTCCTCTTCGATTTTTTCCAGAAGAAGAAGGTCGTCTCCTTTTCTTATCTCCAGACGATCCACATCGGTGGTTTGAAGGGGAGAGAGTTTTGGAATGTCGTAGTGGGTCTGGCCCGTTTGGCCCACCATGAGGTAGCCGGCCAGGGCTGCAATAACGGCAAGGAGGATGACGACCTCTTTTTTCACAATGTGCTCCTTAGACGTATGGTCGATGAGGTTTAAAAAAAGCTATCGCTTACGATATGTTGCGAGTTGTTTGGCTCACCTTGGGCGAGTCGATTTATTAAAAATAAACGCCGCAAAAAAATCTCTATCCTGCCAGTGTGCTGCTCTCTTCGCAGGAGAGCTTGGGCATTGTGGGCTCAATAAACATGGCCTGAATCGCCTTTCTCCTTCTGTGGCGTCTTAAGTAGACCCCAAGGCCGAAGAGAGCCGTAAAAAGGGGCAGGCCCGCATAGTTGAAGATTTTTATGGGCATCTTGACCGACTCGGGGATCTTTTTGAGCGGATTGAAACGCTGCTTTTTGCCGCGCATGACCGCAATGCTCTCCCGGCCGGCTGTGGCATCCATAAGGTTCATGATAAAAGCGCCGTTGGGGCTTTGGGCTTTTTCATCAAAGAGGCTGTTGGTGAGCATATCCACAGAGCCCACCACCACAAGGCGTGCCGGGCGTCCTTTGGTGAGGATGGCGCCGCTCTGGCTGACCTGGCTCTTCTCTTTGCCTTTATCGCTACCGGATTCAGACGGATTCGATGGTTTTTCTGGAATGGTTTTATCAGCGAAGTAACTTGTGAATTCGCCTTGAACCATGACGGCCACAGGTTGGCTTGAAAAGGCCGATTCATCGGCCGGAGGCCGAATCGTCATGGTATTTAAGGTGATGTTTCTGGACTGGGTCCAGGAACGATCCGAGGTGGAGAAGAGGGTTTCTGCTTTCAGGTTTTGGCTTTGAATTCGCTTTTCATCAAGGGTGACCGGGGACGCCTTGAGGGTGACGAGGCCCTTGATCTGCCTGAGGAAGGGAAGCTCGTGGTTGATTTTTTCGTTTTCGATGATGGGGATGTAGTAAAGGGTCTGCTGCCCGCCGCCAAAGCGCCTGGGTAGGGCTTGCTTGTAGCACTTTTCATCCATGATATAAGCGGATTTTACGTGGACCCCGTAGTGGTTTAGGAGTTTCTTGAGGTTGGTCTCCACCGGAGTAAAGATGGTGGGCTGCATAAAGGCCATCTGCTTGTTTGGGTTTGGTATCTCCTTAAAGGCATCGACA
>JAKSCC010000180.1 GCA_022360815.1 Desulfobacterales bacterium
CTTTTCAAAAGCTTGGCCCCCGACAGAGCCGCCGGAGGCGAATGATAACGGAATGGTTACTGTTACTGCATAAAAAAAGTGCCCCGAAACGGGGCACTTTTTTTATATCGGTATCAAACAGATCTTGAAAGGGGTTAAGCACATTTTTTTGAAACCGAATGAATTACCTGAACATGAAGCCCAGCAACCCACACCTGTCCAAAAATCTTGCCCCCCCTTGCCCTTCGCGTGAATACTCTCAAAAAGATGCGAGTCTCTTCACCTTACCGAGTATTCACCATATGGGGTCCAGGGATCACCCCCTGGTCGCCGAAGGCTAAGCAAACACCTGCCCGATTTTTTCTTCATCGGGGTTGGGGCCCAAAACCGCAACGGCTGGCTTGTGGCTGAATGCCATCTGGGCCACCTTCTGAATATCCTGGATCGTCACCGCTTCAATGCGCTGGGTCACCTCATCCAGAGGAATCTGGCGCCCAAAGTGAAACTCACTGGAGGCAAGACGCGCCATCTGGCTGTCCACACTTTCAGAAGCAAGCAGAATATTTCCCTTGGTAAAAGCTTTGGCCTCAGCCAGGGTGGTCTCATCCACCCCCTTATCGCAAAGCTCTTCAAGGATACCCCTGGTGACCTCCAAACACTGAATCAGGGTCTCGGGCATCACCCCTGCGTAGATTCCAGCCATACCGGCATCCACATAAGAGGCGGTAAACGAGTAGACGTTGTAGGCCAGTCCCCTCTTTTCCCGAATCTCCTGAAAAAGCCGAGAGCTCATATTGCCCCCGAGGATGGTGTTCATAAGAGAGGAGGCAAATCGCATCTCATGGGTCACGGCAAGACCTGGCCAGGAAAGGCTGACGTGGGTCTGTTCAATGGGCCGTGAGAGGCACGTGAGCCCAGACTGCGGTGTGGCCACCACGCGCTCGGCAAAGCCCTCTTTGGCTTCAATCCCTTCAAAAGCCGGTGCAATAAGCGAAACGATCTCGTCGTGATTGACGTTACCGGCGCAAGAGATCACCACTTTCCCTGGTTGGTAAAGGTGGTTAAAAAACTTGACCAGATCATCCCGAGTATACCCCTGAATCTTATCACGCTCTCCCAGGATATTGCGTCCCAAGGGATGACTCCCCCAAAACTGTCCCTCCAGAAGGGTGTGAATGTAATCTTCAGGGTTGTCCTCCACCATGCCGATCTCAGAAAGAATGACAGGTCTTTCGCTCTCCAGTTCTTCTTCATCAAAGGTGGAGTTCAAAAAGATGTCACTCAAGAGACCAGCCATAATCCCCATGTGCTCGTCCATGGCGCGTGCGTGGTAGCAGGTGTTCTCCATGGAGGTAAAGGCGTTGGTCTGTCCGCCGATGGCGTCAAACGCCTTGGCGATGTCGTAAGACGAACGCTTTTCGGTCCCCTTGAAGAGCATGTGCTCGATAAAATGGGAGAGACCAGCCTCAGAAGGGGCCTCATCCCTGGCACCCGCGTCCACCCACACGCCCATAGAGACGGACCGAACATGCTCGATCCGTCTCGTGACGATGCGCACGCCATTTTTCAATGTGGTCTTAGCGACGGCCTCTGTCATTGCCCCCTCGACCACCTCGTCCGCCGCGTCCGCGGTCATCACGTCGTCCACCACGGTCGTCCCGACGATCTTCTCGGCGACGATCCTCACGCTCACGGGGAGGGCGCTCTTCGTAGCCTTCGGGTTTGGGAAGGGTGGCTTTGTGGCTCAGACGAATCTTTCCGTCACGGCTCACTTCAAGAACACGTACTTTCAGCTTATCGCCTTCGTTCACCACATCGGTCACCCGGGCCACACGGCTATGAGCCAGCTCGGAGATATGAACCAGGCCGTCCACACCGGGACGAATGGTCACAAAGGCGCCGAAATCGGCCACTTTGGCCACAGTGCCTTCATACTCTTCACCGGGCTCGGGGTCGGTTCCGATATCGTTCACAATCTGAACCGCCTTGGCCGCATCTTCACCATTGACAGCCGTAATCTTTACGGTGCCATCATCGGAAACCTCCAGACGGGTGTTGGTGTCCGCCTGAATCTGACGGATATTCTTGCCGCCAGGACCGATGATATCGCGAATCTTATCGGGGTTGATCTTGACCACGTGCACCTTGGGTGCGTGGACAGAGATGTCCTCACGGGGGGCGTCGATGGCCTCAAGCATCTTTCCAAGAATGTGGAGACGGCCTGCACGCGCCTGCTCAAGGGCCTTGACCATGATCTCCTTGGGAAGTTCATTGATCTTGATATCCATCTGAAGGGCGGTAACGCCCTCTTCGGTACCGGCCACTTTGAAGTCCATGTCGCCCATGTGATCTTCATCACCAAGAATGTCAGAAAGAATAGCGACCTTGTCGCCCTCTTTCACCAATCCCATGGCAATACCGGAAACAGGTGCTGAAATGGGCACACCGCCATCCATAAGGGCCAGGGTGCAGGAGCAAACCGTTCCCATGGAGGAGCTGCCGTTGGACTCGGTCACCTCGGAGATGAGGCGCACAGTGTATTCAAAATCTTCGTTAGAAGGGATGATGGGCTCGATGGCACGGGTGGCCAGAGCGCCATGGCCGATCTCACGACGGCTGGGAGCGCCCACACGCTTGCACTCGCCTACGGAGTAGGGAGGGAAGTTGTAGTGGAGCATAAATGGCTTGGTGACATCACCGGAAAGGGTCTCAATGCGCTGCTCATCCATGCCGGAACCGAGGGTCAGGATACCCATAACCTGGGTCTCGCCACGGGTAAACAAAGCGCTACCATGGGGACGAGCCAGGGAACCGACTTCACAGGTGATGGGCCGAATCTCATCAAAGGAACGACCGTCGATACGGTGCCCGTCGTCAAGGATGATGGCACGGGCCACCTTTTTGGTGAGCTTGCTGTACATCTCAGAAGCCTCACCACCACGCTCGGCATACTCTTCAGGAAGAGCGGCAATCAGCTCATCTTTGACAGCAGAGATAGCAGCCTTGCGCTCCATCTTATCCTTCACCTGAAGGGCCTCTTTTACCTTCGCGCCTGCTTCTTTCTCAACATAGGCGTAAAGTTCTTCGTCCACGGTGGGGGCTTCCACCACACGCTTTTCTTTGCCTACGGCTGCGCGAAGCTCTTCCTGCATCTCAATGAGCGGAATCAATGCATTGTGGCCCACTTCAAGGGCTTCCAGCATATCGGCTTCGGAAACCACCTTGGCCCCACCTTCCACCATGGTGATGCCGGTTTTGGAGCCTGCCAGCACAATGTTGATGTCGCAATTTTCCATCTCGGGGATGGTGGGGTTGATGACGAATTCACCATCCACACGGGCCACACGAACCGCGGCAATGGGGCCTTCGAAGGGAAGCTCAGAGATATGAAGGGCCGCAAACGTGGCCATCATGGCCAGTACATCGGGCTCGTTCTCTTTATCCATACTCATGACAGTGGCGATGACCTGGGTCTCGCAACCGTAACCATCTGCAAAGAGAGGACGGATGGGACGGTCGATCAGGCGACAGGTGAGAATTTCTTTCTCACTGGGGCGACCCTGCTCACGACGGAAGTAGTTGCCGGGGATGCGTCCCGCAGCGTAAATTTTCTCCTGATACTCTACTGAGAGAGGAAGAAAGTCGATGCCTTCTTTGGCTTTCTTGTCACCCACAACGGTAACGAGAACACTGGTTTCGCCCATTTCAGCGATAACTGCACCAGAGGCCTGCTTGGCGATTTTGCCTGTTTTCAGCCTCAGCGTTTTTCCGTTCAGCTCGGTTTCAAAGCTGTATTCTTGCATCTATTGCTCCTTGGTTAGGTGAAACCGCTGCACTATGTGGAAAGCCTTCTTGCAAGCCTCCTCATAAATAACGGCACGCCTGAGCCATCCACCCTAAAGGGAAGTGGGTCGATACCTCACGTGTGCTTATTTAAAAGGAGTTTGTCCAAAGATTTCCGTTGAAGTGCGGCGGCGGTTGGTAAGAGAGGCCAAAGGCCATGGACCCTGCGTCCGTGGCCTTTGGCCCAAAACATCATCTATCGCTTAAGGCCGAGTCTTCCGAGAAGCTCACGGTAGCGGGTGATGTTCTTTTTCTTCAGGTAGTTCAGAAGGCGACGTCTGCGACCTACAAGAATAAGAAGGCCACGACGTGAGTGGTGGTCTTTCTTGTGTACCTTCACGTGCTCGGTGAGATACTTGATGCGGTCGGTAAGAAGGGCGATCTGGACTTCAGGTGAACCGGTGTCAGAGTCATGGGTTTTGTACTCATCAATGGTTCCGAGTTTCTGCTCTTTGGTAAATACCATTTTTTAAATGCCTCCATTGGGGTGTGCATCTGCGATGTGTATCCGCACCGCCATGCCATAAAACACCCTTGTTAAGTAAACTGGAATAATGAAAACCGGAAAACCGCCGGCAAGCGAATTTTCCAGCCCTGCCCGGCCTTATCCCATCCGATATTCCATTCAGACAGGCTGCATCATCGGGCAGTTACTTTGACCTTGCAGCGGGAACCTTTGCTCTTTCCAAAACAAGCTCCCGGCGCACAAATAACGAATTATTATACCGTTATGAAGCAAAAACACAACAGTATTTATGATCATCACCGTTTTTGGCCGATTCCACCATCGCCACGAGCGAGCCGTCGGGCCCAAGAACCCGGCAAAACGCCTCCCCAGCATCCACACCGGCGCTGCGCCAGGCAAGGGGAGCCCCCACCGCCACCTGAGCCACCTCGGCCTCGCTTAGGGTAAAGGCCGGAAGGTGAGAAAGGGCATCGGCCATGGAGATCAGGGGCAAAGACTCTTTATCCGTATTTTCAGCCGCTTCAAGGGTGAGGGCCTCTTCCACACGAAACCCGGTGGTTTCGGTCCTGCGAAGCGCCGTCAGGTGCCCCACAGTGCCCAAAGCTTCGGCCATATCCCGGGCCAGACTTCGAATATAGGTCCCTTTGGAGCAGATAACCGTTATGTCAATATGAGGAAACAGAAGCTCGTTCAGCGCATTTTCATGCACCACCACCTGCCGAGGCGGTTTTTCCACAGCCTGCCCCTTTCGGGCCAGCTTATAAAGGGGGACCCCATCCTGTTTCAGGGCAGAGTAGACAGGCGGTACCTGCATAAGCTCACCGGTAAAGGCCTTACAAACCGACTTCACCTCTGACATGCCGAGCCCTGCCTCAAGCTCGGCCAGGCGCTTTTCGCCCTCGCGCACCACCACCTCACCGGTAAGATCCAGGGTGTCGGTGCTTGCCCCCAGGGTCAATCGCGCTTCATACGCTTTGTCTGCATCCAGAAAAAAACGGGAGAGACGCGTGGCCTTTCCGATGGTGATCACCATAAGGCCTGTGGCAAAAGGATCCAGGGTTCCGGTATGGCCCACCTTTTTAAAACCAAAGCACCGCTTGATGCGGCTTACCACACGGGCTGAAGAGATTCCGGCGGGCTTGTCTATTAAAAGAATTCCGTCGTTCATGAAAAATATCTATCTGCAATCGGAAGTGAAAAAGAAACGTAACGATTCAAAAAGGCCTTTGGTGAGTCGCTTTTAAAATTTTGATTCCCGGCAGGTCCGCAGGAGGTTACGGCTATTTGAATGGTTACAAAAAAGATGTGATTCGCGCAAGGCACAGGCAGTTTAAAGAGACTCAGAGATTCGCATCACCTCTTTTTTCACCTCTTTAAGGGTGGCAAAGGCGGTAAAGGCCGCTGCTCCGGGATGCCCTCCACCACCATAGGAGGCTGCAATGGAGCCCACATCCACCGGCCCGTTGGAGCGAAGGCTCACATGGTAGCGCCCCTCATCATCCAGGGGGGTACGCGCCTCTTGAATAAGCACCGCCACACGCACATCTTCGATATATTTGGCGTAGTTCACCAGGCCGTTGATATCGTCTACATCGGTTTCCGTCTCTTTGAGCATCTCCTGGGTAAGGTACATCACCGAGAGCTTGCCATTATCTGAAATCTCAATGGTTTCTAAAACCATATTGAGAAGTTTGAGACGCCCCAACGAGTAGGTCGCAAAGAGGTGCTGGGCCACCTTGTAGGTATCAACACCCTTGGCGGCCATCTCTCCGCAGATGGTCAAAGAGTCGGGTGTGGTGTTCTGAAAGAGAAAAGAGCCCGTATCGGTAAGAATGGCCGTATAGATGGCGTAGGCCATGGCCTGGTCTATCCCAACCCCCAGGTCGCCCAGAAGGTGATAGATCATCTCACCGGTGGAAGAACTTTTGGGCTCCACCCACTGCTGGGTCCCAAAACCCGTGTTGGTGATATGATGATCGATGTTGAGAACGGAAAGATCCTGTGGAAGACGCTCTGCCACCTGCCCGATGCGTGAGATATCGCTGCAGTCCAGCACCACCAGAGCATCGTAGGCCTGAAAATCTCCTGGCTCCGATACAATCTCATCCATACCCGGAAGAAATCGAAAAATCGCTGGAATGGCGCTCTCATTAAAAAGAGTCACCTCTTTTCCCAGAGAGGCCAACCCGCGGCCCAGAGCCAGAAGCGAGCCAATGGCATCCCCATCGGGACGGATGTGGGTCGCCAGAAGAAGGCGAGAACTCGTTTTAAGGGTCTCCAGAATCATGGCGTGCAATGCCTCGAAAAACTTAAGGGATCCTCAAGAATTGGGACAGACTACCGTCCCGCCCTATGCCTCGTCGTCTCCATCCTCGGAATCGTGAGGAATATCCAAAGATTTGAGCACCGAATCGATGCGCGAGCCATAGTCAAAGGATTCATCGTAGACAAAGGTGAGGTTGGGCATAAACTTCAGGCCCAGCTTTCCGGCAAGGGTTTTCCGCAAAAAACCCGAGGCACTTCGAAAACCCGACTTGGCTTCATACCGGGCCTTCTTCTCCCCGGTGACGCAGAAAAAAACCTGGGCGTGGCGCAGATCATCGGTGATATCCACACCGGTGATGGTGACCATCTCCAGGCGGGGATCGTTCACCTTCTTGCGCAGCAGCTCAGAGAGGGTGGACTGGATTTTAACGCTGATGCGATCAGCACGGGTATAAGGCTTCATAGCTACCTTCTTGTCTCAGCCTCTAAAAGGGGCAAGCCAAAGGTCTCCCCTTGACACCCAAGGCTGTTTTTTCACCTTGTGGTAAAAGGCGACCCCTGCCGTCAACAAAAACAACAGGGGCCACCAAATGTACAACAAAAAAAACAAATCAGATCAAAGGGTGTGTGCGGCATTGCCGCACCTCATCCCATCAATCCAGAGTGGGTTTGATCTCTTCCAAGAAGTAGCAGTCGATGGTATCGCCCACTTTGACATCGTTGTAGTTCTCAATGCCGATGCCGCACTCGTATCCCTGGGCCACCTCTTTGGCGTCGTCTTTAAAACGACGCAGGGAGCCGAGGTTGCCGTCGTAGACAATGACACCGTCACGCAGCAGACGCACTTTGTTGCCACGGACAATTTTGCCCTCGGTAACGTAACAGCCCGCCACGGTGCCTTTCTTGGGAATAACAAAGGTGTCGCGAACTTCGGCGCGGCCGAGGATCTTCTCCTCGAAAGTGGACTCCATGAGACCCACCATGGCGTCTTTGAGGTCCTTGATGGCATCGTAGATGATGTCGTAGAACCGCATGTCCACAGACTCTTCTTTGGCCATGTCCTGCACCTTGGTGGCGGGACGCACGTTGAAGCCAAGGATAATGGCGTTGGAGACCGCTGCCAGGGAAACGTCGGACTCGGTGACGGTACCGGTGGCCGCATGGATCACGTTCACCTTCACCTCGCTGGTGGAGAGCTTTCCTAAGGACTCACGCAGGGCTTCGATGGAGCCGTGAACGTCCGCCTTGATGATCAGGTTAAGGTCTTTCACCTCGCCCTCTTCCATCTGCTCAAAGAGACGATCCAGGGTCACGCGGCTGTTCTTGGCCAGCTCACGGGCCCTTGCCTTCTGAAGACGGTGGGCACTCACCTGCTTGGCGTCTTTTTCATCCTTCACCGCGACCATCTCGTCGCCTGCTTCGGGAACACCGGTCAGACCAATGATCTCAACAGGCATGGCGGGACCGGCTTCGGCAACCTGCTCTCCGCGGTCGTTGAACATGGCGCGAACCTTACCGTGGTACATGCCGCACACCACAGACTGGCCGGACTTCAAGCTGCCGTTCTGAATAAGAACGGTTGCCAGAGGACCGCGTCCGATGTCAAGTTTGGATTCCACCACGTGGCCCAGGGCCAGACGATCGGGGTTGGCATTCAGCTCAAGCACTTCGGCCTGAAGAAGCACCATCTCCAAAAGCTCTGAGATGCCCATCTTGGATTTGGCAGAGACGTTGACAAAGATGGCATCGCCACCCCAGTCTTCGGCCAGGATGCCGTGCTCGGAGAGCTCGCGCTTCACACGATCGGGATCGGCGTCGGGCTTGTCCATCTTGTTGACCGCCACAATCATGGGAACCTCAGCCGCCTTGGCGTGGTTCAGGGCTTCCACGGTCTGAGGCATCACGCCATCGTCAGCGGCAACCACCAGAATAACGATGTCGGTCACCTTGGCACCCCTGGCACGCATGGCGGTAAACGCCTCGTGGCCCGGGGTATCGAGAAATGAGATGGCACCGTTGGGGGTCTGCACATGGTAGGCACCAATGTGCTGGGTAATGCCGCCCGCCTCACCGGAGGTGACATGGGACTTTCGAATCACATCCAGAAGCGAGGTCTTGCCGTGGTCAACGTGGCCCATAATGGTCACAACCGGCGCACGGGTCACCAGCTTTGAGGGATCCTCATCCACGGTGGAGGTGCTTAAGATGGTCTCCTCTTCAAAGGCGGCAGCCTCTACTTCAAAGCCAAATTCTGTGGCCACGAGGGATGCGGTATCGTAATCGATGGTCTGATTTACCGTGACCATGACGCCCATGCCCATGAGCTTGATGATCATGTCGTTGGCCTTGATGCCCATACGCTTGGCAAGTTCGGCCAAAACAATGGTCTCGTCCACCTTGATGCGGCGCTTGATCGCCTTGGGCACGGTAATCTGGGTCTTTTGACCCACGGGCTGCTGCTGACGGCCACCTCGGCCACCCTTGCGCCCTTTTTTGCCGCGGCCCTCTGAGTAGAGGTCTCGTCCCTGAACCACGGTCTTCTTGCGGCCCTTCTTGCGGGAGTTAAAATCGTCATCGCCTCGGCCACCCTTGCGACCTTTTTTACCGCGGGCGTCCCCTGCCACCTCACCACCCTTGGGAGGGGGAACCATGGCGTTGGGGTCCGGGCGACCGGTATGCGAAGGAAGGCCATTGTGATGATGGTTTGAACGGTGGTGACCGTTTCCGTTACCGTTACCGTTACCACGGGTGGGGGCTTCTTTCTCTTTGAGGAAGTCAGGCTTCACACCAGGCTCAGGAAGCTTGATGATCTTGGCCGCGGTGAACTTCTTCACCTTTTTCTTGCTCTTCTTCTTGGGTTCTTCCTTCTCTGCGGTGGAAGCATCGCCTTCTCCCGCAGGCTCAGATGCCTTGGCATCAGACGGGCTGGGGGCAGCCTCTTTTTCAGCAGCCTCTTGGGCTACCGGTTCCGCCTTTTGGGCCGGCTCCGCATTCATTTCTGTGACACTCTCCTCTTCAGGCTTTGCCTCAACCACCGGAGGTTCCGGGGCTTCTTCGACTTCAGGAGCGGGCGCTGCTTCAACGGGTTCAGGAGTCTCGTTAACAACAGGCTCCTCAACCACGGGCCGCTTGATAATGCGTGCCGGCTCGCTCTTCTTCACCTTTTTGGGTTTCACAGGCTCAGGCTTGGGCTCCTCTTTGGCCTCTTCCTTCACCTCTTCTTCAGGCTCGTCCTTCACCGCGTCCTTGACAGGGGATGTGGCTTCGGGGGCGGCCTCCTCAACGACCTCGGAAGTTCCCGTGGATGCAGGCTCTTCAGGCGCCTTCTCCTCGGCCTTCTCGACCTCGGGTGCGGGCGTGGCGTCCGCTGCCTCCTCGTCGACATCGTCTTTGCGACGCCTTCGGATAACGGTTTTACGAACGCGCTTGTCCTGGCTCTCCTGATTCTTGTCGCCATAGATCTTCTTGCGGATCGCCTCAACAGCGTCATCCTCAAGGGAACTCATGTGGCTTCCAACCTCAATGCCCATTGCTTCAATCTTCTTGAGCAATTGATTGTTGGTCATATTCAGGTTTTTGGCAAGTTCATAGACTCTGATTTTTGCCATTCACTCCCCCTAATCTGTTCTGCAACAACTCCCTGTTCACACGGCTCTTCCGAAAAATCAATCCTTGGTAGGACGCCCGCCCGGGTATCTAAGCTTTATGCGTCCGGATGTGATTCGGGTCTCATTCCTCGTCCGGAGAGACACCATCCTCATCTTCCTCGTCGGGGGTCTCTTCTTCTGGTGTCTCGTCCGGCTGTGCATCTGCTGCGACCTCGTCGTCCAGATCGGAAGCCACAGCCTCCTCAGTGTCGCTGCTTTCGGACATGCTCTCCGGTGAACGGGCGAATTCAATCACCTGTGTTGCCCGCTCTTCATCAAACTCTTCAATCTGCATCAAGTCGTCCACCGATGCGTCTGCAATCTCCTCCAGGCTGCAATAGCCTCGGGAGTGAAGGGCTTCGGCCTGAGCAGCTCCCACGCCGGGAATGCTCATCAGGACGTTAAACTCATCCTTCATGGAGCGGCTGTGCTCCTCCTCACTGGTGACATCAAGCTGCCAGCCGGTGAGAATGGACGCCAGGCGCACGTTCTGCCCTTTTTTGCCAATGGCCACCGAGAGGTAGTCCACCGGGACAATCACCTCCATGGTGCGGGTATCTTCATCGATAATCACCTTGGCAATCTCAGCAGGGGCCAGTGCGTTGCAGATGTAACGGGCCGAGTCGGGATGCCATGGAATAATATCGATCTTTTCGCCTTTCAGCTCCTGAACCACGTTCTGAACGCGGCTGCCCTTCATGCCCACACAAGCGCCCACCGGATCGATATCCGAGTCGATGGAGCTAACGGCAATCTTGGCACGTACGCCGGGTTCTCGAGCGGCACCGTTGATCTTCACCACCCCTTCCATGATCTCTGGAACTTCTGTTTTGAAAAGAGAGATCAGGAATTCCGGACTGCAACGGGTCAGGACCACCTGGGGCCCTCTGGACTCCAGGAGAATATCTTTAATCAGAGCGCGAACACGGTCACCCCGTCGAAAACCTTCTCGAGGAATCTGCTCACGCACAGGTAGTACCGCTTCGGTGTTGCCAAGGTTGACGATGATGTCACCCCGGTCCAGGCGCTGGACAATACCGTTGATGATCTCGCCTTTGCGGTCGATAAAATTCTCGTATATCGCTTCCCGCTCAGCATCCTTCATCTTCTGAATGATCACTTGCTTGGCAGACTGGGCAGCAATACGCCCAAAGGTAGAGGTGTCCACTTTCTGCCCCAGGCTGTCGCCAATCTCACACTCGCTGTCGAGCTTGCGGCCCTCTTCTAAGGTCACCTCCACATCGGGGTCAAGGACCTCTTCCACAACCTCTTTGAACTGGAACACCTCAATCTCGCCGGTCTCTTCATTGTACTGGACCTCGATATCGGCATTTTTACCCAGTTTTTTTCGGGCAGCAGAGGCCAGGGCCTCCTCCAGCGTCTTGATCAGCACGTTGTAGTCGATTCCCTTGTCCTTGCTGACCTGCTCAACAACCCGTTTGATCTCTGTAATTTGCATCAGCTCTCTCCAATATTTGCGACAAGTCTGGCACGTTTGATGTTTTCAAGGGCAATCTCAAACGTCTCTCCATCCACGACAATGCCCACCGTCTCGGCAGGTCCGAGTCCCTGAAGTTCCCCTTTGAAACGACTTCTTCCATCCATGGGGCTAAGGGTAGTGATTGTGGCGACACTTCCTTTGAAGCGTTCGAAGTCCTGCGGTTTAGAGAGGGGCCTTTCAAGGCCGGGAGACGACACTTCCAGTCGATACTCCCCTTGGATGTTCAGTGAGACATCCAGCAGATCGCCCAGTTGGCGGCTAATATCGGTACAGTCACCCAGGTTCACGCCGCCCTCTTTGTCGATATAGAGGCGAAGAATTGCGTGCCCATGCTCGGTAAGCGATTCCATATGAACCAGCTCAATACTCTCGCCTTCGCAGAGGGTCTCTGCCACCTTTTGTGCCTCCACAAGCTGTGCGCCTGTGATGGGAAAGCGGGGCCGCCTATCTCTTTTTTGATGTTTTGTTTTTTTTGAACTGGCTGCCATTCGCCCATCCGTACTGAAGCGCCGCAACACAGCGCAATAAAAACAAAAAACGGGCATTTTGCCCGTTCCCGATTGCAACAGACTGTCATGTCGTGGCGAATCCTGTGGTTCCAGGATGACCGCCGCCTGCCGCATGGCCTCGTCAAGGGGCCCATCCAGCACATGCCCCGACATCGGGACCGAACCGAGGGGCCTGTGAAACGGGGTGTTTACGCGTTCACACCCTCGAAACAGAGGCACGAAAAAGCGCTCCCCATTCGCATCCAATTGGGGTAAAAAGCGCCTCCCTCGAAATTCCAGCATAATCTATTAAGATAAAAAAAGTGTATTGTCAATACATTAATAATATCAGAGCACATCCATCACACCATTGCACGAATCTCTCTCAACTCCTCAAGGATCTCCTCAATCTCTTTTGACCCCAAAAGAGACCTGCTCTCCTCCTTATCTCTCAACCCGCAGGCACGAGATCCAAGCATTTTCTTTGCCCCCTCAATGGTGTAGCGCTCATCGTGAAGCAGCCGCTTAATCTCAAAAATAGCATCAATATCCCTCCTGCGGTACATCCGCTGCCCCGACTCTGTACGCTTGGGACGAATGACGGGAAACTCGCCCTCCCAAAACCGAAGCACATGGGACTCAAGGCCCGTCAAGGCACTCACCTCACTGATCTTGTAGTATCTCTTCTGCGGAACAACAGACATGGCTCTCCTTTCTCTTCATCGTACAAAGACTGTTGGTATCCACCGGCAGAGACTCCCTGCCCCATATCCTCTTCGGCTGCATCGCTATAAGACTTCAATTTTGAATTGATTGCAGGGGAACCACTTTTCAAAAAACGAAACCCTTCGAGGACAGCACATCTTCATACCAAAAGAGGGGGATGCCCATCGACACCCCCCTCCTTCTATAACTCCAAAAGCCCTTGGCTTAGGCTTTACCCCACCACGACCTACTGAAGGCTGGCGTTAAACCGCGACAGAAGCATCTCGGTCAAACGCGTGTGAATCTTATTCACAGCCTTGTCCTTCAATGTTTTGTCGGCCGAACGGTAAACCATACGGAAGGTGAGGTTCTGCTTTCCAGACTCCACCTTCTCGCCCACATAACGGTCGAGAAGCATGGCCTCTTCAAGCAGGGCCTCTTTTTCACCGCAAATGGCATCCACCACGTCTCCGGCCAGAACGGTGGCGTCACATACC
>JAKSCC010000299.1 GCA_022360815.1 Desulfobacterales bacterium
GCGGGCAGCCCGCAGCATGGCAATCTCCATGAAGAAGTTCATGCCGATGCCAAAGAAAAAGGAGAGACGGGGGGCAAACGTGTCAATATCGAGGCCGGCCTCCATGGCGGCGTTCACATACTCCAGGCCGTCGGCCAGAGTAAAGGCGCATTGAAGCACAGAGTCGGCCCCGGCCTCCATCATATGGTAGCCGCTGATGGAGACGGTGTTGTACTTGGGCATCTTCTCGGAGCAAAAGCCGATGATGTCCGAAACAATGCGCATGGAAGGCCCTGGTGGGTAGATATAAGTATTTCGAGTCAAATACTCTTTTAGGATGTCATTTTGAATGGTGCCGGTGAGTTTTTCCATGGGCACGCCCTGTTCTTCAGCGGCCACAATGTAGCCAGCCAGAACCGGAAGCACGGCCCCGTTCATGGTCATGGAGACGCTCATGGCATCCAGGGGGATGCCGTCAAACAGAATCTTCATGTCCTCGACCGAATCCACAGCCACCCCGGCCTTACCCACATCCCCTGCCACACGGGGGTGGTCGGAGTCGTAACCCCGATGCGTGGCCAAATCAAAGGCCACCGAAAGCCCTTTCTGACCTGCAGCCAGATTTTTTCGATAAAAGGCGTTGGACTCTTTGGCTGTTGAAAACCCTGCATATTGCCGTATGGTCCAAGGCCGACCCGTATACATGGTCGCTTTGGGACCGCGCACAAAAGGAGAAAAACCAGGAAGCGTTCCCACACACTCGAGCCCCTCAAGGTCTTCCTGGGTGTAAAGGGGCTTTACCTCAATGCCTTCAGGGGTCTCTCGAGTCAAACTCTCCAGAGGTTTTCCCCGAAGCTCCTTTTCCGCCAGATCTCTCCATGCATCCACAGGTCTCTCCGTCATGACCGCCTCCATTAAGGTGTTGGATTATCTCTCGCAGAGTTCTACCAGAACCCCGTTGGTCTCTTTGGGATGAATAAATGCGATAAGTGCGCCACCCGCCCCTTTCCGTGGGATCTCATCAATCAGGCGCACCCCTTTGGCCTTAAGCTCCTCCAACGCTTCTTGAATATTTTCAACGCGAAAAGCAATATGATGAATCCCTTCCCCGCGCTTTTCAAGATATTTTCCAACAGGGCTTGCCGGTTCTGTGGCCTCTAAAAGTTCCACCTCACTTTCTCCCACAGGAAAAAACGCGGTGGTCACCTTCTGCTCGGAAACCGTTTCGGTTCCCTCAAAAGAGAGCCCCAAGGTCTCTTGCCAAAATACTCTGCTGGTTTCTATGCCTGAAACGGCAACCCCGATATGATCCACCTGAAGCACTTTCATGAAAACCTCCGTTTACCGTAAGATCAACAATTCAAGTCATGCGGATGAAAAACTGACGTCAGAATCCTCTACGTGCAAGGACAAGGTATGCAGGCGGCCTTTCCGCCCACTCAAGCGCTGGTGAGATGGAGTAATCGATGTTTTGGATTCTGAACGAGCGCTCAGTCAGAAAAAGGAGTAACACGGTGATTTTTTCATTGTCAAGGGATTTCAAGGGGAAGGACTATACACCCGAAAAGAGAGATGGTTTTAAAGAGGCATCTCACGCATCCCAAGCCCCATAACATCACCACCAAAAGAATCAGCCTGGCCGTTTTTCTTCTTCAGGCTCAATGTAAAAGCTCACCTCCACTCGATCCATGGTTTTGGATTCGCTTCGAGCTCGAATGGAGAAGGCATTCGGGGAAATTCCTTCCATAAGAAACTGCTGGGCCACGTTGGTTGCCCGTTCGGTGCTCAGGGAAAAGTGGGTGCTCCCCTTTTTTGTGCCGGTGATACCTGTCACCACCACCAACGGCTTGTACCCTTTCAACACCTTTGCAACCTTTCGAAGGGTTGTTTGGTACTCTTGGGAAACCGTGGAGGTGCCTGCGGAAAAAATCACAGGAAGCTCAAGGTATACAATCAGTTCACCCTCCTTTTCTCCCAGACTGAGCCAAGAACCGACATCACTCTGGCGCAGGAGATTGGTAAGCTTTTCGCGCAGGGCACGTTGCCTCTTCTTCGTAAAAAACTGCGGGTCACCCACCTCACAGGTCTGATCAAAAACCACGGCAAGGATCCCCTTAATCCAGACGGGAAGCTCACCGCCCCTCTTACGGGAAAAGGCTTCAGCCATCAGACGGAGCTCCCGTTTGTGGTCAACCAGTACCTCTTCTAAAACAGGAATCTTTGCCTCAAGTGCCTTTGTATCTTCTCCATCTTCGCTGGCAATAACAAGGGCTTCTCGGGCCGTCAGCAAACGCTTGGAAACCTCTTCAACGGCCCGTGCTACAAGGGCAATGGACTCTTCGTCAGGATGCACGCCTTCGGCACCATAGTTCCGAAGCGTTTCCACAAAGTGGTGTGTCGTGGCGGTCCCTGGGGCTGCCAGAAATAGGAGGATAAAAAAAAGGGGGGCCAAAATGCAAAACCAATGCATCGCAGCTCTTTTGATGTGTCGCTGTTCCATAACCGTCCTTGGTACCATGGTCTCATCATCACCAAACTGTCTGAAATTTCCCATGAAGAAAATCTTTTTTCTACCCGAATAGAACTTGTGCATCCTTGCATCCCATCCATACGGGTTTCCCCTCATATCGACCCAACACCCCGCAGACTAAAGCAAAAAAACCTGCCAGGCTCACCACAAGCCAGGCAGGTCTTATAGGGTTGTAAGGCAAATGGATCCATCTGCTTCAACGCATCCCTATTTTTTATAGGTTTCCAAAGTGGCCCATGACCATCAAACGGGAGGCACCTCACCCTTGCGAGCCACAAACCCCATGGTATTCAAACCTGTGGCCGATGACGTGCCCGCCTTTTGAGCCAGAAAAGGGGCTCCCAATTTTTGAATGTGGCCATCCACATTGTCAAAATAGTTGAAGTGGGCCTGCTCTTCATCAATGATATCGTCAAAAAGCTTGGCACTGATGCTATCCCCACACTCGTGGCAGACAGTAAGAAATTGATTGTAAGCCGCAATGGCCCCATCTTCCAACTCGGTGTCAAAGCCAAAGATCTGCTCCACCTCCTGCCCCCTGACCACCCCATCGGCAGGATCTGATACCGGCTCGCCTCCCAGCTCCTTGATACGCTCGGCAAACATCTCGGCATGCCGCATCTCATCAATGGCGATAAGCTTCATCTGGGCAGCCAACTCGCCAAAGTCCATATCATCCAACCCGTAATGCTGGTT
This sequence comes from Desulfobacterales bacterium, assembly GCA_022360815.1. Taxonomy (GTDB): domain Bacteria; phylum Desulfobacterota; class Desulfobacteria; order Desulfobacterales; family Desulfolunaceae; genus Desulfoluna. The sequence continues at coordinate 3,206 of JAKSCC010000299.1, forward strand.
CATGTACTGACCGATGGCATGGAGTTCCATGGCGCGCGCTTTGTTGAGCACTTCAATGACCTGGGCTTTACGCTCTTGTCTGCTGAGTTGTTTCATGAACCTTCCCTCTCTTTTTTTTGAGTTACGTTGATGGCTCCACAAAAAGGCAAAGGGTGCCGGCCGTGCTCAGAGCTTTTCCAATGGTTTTTCACAAAATGCATTGATCCCATCACCGCCGAAAGCACGAAACGCTTTGATCGTCGTTTAAAAAGCAAGTAGCTGCATCATTATTCTGGGATAACGTGTGAATGGTATTTCAATTGCGATGTGATAAAAAGAAGTACCCACAGAATAAAAACCCAGACATTTCAAGTCAAGTCTTGCTGTGGTATGCTTGGCCATTTTGGAAAATTCATCTCTTTAAAGAAGCTGTTATTCACCTTTGGCTGTCCTGACTCAAGCCCCGCTGGTTTTCTTTCTCATCTGATTTTTTTTGCAGAGCTTTTTCAAAAAAGCGACTCGCCAAAGACGAGCTATGCTATACTGGTGTTTCAAACACACCTCTTCCTCTTACACCTGCAAACTCCATCTTCAAACCCAGCCGTCTTTCCACTCCCAGGTAAGGAGTCCCCATGGATACGCCTGTGTTGCGGCTTTTTGCCGCCTTGATTCTGATCTACCTGGCATCGTTCTCAACATCCCAAGCCAGCCTCATTGTTCCCGTAGGCTTTCACCGCATGAGCACCTCGGCCCACACCATTGTAGCCGGGATGGTAAGAAGCCAACATACCTACTGGGACCAGGGCCGCATCTACACGGACATCACCCTTGAAACCATGGAGTTTCTCAAGCACCCCGACGCAGATCGCCCTCAAGAAATCGTGGTGACCCTTCTGGGTGGAGAAGTGGGGGATACTCGAATGGATGTGTCGGGCAGCCCAACCCTTTTTAAGGGTCAGGAGGTGGTTCTCTTTTTAATGCGACACAATGAAAAATACACCGTTTTCGGCCTCAGCTACGGCCTCTGCCATGTGGCCATCGACCCGGCCACCGACACCCAAATGGTATACGGGCCGGTGTTTCAAACCCGAACCTTTCAAAACATCCCACAGACCAAATCGATCAGTCTGAACCCGCTGCCTCCGCAAGGAGAAGAGCTTCACTCTTTTTTTAAGCGTATCCGCATGGAGCTGAACACCCCATAATCTCTCCCACGAAACAACCATGATGCCACGAATTCACCCTGCATACATTCGTAGAGTCCTCCTTTTGTGGACACTCTTGATCGCCCTCATTTTCCCGATGACGGCCCATCCCTGGTGCTGGATTCGAGACACCGGTACAACTTCCACCGGCTGCATCCATGCCAACCAATACCGCCAAAATTGCTGCACCGGCAACCTTCGCCTCTGGCCCAATGGCAACATGGATTACCACATCATGGCCACAACCCCCGATCAGTTGCACTCAAAAATCCGGCAGGGCGTCTCCACCTGGAACGACGTCGCCATGAGCACCTTCACCTTCACAGACAAAGGCACATCCTCTCTCACATCCGCCCAGTATGACGGCACCAACCTCATCGGTATCGACCCCAACTTTGCCACAAACAACAACCTGGTGGGCCAGGGAATTCTCGCCATCAGTTCCACCTGGTCTCAATTCTACGGTTCCTCAAACTATCGGGCCGTCGACTCTGATATTATCTTTAACGGTGAGGAGTACACCTGGGGAGACGGCACAGGGAATACAAGAGACACCATTGGGGTCACTGCCCATGAGGCGGGCCACAGCGCCGGACTCAGCCACGCTGGAGCCGGCTGTCAAAATGCGGGTTCTGAAGGGTGCGGGGTAAATTTCGGTGCAGCCACCATGTATTGGAACTACAACGGTGGCCAACCCACCACCAAGGCAAGCCTGGAGCTTGATGATGTGGCCGCTCTGATCCACGGCTACCCCAAAGCCACTTTCCGCGTGCGGGTTCTCGACTCAGATGGAAATCCACTATCCGGTGTCTCTGTCAAACTTCTCGATGCCGCTGCACCCGTGAATGGCACCTCCATCACCCAAGGGGGAAAGGTGATGGGAGATGTCACCAACCCCGATGTGCTTATGGGCGACAAAGCCTTCAGCAGCTCCTACATCAACCAGACGCCCTTTTCAGACACCGATGATTCGGGCTGCACCAACACCATCTCTCCCACCCATCGAACCATCCGCATTGAAGCCTCCAAGAACGGAGTCACTCGAACCCTGAGCCATATCCTTTACGATGGCACTTCAAAGATGGATCTTGTTTTAGCCAATGGCTTAGGCGACATGTCTCCCCCCACCTTGTCGGTCACCAGCCACATGGACGGGGCCTACATTGCTGAGTCCAGCATCACCCTCTCGGGAACCGCCTCGGACTCTGGGCGGGGAGACAGTGGCATCCAAAGTGTCACCATCGATGGCACTGCAGCGTCAAACGGAACCGCTTCTGGTGGACAGACGGCAAGCTGGAGCCTACTCATCACCCTTTCCGAAGGAGACAATATGGTTGTTGTCAGTGCTCAGGATGGTTCTGCCGCCCAAAATATGACATCCCAGCTTCTCACCTTTATTCACGACACAACAGCCCCCAGCCTTGTTACCACAACGCCCTCATCGGGGCAGTCCAATGTGTCGGCTGACACCACCTTAAACGCTCTTTTTACCGAAGAAGTGAAACCCGCCACCGTCACCACCGCCTCTTTCACCCTCGCCACAAACTCAGGCGACCTGATATCGGGCCAAGTCGCCTACAATGAAGAGACGCGAACCGCAAGCTTCACCCCAAACGCCGCACTCTCTGCTGGCACCACCTACACCGCCACCCTGACCACCGCCATCCAAGATAAAGCAGGCAATGCACTCAGCCAAAACCACAGCTGGAGCTTCACCACCACGCCTCCCCCCGATAGTGGCGATTCTGGTTCTGGTGGCTGTTTTATAAACAGTTGCACAGGCGCAGTCACCTTACCGTAAGCAAATGCTTCTCCCGCGACACCTATTGTTACCTATTGCATCACTTTGACTTTTTTGAATGCTTTTTTACCCAAAACACAACACACCGTAAATATTTATCAATTGGTAAATATTTGATACAAGATCGATCTATTTTTCTTTTTTTTCAAAAAGATACCAAAGCAGATACCGCCCCATACCGATCTCCCTCAATCTGCATCCTTTCCATATTTATCGAAATAATCTTGACATGGTAATGAGCCGCTGGTTTTCTTTTTTAACGTTACCTCTTAATACTCAATTTTCATGTCAGCCGGTAAATCAGGCTCAACCCATGGGGCTTGTGCCATTTTTTGATGAAGAGAAAAGACTCAGAGAACAGGGGACAGGTTTATTACGGTGAAAACCCGAGCCAAAACAGAGGCACTCAACAGGCTAAGACCATCTGCAACCTCTGCCTTCACACTGGTGGAGCTCCTTGTGGCCATAACCATTGGGAGCATTGTCGTGTTGGCTTCTTACGCTTTTTATACCGGCCAACACAAAACAAAGGTCATGCAAGACCAGGTCGTCGCCATGCAGCACCAACTGCGTACCACCACACGCACCCTGGCCCAAGATATTTACAAAGCGGGATACGACCCCATCCAGCGAACCCAGGCGGGCATCACACACGCCACCGCCCAGCGCATCACCTTTACCTTTTCCATCGACGGTGAAACCAACGGCAAAGACGATGATGCCGACGGAAGTACCGATGAGGCCGATGAGGCCGACCTGGTCGAAACTGTGGAGTACACCCTTTCTGGAGGTACCCTCACGCGAAAGCGGGGAACGTCGGTGAGCCAACTTATTGATGAAATTGACGGACTGGAGTTTAACTATCGCCTGAAAAATGGAACCACCACAGGAGCGCCTTCTGACTTGGACGACATTCGAAGCGTTCGCGTTGCCCTTCTCATTCGGTCCAGAACTCGAGACAATTCACACCTTGGTCCATCTTCTTTCACTGGATTTGAAACCACTTGGGGCCCTTTTTCAGATCGATTTCGCAGGCGGCTTCTCCGCACCACCATCCATTGCAGAAATCTGGAGCTCAAAAATGCCTTACCAAGCCAGTAATCCCGAGGCCGGCATGACCCTCATTGAGGTGATGGTGGCCCTTATAATCTTCGTTATCGGTGTGTTGGGACTCGCCTCCCTTCAGATCGCCAGCATTCGAAGCAACGCCAAAGCTTTTGATATGACCGAAGCGATCCTTTTGATAAGCGATCGAGCGGAAAGCCTTATAGAGGCCCCGTGGAGCAAAACAGAGATGGATGCACACCTGGCTGCGGGAAATCACAGCGCCTCTCCGTCGCAAAGCCCTTTCACCATCACCTGGACCGTGACCGACGGCCCATCACCTCTTCGGCAAAAGAACATTGCTTTAAAGGTCTCCTGGAACGAAGGAACCCGCAGCCACATCTTCACCCAAAGCCTTATAAAAAACAGGCGGTGATCCCATGACCACCTTCAAACACTCTGAAAAGGGAAATGCCATGCTTGTGGTCCTCATGATAATGATCCTTACCACCCTCATCGGCATACTGGCCATCAATCAAAGCATCACAGAACTCCACAGCACTCGGGAGGATCGCATCAGAAGAAAAGTCTTCTACCAAACCGAATCGGCGATCAACGAAGCCCTTGCCATCTTTCCACGCATCTACGCCAACGCTTCCGATGCCGACGGCAATCGCCTTTATCCCCACAGTGCAAGCAGCCTGCCTTTAAGGGACCAAGCCATTAAAGGGGCAGGGGTCGCCTTTGCCTCGCCCCTCAAAGAAAATGGCATCCCTGTGGCCTGGATTGAGGTACGCACGGTGCTCCTAAAGGGAAACAAGAGCAGTGCATCCCTATCGTCTGCTGCAGAAAACGTGCCGTCTGCTCCCCATATCACCTTACCTCCCAAAGGCTTCAGCCTTACCCGTTACAGAGGACGCCGATTTGCCATTACGGCCACGGCCATCGATCCTGACAGATACACCGCAGCAACCCCTTCGGCAGCACTTTTAAACACCACCATTCAGGTGGGACTGGTCCATGCCGAGGATATCGCCAAGGTCCGTCATATGGAGGGCTTGTAACGCCTCTTTTTTTCTGTGATCCGTCAAAAAGGTTGGATTCCATGATGAAACGTCTTTTTTTAGCACTCTTTCTACTCGTTGGCGGACCGTCTGTCTGCCTGGGTGAAGATATCGCCATCTTTGGCGTGGAGGCTCCATCCACTGTCAAACCCAATGTTTTAATCATCTTTGACAACTCGGGGAGTATGGATACAGACGATGTGGAGTCCAACCCCTACGACCCCACCCAAACCTACCCCGGCACCTACGACAGTGACCGGGTCTATCAGATGTACATTGGGGCTGGCCGTCAGATCTTCTGGAACAACTTTGCCAGCAGCACCTCAATTATCTCCTGCACACCGGTACGTGAAAAACTTGAAGATATAGGCTTTGAGACCGCCCGCATCGGTTATTACTCCTGCGGAGGCATGAGACGGGTTCTTAAAACGGGCAATTACCTCAACTATGAGGCCACGAGCAGCTCTGTGGTGGATACCCGACTCAACGTAGCCAAGGCTGCCGTAACCGAAATCCTCACCAACACCACAGACGCCTATTTTGGTTTAATGGTCTTTAACTACGACCCGTCACTGAGTCCAAGCCAAAGTGAGGGAGGACGGCTTGTGGTGGAGTGCGGCAGTACCAGCACCACCCAAAGCGACGGCACCGAAACCATCGACAACACAGCCATCATAAATGAGGTCCAAGGAATAAGCGCCGAAACCTGGACTCCCCTTGCCGAAACCCTGGCCGAAGCGGGCACCTATTTTGCTGGAGGAAGCAGCCTCTTCAACACCGGAGTCACCTACACTTCTCCCATCACCAACTACTGCCAAAAAAACTATGTCATCATCATTACAGACGGTGAGCCTAAGGCCGACCACGCACCCATCCTCTATGACCCTGACACCCCTTATTTAAACGGCAAATCCATCTCCGAATATGCAGGGGATATCTCCGATGAACCTGCCGTTACAGAACCCGGTAGCGACAACACCGCATCCTACTACTTGGATGATGTGGCCGCTCTGCTTAAAACCGAAGACCTCTTGCCCCTCATGGGTGACGCCAGTACCATTGAAACCCAAAACCTCGTTACCTTTACCATCGGCTTTAAAACCAACCAGCCTCTGCTCCAAAAAACTGCCGAAAGGGGAGGCGGGCTGTACTATACGGCCAACACCGCCAGCAGCCTGGCCGCCGCCCTGGATCAAATTGTCAGAACCATCAAAGAGGACGCCACCTCCTTTGTGGCCCCAGTCATTCCAGTCAACAGGGCCAATCCCACTCGAAGCGGAGGTTTCATCTATCTCGCCTTCTTCAAACCCAAGCAAAATCAAGAATGGATCGGCAACATTAAAAAATACAAACTGTCTGAAAATGGATCCATTTACGATGCCAACAACACGCTGGCCACCAACCCAGATCATTCGCTAAAAGAGTCAAGCCTCTCCTTTTGGACCCAAACCGTTCCCCACGATGGCGGCACCATTGAGGCAGGAGGCATCGGTGAGAGAATCGTTGCCCAAACAAGCCGCAACCTCTACACCTATCAGGGTAGCCAAAACAATCTTACCCATTCATCCAACCGCCTTGCGGAAAACAACAGCATCAGTTTCAACAGCCAGCCCATTGCCAACCAAGCCATTGCTCGAGCCGCCAATGGCCACAACGGCTGGAAGGTGGGTGCCATCATTCACTCTGAACCTCTGGTGGCCCACTATTCAGCCACCCAGACCGCCATCTTTTTTGGTGCAAATGACGGTTTTCTCCACGCCATTGACGACGCCACGGGCGAAGAGCTCTGGGCTTTTGTCCCTCCAGACCAACTTCCTCGACTCAGCCTTCTTTCAAACAGCCAACTTGATTACTATGTCGATGGCTCCCCCAGCATCACCGTGGCACCGGCCACACTCACCTCCAACTTCCGAGCACCCAAAACCCTCATGATCGGTGAACGACGAGGCGGAACCTCCTACTACGCCCTGGATGTTTCCACCTTGGCCACCCCCCGCTGGAAGTATAAAATCTCAAAAAGCATCATCCAGAGCACCCTCGGAGAAACACTGGGTCAATCCTGGGGGACACCAAAAGTGGCAACGGCTATGGTCTCAGCCACCGAAAAAAAGGAACTGTTCTTTCTTCCTGGCGGGTACGACCCGCAGCAGGACAGCACCTCTCCAGCCACCACCGACACCGTGGGCCGCGCCCTTTTCAGTGTGGTGGCTGACACCGGAGCCCTCGGCTCCTTTCGAGTGGCTCACAAAGCCGCGGCCACCCCTCAACCGCCAAACACCATGCCATCCATGACCCATTGTTTTGTGGATATCAATGTGGTGGATCACGATGCCGATGGTATCGCCACCCGTATTTTTGCTGGAGATATGGGAGGAAATATCTTTGGATTTGCCGACGATACCTTTGTTGAAACACTTGCCGATTCCAGCAAGGTAATTCGATCAAAGGCCGCAGACGGGACCTGGAGCTACAAAGAAAAACTCTTCTCCGATACCGGAAAAAAATTTTTCCACGCCCCCTCCCTTGCCAATATCGGTGGGGATCCCACCCTCTTTTTTGGATCAGGGAATCGAGAGAACCCAATGGATGAAGGCTTGACAACACCGGAGCAAAACCGCGTCTATGCTCTGAAAGTAAAATGGGCGTCCACCGGCCTGACCCCAGCCAACTTGGTGGACGCCACCTCCTCTACTGCCAGCATCACCAACGGAAGCAACGGATGGTATGTCACCCTTCCAAACCCAGGCGAGAAGGTGGTCTCCCCTGTCATTATCGATTCGGGAAACCTCTACTTCACCACCTACACCCCACCGGCCGATCAAACCAATGCCAACCCCGACCCCTGCACCACCAACGCCACCAAGGGGAAAGGTCGGCTCTACATCATGAATGCCAGAAATGGTGCGGCGCTCCTTTCCACCGGGCGCTCGCTGCCTCTCCTTGAAGGCCTTCCCATGGCCACCCCGGTTATCAAAGATCGAAAGATACGGGTGGGATCCATGGCTTTTGACTTACACGATTCAGACACCACCTTTCCCATCTCCTGGAAAAAGGTGCGTTAAAAAGGAGATTTCATGACAAAAAAAATATGCTTCAAACTCTTGGCCGTTCTCTTTGTCTCCCTCTCGCTTTTGCCGTCGCCTCTTTTGGCTGGCCAGAAAAAAAAGCTTCCCACCTTCTACCTCAACCACATGGGGGTTATAGCCCCTTTTGAGATATCCTCCCGCGTGATGAGTTTGGGGTGTTCTCCTCTTGTTGTTGCTGAAAAAAAGATCCTGTTGGGCAGATACCGTGGCCTGGAAAGAGAAGGCGTCACCCAAATCAACGGTCAGAGTCTCTCCCGCATCAAAAAAAAATGCCCCTTCACCAGGGGCCAGCGCATTGTCATCAAAGGCGTTCTTCTTGAAAACGAAAAAGTCATGGCCCTTGAAATAAAAACAACAGAGGGATAGTTCCTCTCTTCACCCCAAAATACGGATCACCCTTCCAAAGACTTGTAATGCGATCTGTCTGCGTATCGCGCCATCGCCCTATTTGGCCTGTAGGCCTCTTTGACAATCTCCTCGTATGCGCTTTTGATCATCATCATAAGGATGCCTCCACCTCCGGATACTCTCCCGACTCACGAAACGCCCTGCTTTATCATGATAAAAACCATTTAGCTAATAATGGGGCTTCCCTATTCCATAGAAGGAACTTTCTCCTCAATCACTCTGAAATGTGCTCAAGCATCAGACTTTGCCGAGCAAACAAAAA
>JAKSCC010000143.1 GCA_022360815.1 Desulfobacterales bacterium
GCTTTATCCCCACCTGGAATTGGCCCGCTTTTCTCTTTGGGGTGATCTGGCTCATCTACCGGAAAATGTATGCTTTTGCCATTCTCTCCTTTCTCGTTTCCGCTCTTTTTTCAGTTGTTCCTTACGGCGTTTTCATCCTGGCAATTGTTTTCGGTGTAACGGCAAACTTTCTCTATTTTCTCCACGTCCGCCTCAAAGTAAGGGCCATCATTGATGCCAGTGACAAAATAGACCCGCAGCAGGCCATGGATACCTTTGGAGGTGTCAACTCCATTGCCAAGGTCGTTTTGATCTTTCTTATCTTCCTCACCATCCTCGCCTTTGCAGGGGCCCAGTTCATCAGCGTCAATACCCTCACGCCCACGCCGTGACGCCTACAAAAACGCATGCAAATGAAAAAGCGCCGGGTTGCCCATACCAAATGGCAATGTGGCTCTTTTCAACCTGCCGGGCACTTTTAGGCAAAGGATCAACACCCCAAGAATTTAAAAGCACCCTTAAGAAAACTCACACCGGGGCTTCTTCATGCAATGAAAAAATAAGAAAAAGGGTGTCACCAGATTTCAAATCCATCCTGAGAACCATCATACGACTCCTGAACCTGGATTACATCCTCCACCTCAGCCATGGCTGGCCCTTTATGACACCAGGCGACCAGCCCATCCACAGCAACGTCTGTCCCCTCCAGAAGCGCCTCCACCGTACCGTCTGAGACATTTCTCACCCAGCCGCTCACCCCAAGGCGCTGCGCCTCCAAACGGGTATGATATCGAAAAGCGACACCCTGAACCCTTCCGCTGATCTTCAGCCTGACACATTTCATTGTAAGTTGCTCCTTGCTTTCTTGCCTTTTAAGGGTGAGCTCCAATGAAACCATCAATAGTTTAAAACAGTGGCCGTCATGCGAACCACAGAGACCATCTTACCCTCCTGGTCGGTAATGCGAACATCCCACACATGGCTTCTTCTGCCCACATGAAGGGGGCGGCACACCCCGTAAACATATCCTTCTCTGGCGCTTCGAATATGGCTGGCACTGATCTCGGTTCCCACCACCCTATGGGTCGCAAGATCCACACACATGGACGAGGCGATGCTGGCCAACGACTCTCCCAACGCGCAGGTGGCTCCGCCATGGAGAATCCCTGCAGGCTGACGGGTTCGATCATCCACCGGCATTCTGCCTTTTAGCCAGTCTTCCCCAATGGCCAGAAGCTCAATGCCGATATGCTTTAACATACCCACCTCCACCAAAGGCTTTACATCTTCCAACCTCATCGGCCCTATCCAGATCTGCATTCGTCCCCCCGTCTCATCCACTGATAGTCATGATTCACAACCCCATTTTGCAACCCGAGGCAAATCCCTTGACACCCTTTATGCGATTGGTCATAAAGGACACTCTTTAATTGTGATATATTTTCTGCACATACAAAAAAGAGGACAGAGAAACGAGCCCTCTTTATCAATATTTTTCGCTGAATCCACAACACGTTATCATGAATCGATTCGGCATTTTTATCAACCATCATTCCCATGTGATGTCATGAGCCAGGATACCATTTACTCCAAAAAGCTTCCCAAAGTTAAGCCCTTTGAATTCAATAAAAATGTGGCCGGCGTGTTTGACGATATGATCCATCGCTCTGTGCCACTCTACCGAGAAACCGTAAAAAGGCAGGCGCAACTGGCAGCTGCTTTTTACAAAGAGCAGACCGCCATTATCGACCTGGGCTGCTCCAACGGCAATTTCGGCATGCGCCTTCTGGGCGAAATGGGGCGGCGCCCTTTGCGTATGGTGGCTGTAGACAATTCAGGCCCCATGCTTGAAATCTACCAGAGCCGCCTGGACAATCACCCAGCAGGCGATCAGATTGAACTGGTGGAGGCAAGCCTTCAGGATATCCCTTTGGAGACCGCCTCGGTGGTGGTGCTCAATCTCACCCTGCAGTTTCTTCCGGTGGCAGAAAGAGACGCTCTGATCGCCCGCATCCACGACGCCCTTGTTCCCGGGGGCATCTTGCTCATCACCGAAAAGGTGATCCACAAAGAGAAGGTCCTCTCAAATCTTCAGCAAGAGTTTTACTGGAAATTCAAAGGCGAAAACGGGTACTCCAATCTGGAGATCAGCCAAAAACGGGACGCCCTTGAAAATGTCCTGATCCCAGAGACCGTTGAGACCCATGTAGAACGTTTTTCCAAAGCGGGATTTTCCAAGGTGGATATCTGGCAGAAATGGTTCAACTTCACCAGTTTTATCTGCATGAAAGACGCCGACGCAAAGGATATCAAATAGACCATGGAAAATCTTTTTCACGAGCTCTCCCGACTCAAACTCGACCATGTAAAACCCGAGCTATCAGCCCTTATCGAAAAGAAAATGGCCCTTGTAAACCGGGATTTTGGAAACGAGAAACGATTCCGCGACATTGTGAACTGCCTTCCAGAGATCCACGGATCAGACATCGACATCATCTCTCGAAGGGTCTCGGTGCTTCCCGGAGAAAACCATACCCCAGAAGAGATCAACACCCTTTTTGAGGCATTAAAAGAGCTTCGCCCCTGGCGAAAAGGGCCCTACGGCCTTTTTGGCATCGACATCGATACCGAGTGGAACTCTGACATCAAGTGGGATCGCCTTGCTCCGCACATTGCCCCCCTGAAAGGGCGAAGGGTGCTCGATATCGGCTGCAGCTCGGGCTACTACATGTTCCGCATGGCCGCAGGCGAGCCCGAAATGGTGCTGGGTATCGATCCTCAGATCCTCTTCTACTTCCAGTACCAGACCCTGCAGACATACCTTCAGATCCCGGGGATCTACCATCTTCCCGCCAAAATGGAGGAGATGCCCGCCATCGACGATTACTTTGACACGGTCTTCTGCATGGGAGTGATCTACCACCGCAAATCGCCCATGGACACCCTTGCTGAAATTCGTCAGACCATGCGCAATGGTGGCGAACTGGTGATGGAGACCCTGATTCTTGAGGGCGAAGAAGAGACAGCCCTCTTCCCTGAAGATCGCTACGCCAAAATGCGCAACGTCTTTTTTATTCCAACGATTCCCTGCCTTGCCAACTGGCTGAAGCGGGCCGGGTTTACCAACATTCGCTGCGTCAACGTCTCGCCCACCACCCAGGAAGAGCAGCGCAAAACCGAGTGGGTCACCACCGAATCGCTGGAGATGTTTTTAGACCCCGACGACCCATCAAAAACCGTTGAGGGGTATCCCGCACCGGTGCGTGCCGTCGTTTTGGCAGATGCAGGATAATTCTATTCACAGTCACTCACAGCCACGCAGGAGAAAACCCATGGCCACTGCAGAAAAACGAGAGGAAACCGTTCAAAGCCTATCTGAAAACCTGGCATCCTTTGCCGTGGACAGAGACGATATCAAACAGCTTTTGAAAACCCTTCCCGAAGATGAGACCATCAAGCCGGTGACTGTGGAGTATGAGCTTCAAATCCTAAAAATTATCGCCGCTGGCTGGGCCATCAACGTTCACATGGACGGTCTGGCTGAAAAAGATGCGGTGGCCGAAACCTTCTGGCTCATTGTTCGGGAGTTCTCCAAAAATCTTTCGGAGACCCTTCACCTCACCACAGGGGCTCAGGTGGACTACTTCGAAACCCTTAAAACACGCATGAACGACTACCTTGCCGCCGTAGAAGCCGTTGGAAAAGGTGAGCCGACCCAGGCGGTTGGCCCTCAGTTTGCCATCCTTTGCGGATGCCCGGACAACCCCTTTGTCACCTTAAATGGTGCCCGTATTTTTCACCTCACCACCACAGCCGTTCAAGAGTATGTGGCCTCGGTGAGTATTACCCGCGAAACCCTCCACTGAAACCGAGGTCCCATGTACGCCAAAGATCTGGATCACCTTCTTGAGCTGATCAAAACAAACCCTGAGACGGCCCCTTCCTCTTTTCTGGAAGACAGCTCTTACGCCTCACATCTCTACGACCACTGCGATTTAAGACGCCTGAAATCGTCCATGCAGGGCGACCCGGATCCCGAAGCCATGGAGAGCTGGGGGCTTACTTCTGGCACTTGGAGGGAACAAGTGGCCATGGCTTTGGAAGCTGTCACCGAGGCAAAGCGGCGGGGTTTACCATAAAACCCTCTGGAAACCCTTGACCTGCGAAGCAAGGTTTGAGAAGGTCCCCCAGGTTCAAAGTTTAAATGAGGAAGGGAAGATGAAATCCATGAGTCAAAAAATCGGAGCCTATTTTGTTGCCATGGCCGCCATGATGTGGGGGTTTGATGCGGTGGTGCTCACTCCGCGCCTCTACAACCTCAACGTGGTCTATGTGGTCTTTGTGCTCCACGCCCTTCCCTTTCTTGTGATGCAGCCCATCCTTTTTAAAGAGTACACCTGGATCAAACGCATGCGGCCCCACGACATCACCTATCTCTTTCTGGTGGCGCTTTTTGGAGGGGCCTTGGGCACCATTGCCATTGTCAAGGCTCTTTTTCTGGTGGAGTTCAAGCACCTCACCGTGGTGGCCCTTCTCCAAAAGCTTCAGCCTGTTTTTGCCCTTGTTCTGGCGCGTGTTGTCCTCAAAGAACGCTTAAGCTCCAGCTTTCTTCTCTGGAGCTGTATCGCCATTGCAGGAGGCTATTTTCTCACCTTTCAGCTTCATCCACCGACGCTGGTGCACAACGGAAAAATGCTTCCCGCGGCTCTTCTGGCCCTGGTCGCCGCCTTCTCTTTTGGCAGCGCCACGGTTTTCGGCAAGCGCATCTTAAACCTTCTCCCCTTTCAAACCGCCCTCTTCTTTCGCTACGGCCTCACCACCCTCATCATGCTGGCCATTGTGATTCCAACAGGAGCCATCTCCCAGGTTTCAATCACCACATCCACCAACTGGATTTTCTTCTGCATCATCGGCCTCACCACCGGAAGCGGTGCCATTTTGCTCTACTACTACGGGCTCCGCCATATCACCGCAGGGGTCGGTACCATCTGTGAACTTCTCTTCCCCATCTCAAGCATCGTTTTTGACTATATTTTCAATGGTCATATTCTCTCTCCCATCCAATGGATAAGTGCTGTGGTCATGCTTTTTGCCATCTGGCGCATTGGAAATGCACCCACGCGTCCTCAAAAAGCACCTGCAACCCCTTGCTGATTTTCCTTTCAAAGCACCTTAATTTACTGATTCAGTTTTAACACCTGTCAACCGATATACTTAAGGTATACAGGATTCCTGAATGTCGTCAAAAGGCTACCACTAAAAGAGAGTTCCCATGCAACACGCCTCTCTTACATAGGCAGCAGCGCAAGTAAAGCGTCCTGTTTTTGCACCATGCGTCAGACGATATAAGCCCAGGATCCAGTAACCTGGCCACTCAGAATCTGCCTCTTCCATGAGGCCATGTGAGCCACACGTCCCCGCAACGATTCTGATGTAAAGGAGTATGTTCGCAGATGTTAAAAGCAATGAAACTGGGTCCCAAACTTATCTCTATTTTTCTTCTTGTCGGCATTATTCCCCTTTTGGCAGTCACCTGGCTCGTGATGAGTAAAACCGATCAAGCCCTTTCCAGCCAGGCCTTTGACCAGCTCACAAGCCTTCGTGCATTGAAAAAAAACCAGGTACAAGCTTACTATCAGGAGAAGCAGAATCACTTAAAAAACCTCCTCGATATGGTGGAAGCCAACCACCAAAGTGCCTTTACCAAACTCGACAGCATTCAAGAGCTTAAAAAAACCTGGATCGAGTCCTACTTTGAAGATGTGAGAAAAGATATTCGAAGCCTGGTTGCCAGCAATGATATATCCCGTGCCCTTGATAGTATAAAAGAGTATGAACAGACTCAAAAGACAATGAAAATCTTCCTGTCGACACCCAGGCCTATGACGCCCTTCACTGGCGTTTTTCTCCTCCCCTTGCCGTCTTTGTAAACACACGCGGTTACGACGACCTTTTTATCATTGATGCACAAACCAGTCGCATTCTCTTTACTGTGGCAAAACGCGAAGATCTGGGTACCAACATCCACAACAGCGATCTTAAAAACCAGGGCATTGGACGAGTCTACGAAAAGGTCATGGCATCCAACTGGATGGCTGTTGAGGATTTTTCGCCATACACGCCCGCATCCGGGGAGCAGATGGCCTTTATCGCGGCTCCCATCACCAACAACCTTGGCGAAATCATCGGTGTCGTGGCCCTTCGCATCTCCCATTACGAAATCAACGACGTTGTCCAGCTCCAAAGTGGCATGGGACTGACCGGAGAAACCTATATTGTGGGGCGAACAGATACCCAAACCGCTTTTCGAAGCGATCTGGTCACCATGGGTGACGGCAATTTCGTGGTTGGCCACAAAACCAACCCCCTCCCCTACATTGAAAAAGCGTTAAACGGTGAAAGCGAACGACAGGTCTATACAGACAGCACAGGCACCCTCGTCATGGTGGCTGCCGACCCGCTGGATATTGAAGGGTTTAACTGGGCCTGTATTTCCAAAGTCAACCTCAAGGAGGCCATCACCCCCCAGACAGAGGAGGGAGAGCCCGATTTCTACCAAAGGTTCAAAGAAGAGAACAGCTACGAGGACCTCTTTCTCATTCACCCCAAAGGAGACATCTTCTACACCGTCGCCCAGGAGGCAGACTTCAACACCAACATTCTCACGGGTCCCTTCAAGGAGAGCAATCTCTCTTCTCTGGTTCAAAACGTCATGAAAACCCAAACCTTTGCCATGAGCGACTTTGCACCTTACTCCCCAAGTGGTGGAAACCCTGCGGCCTTTATTGCCCAACCGGTCATGCAAAATGATGAGGTGATGCTTGTGGTCGCCCTTCAGCTCTCAACCCAGCGCATCAACGCCATCATGCAGCAAAAAGAAGGCCTTGGCGTAACCGGCGAAACCTACCTGGTGGGCCCCGATCATCTCATGCGCTCAGACGCCCGCAACGACACCAAAAACAGAAGCGTTTCAGCCTCTTTTGCCAACCCCGAGTCAGGATCTGTCAAAACTCTGGCGACCCTTGGCGCTTTAAAAGGAGAAGAAGAGACCCGCATCATCCAAGACTACAACGGCAACACCGTGCTTTCCGCCTGGCCCCCCCTGCATCTTGGGGACACCACCTGGGCCCTTATCGCAGAAATGGATGAATTCGAAGCCCTGTCGGCCGTCACCACCATGAGACATCTTGCCCTTCTCACTATTTTTGTAGCGGTGGGCATCATCATTCTCTTGGGAAGCTTTCTGGCCCGCTCCATTTCAAAACCGGTGATTGAGGCGGCAGATTACGCCGAAACCCTTGCCAAAGGCGATTTCAGTGCCAAACTTCACATCAAACGCTTCGACGAGCTCGGAAGTTTAATTAAAGGTCTCAACAGCACCTCCCACTCCTTAAAAGAGATGATAGGAGATGTGGTGGATGGCGTCCGGGTTCTTCGAACCACGGCCGAATCTCTGGCTGAAATCTCCGATGAAACCACACGGTATGCAGAAGCCACCAATACCAAATCCTCTGCAGTGGCCAGTGCGGCCGAAAAGCTCAGCGCCAGCCTCAATCAGGTGGCAGCAGCCATGGAGCAGTCAGCCGCCAATATCGACTCGGTGGCCACGGCCACCGAGCAGCTCAACAGCACCATCGGAGAGGTGGCCCAACGCTCGGAAGACGCCCGCACAACCTCAGATGAGGCCGTGGAGAAAGCAAAAACTTCCTCCAGCCGAATCGAAGCCCTGGCCCATGCCGCCGACAACATCAACCAGGTAACCGACGTCATTGCCGAAATCTCCCAACAGATCAACCTTCTGGCACTCAACGCCACCATTGAGGCGGCCCGGGCAGGAGAAGCGGGAAAGGGATTTTCTGTGGTGGCAAACGAAATCAAAGAGCTGGCGGCCCAAACCGCCGATGCCACCAAAAAAATCAAAGAGCGCATTGACGAAGTTCAAACCTCATCGACCGCAACCATCTCTGAAATTAAAGGGATCACCACCGTCATCAAAACCATCCACGAAACCGTGGGCTCCATTGCCACCGCCATTGAAGAGCAATCCGTCGCAACGGCGGAAATATCTCAAAACATCAACCAGGCTGCCAGGGGTGTGGCCGAGGTCAGTGACGGCATCTCGGGCTCTTCACACGCCGCCGGTGACATCACTCGAGAGATCGCCGATGTCCACGAGGCAGCGGTCAGCATCAACGATGCCAGTCAGCGCACTCGAAATGGTGTCAACGAACTGGAGGATCTCACAGAAAAACTCACGGCCATGGCCAACATGTTTAACGTGTAATATATTAAAATTACGCTTCTTTCATCCCCCTAAACCGGTGCTTTCACGGCAAATCACGTGAAGGCACCGGTACGTCTTTTAAAGCGATGATCGCAGACGCACCATGGCTCTTTTGAGAGTCTCATTTCAAAAAATTCCTTTAGCGGTTACAGCCCCCTAAAAAACCTTACTTTACACTTTCAAAACTACGGGTTACCCCAGAAAATCCATAAAAAAACCCTCTTCAATTTCAAGGAAAAATGATCACGTTTTTTCATCCTGAACCATCTGAAAAAACACCATTTTAGCTACCCCATCCCCCTTACATTTTAAGAGAGATACGTCTCAATTTGTGGCATTCAAAAAAGATTGAAATTATCTCCATATGGTTTAATATAGCCCCTCATTCAGAATACAGCTTCTACTGCATGTGTTTGTAATCTTTCATAAATTCGTCGAGATATGTGTTGCAGGACGGGAAACCTGATTTGCCAGATATGGACGGCCTATCTCATAACTATTTATAGGAGGATTTATGCAAATGGGTAAAGATCGGTTGAAACGACTTATTCGCGCCGGACGCGGCATTGTTCCTGCACACAAGGTTGTTCAAGGTGGCCACCTGGTCAATGTCATGTCCAGTGAAATCTATCCCGCAGATGTCGCCATCTATGAGGATAAGATTGTCGCCATCGGTGATGTGAAAGAGTATATCGGCGATCAAACCGAAATCATCGATGCCACCGGCAAGTATCTTGCACCCGGGCTCATCGACGGACACCTTCACAGCGAGTGCAGCAAGCTGAGCATCACAAGCTTTGCAAAGGCGGTTGTCCCCTGCGGCACCACCTGCATTGTTTCGGGTCTGGACGAATACATCTCGGTCTCTGGAATGGAGGGCCTTAAAGAGGTCTTTTCCGAGATCAAAGAGAGCCCCTTGAAAGTCTTCTGGGGTGCCCCTTACAAAACCCCGTACACCTTTCCCCAGTCCACCGTATCCTGCAACTTTACCCAGGAGACCCACAAAGAGGTCCAGAAGTGGCCTGAGTGCTTCGGCGTCTGGGAGACCGTTCGCGAAGCCGTTTTGGAAGAGGACGACGACACCCTGGGCGCTCTGGCCGAAGCCCACGCCAACCGCATGCCGATTTTTGGATGTGCCCCCATGGCGCGCGGCAAAGATTTGAACGGCTACCTTTGTGCGGGTGTACGCCTTGATCATGAGAGCTACGATCATGAAGAGATTGTTGAGAAGATGCGAAACGGCATGCACATGCTTGTGCGTGAGTCTTCTGTTACCCATTTTCTCAAAGAGAATATTCGCGCGGTCACCGAGGTAAACCCTGCCCTTGCAAGGCGCGTAAGCTTCTGCACCGACGATGTCACCGCCACCGATATCCTTGAAAAGGGGCATATGGATCACGTGGTTCGCCTTGCCATAAAGGAGGGGGTCGACCCCATGGTCGCCATTCAGATGGGCTCCATCAACAGTGCCGAGGCGTATCGCATCGACCACCTTGTGGGCTCCATCACCCCTGGCAAAACCGCTGACATTCTTCTGGTGGACAGCCCTGAGACCTTCAATGTGGAGGCGGTCATCACAAACGGCAGACTGGTCTCACGGGGAAAAGATCTCACCTACACCCTCAATGCCCCCAAAAGAAGCAGCGTGCTCTCCGGCGAGCTCAAGTGCGAAAAGACCACCCAGGCGGACTTCGAGTACCGTGTGGAATTGAAAGAGGGCACCGCAGAGGTCCTCTCCATGAATGTGGTGGGACCCTTTGTGCGAAAACGCCGCGATGTAACCCTGAAGGTTCAAGACCATGTGGTTCTGCCCGATACCGATCAAGACGCCCTTATGGTCTCCGTGGTGGAGCGCTTCGGCAAAAACGGCAATAAGTCTCTGGCGTTCTGCTCGGGCTGGAAGCTGAAAAGAGGGGCCATGGCCTCTTCTGCTGCGCCGGACGACAACAACATCGTTGTGATGGGGGCCGATGCAAGGGACATGTCCATTGCCGTGAATCACCTTATTGAAAACGGCGGGGGACAGGTTGTGGTTTGCGATGGAGAGGTTGTCGAGTTTCTTGCCCTTCCGGTGGGCGGCATTGCAAGCGATCTCTCCGCAAAGGAGATCGCCCATCGCGAAACCCTTTTAAACAAGGCAGCCCACGCCCTTGGCTGCGATCTGCCCGAGCCTCTTATGTACATGTTCTTTTTGCCCATCACCGCGATTCCCGACTATGCCATCACCGATGTGGGGCCTGTGGACTGCATCGCCCTTAAAACCTTTGATCCGATTCTTTCCCTGAATCCCGCCAGGGGATAATCCCCTGGACCCCAGGTTCGCAAATGAGACAATGGCTCGTCCCTCGCCTTTGTCTCATTTGCTGACGGCCTGCGGCCGGGAAATATGGAGTAGACCATGAATAAAAGTGAACTTAAAAAACTGATCGATGTGGCGGCGGGCCGCGTCGAAGCCGATCTTGTGATCAAAAACGCCAAGGTGATAGATGTCTACAGCGCCCAGATCACCCAAGGCGACATTGCCATTTCAGACGGTCTCATTGCCGGCATCGGTGACTACTCGGCAGAAAACGAGGTGGACGCCAAGGGCCAGTACGCGGCCCCCGGCTTTATCGACAGCCATATTCATATCGAGTCGTCTTACGTCAGCCCCGAAGAGCTGGGTCGTCTGATTGTGCCCCACGGCACCACCACCATCATTGCCGACCCCCACGAAATCGCCAATGTGTGCGGCCTGGATGGGCTTGATTACATGATCTCCGCATCAAAGCTCACCGCTTTGGATGTGCAGATGATGCTCCCCTCCTGCGTGCCGGCAACCCCTTTTGAACATGCCGGGTGCACCATTGACGCCAAAGCCATGGAAGACCCCATCCAAAAAGAGGAGATCCTGGGTCTTGGGGAGTTTATGAACTTTCCCGGCGTCATCGGCGGTTTTGATGACGTCCTCGATAAACTTCTCGTGGCAAAAAAGGCGGGCAAACCGGTAGACGGCCACAGCCCCGGTGTTTTCGGCAATGCCTTAAACGCCTATGCCGCCGCCCGCATTCGAACCGACCACGAGTGCGACACCGTCGAAGAGATGCACGACCGCATTGCCCGCGGCATGTATGTTCTTTTGCGTCAGGGATCTGCCTGCCACAACCTCAAAGCGCTTCTCAAAGGGGTGACCCCTGCCAACAGCAGACGGTGCCTCTTCTGCGCCGACGATTGCCAGCCAAAAACGATCTTGAGCATCGGCCATCTGGACAACCATTTGCGCATCTGCGCCCAGGAGGGCATGGATCCCATCATGGCCATTCAGATGGCAACCCTCAATGCCGCAGAGTGCTACGAACTGACCGACAGAGGAGCCATCGCGCCGGGCCTTAAAGCCGACATCGTTCTCTTTGACAACCTCTGCGACTTTTCCGTTCAAAAGGTGTGGATTGACGGGAACCTGGTGGGAGACCAAGGCAACTACCTGCCGGAAGTCAAACGCCACGACATCTCCGCCACCAAAGGGCGTTTTAAGGTCAAAGACTTTTCCAAAGAGAAGCTCTCGCTGGTGATTGGCTCCGATAAGGCCCATGTCATCAAGATCTTGCCCGGCGGCGTGGTTACCGAAAAAGGGGTTGTTGAGGTTTCCCGCAACAGCAAAAACGAATTCGTCTACAACGAGAGCCAGGATGTGGTGAAGGTGGCTGTGGTCGAGCGCCACCAGAACACGGGCAATGTGGCCGTGGCCCTTCTGAAGGGGTATGGCATCAAAAAAGGGGCCATCGCCCTTTCCGTGGCCCACGACTCCCACAACATCATTGTGGTTGGCGTAAGCGATGAGGACATGGCTTTTGCCGTGGAGGCACTCATCGCTCAAGGGGGTGGCATTGTTCTGACACATAACAGAGAGGTTGTGGAGAGCATGCCCATGCCCATTGCAGGCCTCATGAGCGATCAGAGCGGCGAGTGGGTGCAAGAGCGTCTCACCGCCATCCATGAGAAGGCCCATGGGGTGCTCTCGGTAAGCGGTGATGTTGAGCCGGTGATGACCCTCTGCTTTATGTCTCTGGCCGTTATTCCCGAGATCAAACTCACCGATATGGGCCTCTTTGATGTGACAAAATTCGATTTTATCTCCATCGAAGCCTAACTGGTTCGCAAATATTCCAAAGGCTCGTACCTCGCCTTTGTCACATTTGCTTACAGCCTGCGGCCGTAAACTAAACGAACGTCTGTCAGGGACACGATTACATTTTCACTCACGTTAGCCCTCTTTTATTGGATAGCTCCGCAAAAAGTACGATGCGCCTGTGTTGAGGACATCGCACCAAAGCGTCAACTTTTACAGCTTCACCTAATTCGTATCCGCTTTTTACGCACCCGACAAGGCGTGTAAAAAAGCGGATGAGTAGGAAAGTTTTTTGCGGAATTTTTTTCAAAAAAACGACCCGCCGGAGGCTTCTGGCAACGACTTGGTCAAAAGGTTTTTTAGATGAACACCAAATTACCTCTGTTCTGTAAAGGCGATATTGGCGGCCTGACCTACATTCTCGCAAACAATATCGTAAACTATATCATTGTCATAGCCACCCTTTCGGGCGTTTTGGGATGGCCCGATGAGATCGTCTACGGACGCGTGATCCCCGGTCTCTCCATGGGCCTTCTGATAAGCGGTTTCTACTACGCCTTCAACGCCTGGCGTCTGGCTCAAAAAGAGGGGCGCATGGATGTCACCGCCCTTCCTTCCGGGGTTTCGACCCCTGCCATGTTTGTGATCCTCTTTGGGGTCATCATGCCGCTCCACTACGCTCTTGGAGACCCTGAGCTGGAGTGGTCTGCGGCTGTTGCGGCCTGCTTTATCGGAGGCTTCATCGAGTTTTTAGGCGGCTTTATCGGCCCATGGCTTAAAGAGCGTCTCCCCCGAGCCGCCCTTCTCGGCACGGTTGCCGGAATCGGTTTTATCTGGATGTCCACCCAAGGGGTGTTTGACCTCTACAGCGATCCTTTGGTGGGGCTTCCCATTCTGGCGGTTGCTGTGATGGGCGTCTTTGGCGGCTACCTTTTCCCCAAGAGAATCCCCCCCTTTGCCGTGGCCATCGTAGGGGGCATCGTCTACGCCCTTGTCCTTGGCAGAACATCCATCGACTTCAGCGGCATCGGATTTTACACGCCCAACCCCGTACATGGTTTTCAGGCACTTTTAAACGGATTTGCCGTTGTGCTTCCCTATCTTTCTGTGATTATCCCCATTGAGGTCTATAACTTTATTGAGACCATGGACAATGTGGAAGCGGCCAACGCAGCAGGCGACAACTACAACGTGAGAAACGCCCAGTTTGCAGACGGTATCGCCACCATGCTCTCTGCCCTTTTTGGCGGCGTGATTCCCAACACCGTCTGGCTGGGACACGCAGGCCTTAAAAAGGCGGGAGCCTGCATCGGGTTCTCCTGGCTCGGCGGTCTCCTGCTCGGCCTGTCGGGAATTTTCGGCCTCTTCACCTTTTTCAGTGCCCTGGTTCCCCCGGCCGTGGCTGCCATCACCTACCTCTGGTGTGCCACCATCATGCTGGCTCAAGCCTTTAAAGCGTGCAAACCCAAACACTACGCCGGCGTGGGCATCGCCATGGTTCCCCCCATTGCCGACTACCTCTACACCCAGATCACCGGTGCCGTGGGACTCTCTGGCGTCTGGGCTGAGACCCAGGCCTCCGGCCTTGCCGGTTACGGCTCCGAGGTCACCCAAAACCTTCTTGCAGCGGGCGTCATGTGGAACGGGGTTCCCGCCGTCAAAGCCGGTGCCATTATCATCGGCATCATCTTAAGCAGCTTTGTGGTTTTTGTGATCGACCGCAGGCTCGACAAGGCCGCCATCGTCTCTTTTGCTGCAGCAACCCTCTCTGCCTTCGGGTTTATTCACAGCGCCATGCTCGGCTTCTTCCCCACCTCTTCTTTTGTGATCGCCTATGTGATCATGGGCTGTGTCTGCCTTCTGCTTCACCAGGGACGCGGCAAATGGTTTGATGCCGATGACGATTTTGACTACGTCTAAGCCATTCGTCTGACGAGTTGAAAATGCAAATCAAACGCCCTTTGGAAACCAGATCCAAAGGGCGTTTGATCTTTTTCAGTTTAAACTCAAGCCTGGTGAACCGGCATATTGCATCGTCATCCACCAAAGCGGCAAACTCGGAACACCGAACAGCGATCACCTGCCTATCATAACCCATAATGACAGAGGATCACGTTTTCCGTACCCGTGGTTTGGGACGGGGCCTGCCACAAAACCGAACAAACGCCCCCATGCTTTGGCGGTGTTGGGCCCGGTTTGGGTATTCGCAGTAGAGGTACCGAAACAGAGCTCCCGGGTCTTGCCCTGCAAGGGGAATCTCCTCCAGATGCTTTACACCCGAGCTTTTGGCAGCCATGCCGCTCCGCACCTCCTGACAGAGGGCAGACGCCTGGTGGCGCTGCCGATCACTGATATCCGACCAGGCGATACAGACGGCCGGAACCTTTAAAAGCGGCATTTTCTCAATATTTCGATAGGCAGATTTTGATGGATCTGATGCCGAAAAACCCAGTGGCACCATAAATTGACGAGGATCCCATTTCAGATCGACCTGAAGTGTTTGAATGGGATCGTGAAGCATCAATCCCGCTACTCTTCCATCGTACTGAACCGCCATCTCCGTTGCCGGGCCTGAGCCAACACCATACCCGTACACAATCATCTGCTCGCAGGCGATCTGCTGATTGGCGCTCATGTACTCTATCACCGCCATGGTATCGGTATAAAGCCTGCCGGTGGTAGGCACATAAGAACCTTTTGGACGGTATCTTCGCCCCATGCCTCCCTGAGGATCTCGGCTCATCCCAATACCGCGATAATCAAAGCTCACCACGCCATAAATCTGATCTCTGAGCTCTGGATCAAGAAAGCCCGAGATAATGGCCGGCATCAGCTTCTCAGATGGCGCGCCCTCTCCTGAGCAGAGGATGACCACCCGTTGCAAGGGGTTCATCCCACCAACCCGATGGTGATACGTTCCCATCACACGCGCCCCACCATCCTCGGCAATGGATACTTCAAATGTTTCTGAGGTAAAGCTTCCGTTTGTCATCGCACCAAGCGCAGGGTTGGCGTAGGCGGGCCACAGGTTTCCCCAGTCACCACCGGCTAAAATGGCGCACGAGTCCGAGGTTTGCCCGACAGGGAAAACCCCTCCGGCGTAGCGCCAGGAGAAGGGATTTTGTCTGGAAGAGGAGCGGGTAGGCACGGGGGGCGGAAGCTCCTCAGGGGGGGCGGCTTTGGCCGCATAAGTTCGAGGAGGCAAAGGGGGCGGAGGGGATGCAGAGGCTTTGGGTTTGGGTTTGGGTGCATTGCGTTTTTTTAACCGAAACGCCTCAACCGTCGCCACGGCCGCTTTGAGTTCCAAAAGCCGTGAGTATCCAGGGTCCATCCAGGAGTAGAGTGGCATGGCGCTCTGGTCTGTATCAAAAAGAGGCATGATTTTTTGCTGGCATAACGAGGTAAACAGGGACCTGTCTTTGCAAGACGCGAAAAAATAGTCTGTGATGGCACTGAAAAACTGCCCCAACACCACACTCCACCGGGGCATCCCTGCAGCTGAAAACACCCCCACTTTTTTGGGAGAACCTCCAAATCGGGGCATGAACATATCTTCCATGCCACCGAAAGTGCTTGCCGTTGCCCATCGAAAATCTCCCACATTCCCCTTTTTGAAAGCTTCAAGCTGCCCTTTATACTTCCCTCCAGAGAACATGGAGCGGGAGATATCCCTATTTTGAGGGCTGGAGAAAAAACGCCTCATGGCCGCGGCATGGCTTTCCAATTGGGGAAGGCTTGACTGGGCCAGATCCTCCATAGAGGCCAAAACCCTCGCCCCACTTCGCGTATCGCTTGAAAAAAGCATGCCGCTTTCCATAAGCGTATTGCTAAAGGCAGCCATGTAAAAACTCTCAGAGCAGGGCCCTTTAAGCATCAGGTCCACATCCCGACAACTTTTTACAAACGGCTTCTTGAGATTGGGGCGAAAGTCGCAATCGAGGTAAAACCCCGGGCTGCGGCTTAATATGGCCATACGTGCGATATCCGAAAGCAGGGCGTATGCACGATACTTTTCAAGAATGTCATACGCCTGCCTCAAATGCACAAAATGTCCAAAAAGGTGGTTGGGATCAAAAAGGTTGATTCCGACGCTGCAGCCTTGAATGCTCCAGGTGTATTGAAACAGAGGGCCTCGTACCTCTTTGATGGCAGAGAGGTGGTTTTCAAGAAGATGCCCAAAAGCGCTTTCATCCAACCAGAGCACCACCTTAAAGTTGCTTCTGGATTGCCTCAGGTGGCTCTCCCACGCCTTGAAATTGGATCGAAGCGTACGGTTGATCTCTCCACCACCCCAGAAAAACGATATGGATTCATGCATAGTTGATTACCCCACAGCCAGCCTTATGGATTCAAAGTCAATACCACAAAACCCATCCGTTTAAAATAACAGAACATGTTTCATGATGCCACTTTAAAAAAGGTGACAAATCCATCGATATCCACCATCTCTTTTGGCAAAACCGTCTTTTGAACCCGCTCAAACTGCTGTGCCGACTGGTTGAAATTCTGCCACACCACCGCTGGAATTTTCGCCCGCTTTAAAGTGGCTTCGTGGGACCGAATCATGTGAACGAGAAACCAGCTGAAGCTGTCCGCATTGTTCAGGGCCTCCTCGGGTTTGATATGATCAAAAAGGGATCCCACATACTGCTGCCGGAACAGCCTTTTATCGGAAGCGGACTTAAACCCTGCGATCACATCTTCTTTGGTGCTGTTTGCATAGGCCAGGGTTTTGGGCTTGCCCGGAGGCTTTACCGGGGTATCCACGGTTTTGCAAAAATGATGGGTTGCCTCATGAAAAATCAGCAGAATAAAATAGGGCGCGCCGCAGGAGAGCTCGGTGGGAAGCATTTTGGCCAGCTCCAGATGGATATGCCCCATCTTGCCGGATAAGATGTGCTTCATCACATACCCGCTCATCTCCATGCCCACCCGCCCCTTGTCAGAGGCTTTAAGAAGCATGGCACCCTGCTCCCGAAGGAATCCTTCACGAACCTCTCGAATCACAGATTGAATGCGGCTCACCGCCTCCTTTCCCTTGGGGCTCATGCTCTGATCTTTTGAAATGTTAAAGTAAAGATAAAGAAGGATCTGAACCGGCTCCGAAAGCTTCTGCTCCATCTCAAAATCGAGCTGTTTTTCCACCACCTCACAGGCGTGAATCAAAAAATCGAGGGCTCCTCCAATGGCCACTTCTGCTTTGGGCACATAGTTTCGACCGTTCTTCACCTCAAGCTCACCCCAGCTGCCACTTTTTCCATTGGGAATTTTGTACTTTGCCACGTTTACTCCTTTTTTTTTGTAGCCATTCAGCTATCATTCGCCTCCGGCGGCCCTGCCGGGGGCCAAACTTTTGAAAAGTTTGACAAACAGGCTTTCAGATCACTAAAAATACCTGTCCCAGTGATTTCGTATTTCAATAGAAAAGTTTTTTGCGGAGCTTTTTTTCAAAAAAGCGACCCGCCTGAGGCAAACTGAATAATTACCTTTTTTAATCTTTCACACTCTCTTGCCCCGGTTTTTTCACCTGAATCACCCCACCCCAACTGCACATCAGCATGCTGGTTTTATCCACAACGGGTATGGAACCCACCATCACTGTGGCAGCGCCAGGCGTCCAAGGTCCTGCGATTGCAGGTACACACGGCATGGGACTAAACACCCCCAACTTGGCTGCTGTGGCCGCCGCCACCACAGGATTGGACATGCTGTTGCACATGCCAAAGGGAAGGATATTCATCAAGGGGGCCATATCCATAATATTGGCCACGGGAAGGCTCTCAAGCACTTTATTGGCAGGAAGAACCATCAAAGAGGAAGGGGCAGCTCCAAAGGAGCACTTCAGCATGGCTCCCCCTGTAACGACTTCAGCCATAAGCTACCACCCTCCACCATTCATGGACTCTTCTCCAGCGTCGGGCTCGCCAAAACCGGACTCGTCCGGGGCATCATAGCCGAACCCTTCTGAAGACGCATCGCCACCTTCCTGAGAGCCCAAGGTAAACGCAATGCCATCGGCATCAAAATCGACAAAGCTTGCCAAATCCACCTTGTAAAGCTCCTGCATCGCCTTCCACTCCAGAGACTCTTTGTGCCCTTTAAAGGCCGAAAGCGCATTGATATGGGTGACATACTTCAAGGTAAAATTTGCAAAGAGCTGGGGAAAATAGACCCTTGGATCAAAGTCTTCAATAATGGCGTTGATATCATCGGCAACCAGGGCTGCCCGAGAGGTTTTGCCCTGGGTGATCAACACATCAAAAGCCGCCATCTTCTCCATAAGCACGGTCAAAGCAGGAGAGCCGTTTACCTCCATAGAAGCCCCATAGGACGAAAAGGACCCCGCTGAAGCGGACTCTGACCGGGATGCTTCAGCCTCCTCATCGGCCACCTCTTCCACGTCAGGTTCCGGCTCGAGTTCGGGCTCGGGTTCCTTATAAACCAGCATCTGAAAATGGTTCAGCCACTCGTTGACCTTGGAGAGCCCATCCAAAACCTGTCCTGCTTTCTCTTCCAGCACCATGGACAAAGCCCGCCGCAGGGCATCTGTTGCTGTCAGGATATCCTGAACATCCTCACTTGAAACCTCGGCAAGCCACCTTTCCCACAGATCCCCCTTTTTATCCTGCTCATAGGAGAGCTTCTTGGATAGCTGTTTCATCAGCCAGTTAAAGGCGGTCTGGGTGTGCTTCTCCCGGTTTCGCACCGGGCCCAAGGCCTCAAAGTTATCCGTCAGCAATTGTGCAAGAGCTGGAACCAGTTCTTTAAGCCCACCGACCCCTGTCTCTAGAAAATGGCCATAAGCAAAGTAGCCAATCACACGGATATCGTAGACCTCTTCGGCCAGAACCTCCTGGGAAAGCCTGCCTGCCTCATCGTATTTTCCATCCTGAACAAGGGTGGCAATATCGGTAAACCGAGGGTCCACGGTGGCAAGGCCCGGTGCATCACTTACGGCAAGGGATCCGGTAATCAGTTCAATGTTCATCATCTCTCCTTACAAATGGGATCTACCGGGGACGATACCCCGTAAAAACACTCTGGACACAACCGCTTCTCCTCTTTCTCGTGGGCTCCTGCAGCTAGTATTCTTCGGCCGCAACCATCACAGCAGAGGGTCTCACCGGTATTGGTTCTCTCTTGTGCCACCTTCCAAGCCGGAGGTAAATCTTGGGGCTCAGTGGAAGATGGCATATCGGATTTTCGCGTGAGTCCTCCGTGGCAGACTGCGCAAAAGAGAAGCCCCAACATCAAACGCCCATCACCTGCTGCGATGGGGCTGTCACACAAAGCGCAGTGTTCGGGCTCTGGCTCGGTTTCCCTCTCTTGCGAAGGCTCGCCGGAGCCGTCTGCCATCAAATGTTCAAAGCAGGGCGTACAGAAAACCCAGTGAGCCACAGCATGTCCGGCGTCTTCTTCCACCTCTATGCCGCAGCCTTTGCAGTATTTGCTCATGTCAGGGTGCTCCTTAAAATAGTAAGGCTATGGTTTTCATCGTCCATTTAAGAACCTGGGGTGATCTGTCCTTTAAAAAGGGAGACTCTTCGTGGGCCAGGATGATGGGTTTTCAAGGTGTCGTAGCCCAGGCATCCTTTGGGGTGAAGCCTCACCCAGCGACACTGGGTCGTTAGCACCAAATCGATCTCAAGTTCCATACCAAGGGGAGCCAACTTGGGAAAAAGAAGACGCTCCATGCGCTCTTTGGCTTCCTGGGGCCAGGGCCGTCTTCGATCGCTCTCCTCCTCTTCACAATGCAGTGTGATGTGCCTTCCGCGAACCGGAACCTGGGTTTGATACCCAAAAACAGCGCTTCCTCCCAGAATGCTCTGTCCCAGGCAAACAGGAGATGCCGAAAGCCTGCGGTTTAAGCTCACCTCTTTCACCTCCACGCCGGCCTCGGGAAAGACTCGTGAAAAGAGAACATGCAAGGCGCTCACCGAACGCAGGTCAAACATCTGAAGGGTTTCAGGCAGTGAAGGGGTTGAAGCCCCTTGGAAGAATCGCGCCAACTCAGGGTAGAGCCCGCAGAGGAAATCGCGAATTAGCTGGTGGTCAAAAAAACCCACAAATTCTGAAAAGGAAATTCCGGCGCTAATGTCTGCTTCCAAGGTTTTTCGAAAGTAGCTGGGCAAAGGAGACTGCGGCCCCAACAACCCCATAGCCAGGGAGATCTCAACCTCTTTTTTATCCCTCTCTTGATAAAAAGAGATGTCCTGAACCAAGCGAGACTGGGAACAAAGACTCTCGTGGCTGCGAAACCGAATCTGACCGGGTCCGTAGCCCATTTTCTGCAAAAGACGCAGAAGAGAGATCACATCAAACTGACCGATCTTCTTTTTCACCTTATCTTCAAGTGTGAATGGGCTCATGCTTACATTCCATAGGCTTCCATAAGGGTTTCCATTCGATGAAGCATCTCCCCCATGGCCTCATTTCTCTCACTGGACGCCTCCTCTTTCGATAGGGAGGCAAGCTTTCCATGCATCCCCAAAAGAACCTCGGCGCGCTCCCCTTTCCAGAACTGCCCGATCAAACTTTTCAGTTCATCAAGGCAGGCTTCCATCCCCAAGGGCTCTCTCACTTCAACCTCAGGGGTCACCCCTTGCTCTGACCTTGAAGCCTCTCCCCAATGGTTTCGAATTCGCTCCGGGGCCATAAGCTGCTCAAGGCCTCTGCTTCTTGGTTTCCCAATCACAGCAGATTCCTTCCGGCCACAAGAAGCACCACATAAACCGCTGCCACCGCACCAGATGAAATCAAATATCCCATCCAGTAAGACCCATGGTGCTCCACTAGACCGTTTTCATCCTCTTCCAGCGCTGCCAAAACCAACTCATCCTGCTCCAGCTTGACAGATATATTCTTCATATAGGTCTTGATTTTGACGGGGTTGTCCTGATATCTGCCCCGAAAACCGTAGTTAAGGCAAAAGTAGTAAACCTCAAAGATAAACAAAGGCGTCTGGGGCTTTAGAAGGATGTCGTCCAAAATTTCATAGAAGACCTCTCCTGCGTTATCGATCTGAAAAAGTTCCTTTTGAAGAGAGGGCCAACCCGAGTGCACTCGGCCCAGATAATGGCTAAGAACCACCTCATCGATTTGCGCCACAATGGGAAAGAGGATCAAATAAGTGTCCCTTTCCGAGTATTGCTCCGAAAGGGTGGCTTTCAAAAAATCGAGCTGTGTGCGCAATTCAGAACGAATGGCAACCAGATCATCCGAAGCAAGTCCGGCCTCCTCGTCAGCCTCCATCATCGAAAGAGAAGCGGCACCTTCTGCCTCATCCTCCTTTATTTCCCGCGTCAAAGCCGAGCCACAAAGGTTCTCCAACTTGGTATAGGTTTCGTGTATGGCCTGCCAATATCTGTTTTTCATGCTTTCTCCTTTGCTGCCGACTCCCTTTGGAGAAAACCGGCTCGAGCCCTTTGCCCAAGACAAAGGGGTGTAAATGGGGACAAGGTCTTAATTCATGAGGCCGTAACGCCCATGGCCTCACGATGAAGTGGATTCCAAAGGCCGATCTGTCTCCCCGCGTCTCACCTCAATGCGCATGGCCGACACCCACGCATCCAAAATGGTACCCACATGCTTCATAAACACCTGAATCAAAGGCTCAAGCTCTGAGCCATGCTCATAAAAATAAAGGGTATACACAGAGGTAACAGCCCCTGCCCCTTTCTGCTGATGGGCCGAAATCTCAAGGGTCACATCGGCCAGAAGCCCAAGGACCGAAGCAAATCGGCTTTTGGCTGTCATACCCAGGGCCTGAAAGAGATCCAAAAGATCGGTTTTGGAAAGCTCCACACGATTGGTTAGCGTCAAAAACCTTAAAAAAACATCGAGGTTGTCCTCAAGGGGGCTCTCCTCATGGGCAATGGTATCCGAGGCCAACTCCCAGTTCACCCCCACGGTCTCTCGGCTCCAAGGCCTGATCTCCATGCGCTGATTCACGCATTGAGAAAACCAGGGTTGATGCCAACACGCCGTAACAGAAAGGGTTTTGGGCTCTTCAAAGGCCTCTGGAAAATTGAGATTGACCCGGTGAGCGATTCCCCCCTGAGGGGTTGAAATCGATTCGCTTTCCCATGAAGGAGCTGAGACAAAGAGAATCCCAGGATCGATGGGAACCATACCCTCTTGAGTTACTTCAAAAATCCCTTTGACCGAGTGCACGGAAAACCCTTTTTCCGCATCTGGATGGTGAACCATGCCATACTCACGGGTTCCCTCGGCTTGAATGGGACGGGCTCGATCGCTTCGAAGGTTGATCACCGGTACGGCAAAGAGATGAAAAAGCTCGGTGGAAAGATTGACGCCCCCGCGCCATGTGTCATCCAAATCCAGGCAGAGGGTAAACCGCTTCCAGGCACGCGAAGGCTGGGGAACTTCAACGTGAAAAAAGAGGTCCTGCCAGGGGAAATGGAAAAAGCGGCGCTCCCTTTCCAAAGGGTGCACGCTCTTCTGGCCAGAAGGTGAAAGGCCAAAACTCACCTTGCACGCCTCGCCCAAGCTCTGGGCATCGGCCTTCTCTTCAAAAACCACCGATGCACTCTGAAGGTGGGACTCTATTCCGCAATGAAGCGAAAGGGAGGTCTCGTAATCGTTTAGGTGATTGATGAAAAAACTTAAGGTGCCAATGGCATCGTTTCGAGCAAAGGAGGTTTCAATGCAAAGGCAAATCCGTACCCCACCCTCTTCACGGTTCAGCCGTTTCACCTCTTTGACTTCCACAGGCAAAATGGTGAGAGGGGCAAGGGTTTCGAAAAGGGCAACCCCTCCTGATTCAGGAGCAAGGGCCACCTCCGTTCCCAAGGGGTAGTGGGCCGATTCGGCCAGCATCCCCGTGGGCACCGCCTGCACCACTCCCATGGAGGGAAGTGGGGTCAGCATCCAGGGAAAAAATTGCTGAAACATGCGGCGATAGGTGCTGCTCTTATGCCGCTCTGCGGCCTGACGCGTGCGAGCAGAAAAGAGAGCCATGGCCTCCATCAGACGCCGTACATCCGGATCTTCACGGTCCAGTGCCGCACCGGGGTAGCGCCCCCTGTAAGCAATGCGGAAGGCATCCAGGGCCTCCATCTCCTCAAGAAAGGAGGTGTAGAGTGAATCGTCTATTCGCATGGTCTCCTCGTTTTCGTTGTTTTTTTCGTAACCATTTCGCTGCCAGTTGCCGCGGGTCGCTTTTTTAAAAAAAAGCTCCGCAAAAAACTTTCCGATAGCCTCACGCTTTATTTTAAGCGCCTAAAAAGGCATTCACCTTATGGATTCGAGGTGCTTGCACCTCGCCGCCGGAGGCTGACTGACTATCCAAGCTTGACTGTGCCCCCGATGTTGGTGTTGCTTCCTTCAAGATTGGCCACACCCGAGGCTTTGAGATCCAGAGAGCCTTGGGCGTCAAGGGAGACAGTCGCAGCTTTCACCTCTGCACTCTCCTTGCCCTCCAGGGCGAGACTCTGGCCACTGATATCCGTTGCGGACGAGCTTTTGATGGTGGCATTTTCTGCGCTTACCTCCGCATCTTTTTGGGCCTCAAGGGCGAAGGTTTTCCCTTTGATCTCAAAGCTCTCCTTGCTCTCGAAAACAGACTCCTTTTCAGAGGCAAAGGTGATGGTTTCCGCTTTTACATCCAAGCTCTTGCAAGAGACCTCGATCTTATCGTGGGTCATAATAACGGTGCTGGTCTTTTTGCCCTTCACCTTCAAGGTGATGCTCTTGCCATCCATCACAATGCTTTGGATCAGTTTTTCATCGGGGTCTTCAGCCGTGATGGTCAGCCCCCCCTTTTTACTGAGCTCCAACCGGCACTTCAGTGTTCCCATGGTTGACTCCTTATCTACTTCTCTTCAAGGGTCTCAAGAACAATGCACCCCTCCTGCACCTGCATGGAGCCCTTGTCCTTTCCTGATGTGCGCACGATATTGAGCTGCGGCTTTCCATCCACATACACATGGCTGATGGAGGTGCCATCCTTATCTGTTTTTCCCAAAAGCAGATGGTTGCCCTGGCTCTCCATGGGCAGCTTGCCGCCGGGACGAAAATCGAGAAATCGCACGATACGGGCACTATGAAGCCCCAGCTCCAGCAAAACCCTTTGTCCCTTAAAGGCGGGGAAATAAAAGTGCCCGGTGGCAAAAGCAGGTTCAAGGGGAGCCACCACCTGTTTTTCGCCTAAAATAGGTATCTCAACCTTGTAGCACTCAGCCGAGGAGCCTTCCTCTTCGTAGACTTGATAGGTTTTGTCCTCTTCTTCCCCCTGCTCACTGACCACCCGTCCCTCCACACAGAAGGGAAACGTCGGGGCTCTGTAGGGAAAAAGATCCACAAAGGTCTCGCTCTCCAGCTCAGCCCTGGCCGTCACCTCCATCTCAAAATGGCCCTCACCCACTCCACGCGACGCCTCAGGACGGCTTGTGTCTGTCTGGGCACTGATTCGAATGCTTCCCCAACGAAAGGTTTCATCGGCTGCATGGATGGTGGTGCTCCAAAGCCCTTTTTTAAGTGAGAATCCCGAGCCGGGATAAAAAGTGGTCCAGGGGAATCGTCCATGAACCACTTGAACCTCCATGCTTCGGCTCAAAATCTTTTCTGAAGCCTTTGTGCAGTGATCCTCAAAATCCGAGGCAACCCCATGCCGATAAAGCCGGTCCCTGTAAACCTTTTCGACCTTGAAATCCTGGTCGATCTCCTTTGTTTTGGCCCCTTCGCTATAGCTGTTGTGCAGACGATCCTGAAATCGGGGTGTCTCGGGAAAATGAAAGACAAACTCTCTGACGTCCCGACTGTCCAGCTCCATGGCCTCTTTGATGGGTGCCTTCTCCTGGCTTAAGCGATACTCGCCCTTTTCGTAGTCATAAAAAAGGGTTCCGTTTTGCGACTCGGCCAGCCAGAAAAGAAAATCATAAAAACTTGAGCCCAAAGGACTCGTATCCCCAGAAAGGGTGTTGATGGGCCGTTTGGTCTCAAGGTCCTTTAGTTCACAGGTAAAGGGGACGCCTGCGCTGTTTTTCGAAAGAAGATCTTTGAGGTTTCCATCCACCAAAAGATCCAGAGGATAGTGCTGGCTCCAGAAGACCTGCCCCTTATCTGCAAAGCAGAGACGGTAAAACCGATGAAGCACCGGATCGTCTGAAAGCTCAAGGTTCTTGACGGTCATCTCTTTTAAAAGCGCTTTTTCTGTCACCACGGCGGAGAGCGAAAGGGGCGCGGCTGTTTCACCGTCGGGTACGAGACGGGCTTCCACCGTCAAATCAAGCTGCAAAAGGTCCTGGGTGATAAAAAGAGGGAAAAGCGCGTCGTCCTGCGTCTCTGAAGAGAGCCAGAACTCAACCGCCCCACGAAACCCCCAAGGCTCCAGTTCAAGGGAGAGCCCTTTTATCTGGCCACCAGACACCTCAATGGTTTCTGATTCTGCGCACACCTTCAGGCTCAGCTTGAGCTTTTCTGAAAAGAGAGCCGTCTCTTCCATGGTTCTCATCCTTTATTCAACGATTGATCAATTCGAAAAAATCAGCGCCCCGACTCAATGCCCATGCCACAGGAAAGCGAAGTAAATTTGATATGGTGAAAGTTATACGTCGCCATCACGTGAACTCACCTTTTTCGGAATCATCAAAATTTTTCACGTTGAGGTTTTTGCTTACAGAGTTAAACTCCATCAAAAGGGATTCATGGGTCTCTTTCACCCGACACTCCAGCTTAAAGGCCAGACGAAACGGGTTACTGATATCTTCAACAGAGATATCAATGAGTTCCACACGTTTTTCATAAGACTCGATATTGAACCGAATCTCCTCCATAATGGCCAAAGAGAGCTGATCCCGAGAGCTGTACTCGTTCATATCCCGAATGCCATATCCGGAAAGAAAGCTTCCAAATGCCTGCCTGGTATTGAGGATATGGCTGAGATTACTCACGATGCCTCGAATACCATGGTCACACTGTCCACCCGAGTGGTTCTGTCTGAATCGATCAAAAAATGACATGCGCCGCTCCCCTTTTCACCTTTTCAGGCGCCCATACGCCAGTAAACGTAGTAGTCTGCGCCGGAAAGATCGGGTCGGTTGAAAAAAGCCAAGCTCTTCTCGTTTAAGGCGTGATCCCACTCCTCG
The DNA here is from genome assembly GCA_022360815.1 of Desulfobacterales bacterium. Classification (GTDB taxonomy): domain Bacteria; phylum Desulfobacterota; class Desulfobacteria; order Desulfobacterales; family Desulfolunaceae; genus Desulfoluna. The sequence goes on from JAKSCC010000143.1 coordinate 26,480, forward strand.
CTCTCCCGAATCTGATAAAACTCCACCTCTGCGCCAAAGGTGTGCTGAAAGGGGGGTCTTTCCACCTTACGGATGGGAATGCCGTGAAGGGCCATTTTGTGTACAAACGGAAGACGTGCAGCCCCGGCTATTTTAAGATTTTCCACCGAAATACGGTCTGAGGTCTGGTGTTTCTGAACCAAGAAGTAGACATCTGCAGCCTGACGCACATCTTCGGGTAGAGCGACCTGATAGAGATTGTCCTGACGTTTAAATCCCACGTAAACCGGCCGCGCCTTCACCAGCTGCATCTGATCCATAAGCCGGTGCATCGCCTCTTTCATCACCATGGGATTGGTATGATCATAGGGCTGGGTCACCTTTTCGGGGTTGGCGTTTCGAAAAAAGCAAACATCGGCATAAAGGGTCTGCACCTCTTCATAGAGATGATACGGATGCATGTGCACCCCCTTTTGAATTGAAGCCAAAACCCTTTGGGTTTTCATCACCGACTTCAAGCACTGTTTGACGCTAAAAAGGCTGTCCCCATTCAGGTAGGAAGAGGAGTCCATGGTCAGGTTGTACCGAAAAAGCTCCAGTGCTTCGGAAAGGCTCTCCAGCTCCTCTTTGAAAAAAGGAGAAGCCCCCATCTGAATCAGAGGTGGAAAATAATCTGGTGAAAGACTCCAAATGCCTTCCGGATTTTTGGATGCCACGACCAGCTTCACCGTCTCAAAAGCACCGGCAAGATTTTGCTCGGCACTGAGTTCAAGATGGATGTAGCGGCGTTTCACCACCGCATCGCCCTGATCTCCTCCTTTTAAAGCCCCACCTTTTTTTTCAGGCGATTCCATCAGATGAAGGTAAACCGAGACCGAAGCCATACCGGTACTCTCCAGGCTCAATGGGGCCACCTTGGCATTGCCCGGAGCCAAAATCAGTCGCCCGGATCCAGAGACAAAAGAGAAGGTCTCCATGGAGAGAATCCCCTCATTTAAAAGGGCGTTGTTGAACCGCAACGCTCCCACCCCGAAAAACGGCAGGCCCTGGATACGAAACCGCATCATGGTATCCGTAAGAATCGACTCTTCCAGCGCCACAAGGTGCTCGGGCAGAAGGGCCTGTCCCATCTCCCAGTGGACACGCGCCAATTTCTCACTCATGGTCTTGAAACCCTCACTCTTTAAATTGAAACAAAGTCCAAAGGTGTGCCCCGCCTTAAAGAGGGACACACACTTTGAAGATCTAAAGGCCTGGCCCTTCTTGAGCCAGTACAAGAAGAAGCCTTACCCTAATACGGAAAACCTTAGCCTACCTGAACGCCCCAGCCCTTGGCCTGCTTTGCCTGAACCGAGAAAGCCAGGTGAATCGACTGCTCTTTCTCTTCGGGCATCACCCCAAGGGAGAGGTCGTAGTTTCCGGGATTGGTCACCTCGTAACCCGCCTCTTCGGAAACGCGGATGTTAAGGGTATCCCCTGTTTTTTCAATGATTCCCTCAAGGGCGGTGTCGTTGGCGTGAAACGCCTTGTAATACTTCTTCTCAACGGGATCGAACTTGTAAGCATTAAACTGGAACTCCACGTTGGTGTTGGAGAGTTCCGAATGGGTCAAAACCGAGGCCTCGGTTTTGTTGGCCACGGAGATCTGGCATGAAAAGTTCACGCCCTCTGCAAAGCCTCCATTCCAGAAGATACCGGACATCACGCCCACCACCTTCACCTTGTCGCCAGAAACATTCTCAGGGTCGGTGACTGCAAGATCTGCTGCAAACTCCTTGTCACCAATCTTAAGGGCTGTGATATGTCCCACATCTTCCTGTGAATCTTTCTGAAAGTTAAAACCTTGGGATACGCTGCATGAAATACTGGTTTCTGCCATCTGTTTTTCCTCCTGTGTATAAATCGATTGCAATGCCGACGGGCTCAAAAGGCCCCGTCGATATCGGTCTCACATGGGGCGCAAAATTCATCCCACGCCCGTCTATAATCTGGCATCCAACCGCAACTCGGCATCCATACCCTCAAACTGAATGTGGGGAAGGATGGCCATCTCACAATCGTACCAACCGATCATGCCTTCACGCTCCACCACCTCCACCGAGGCGGCCTTAAAGGGGTAAAAGCGAAGGGTCAGATCATCGGGATTCACCACGGTGGTGACAAACTGCGAAATCCAGTTGGACAGGCTGTTCTTGATATAAGGTGCATCGGCGCTGCTGCCGATGTTGTCCCGCATGATGGACTTCACATAGTGGGCAATGCGGGTCACAGAAAAGGTGTAGGAGAGGTTGGTCACCAGCTGAGAGTTCTCCGTATCCTTGGGATCTTTAAAACGCTTGGGCTTCTTCAAAGACTGGCAGCTAAAGAAACAAGCATCGGCGGTGCCTTTGCGGTAGATCAAAGGAATAAACCCGCTGTTGGCAAACTCCAGCTCCCGGTAGTCGGGAATGGCCATCTCCACAGGGATCTTCATCTCCTCTTCCCCGCGGATGTTAAAGGTGTGCACGGGAAGGCCGTTGACAAGCCCGCCCCCTTTGGGACCCCTGATATACTGACACCAGCCAGACTGGGCAAAAGAACGCACCATATTCTGGGCAAAAAGCATGGTGCTGCTTCCCCAGAGGTAGCTGTTGTCTTTGTCGCCTTCCACCTCTTCCACAAAAGGAATATCGCGACAGGGGTTGGTCTCGGGGTTGTAGGGAAGTCTCAGCACATACCGAGGCAGTGTCAGGCCGATGTAAGCTGCCACTTCCGATTCCCTCAACTTGTTCCACGAGCCATACTTGGGATGGCTCATAAGTCCCTCAAGGTCTTTGATGGCCGAAAGCTCTTCAATGGAGTCACACCCAAAAAACTGAGGGGATACCGCCCCCACAAAGGGAGCGTGGCTGGCTGCTGCCACCTTGCCCATGATCTGCAGCCAGAACTCATCGTCGGGGGTGTGATCAAACTCGTGAAGCCCCAGAATGCATCCAAAGGGCTTGCCACCATACTGATCGTACTCGCTGATATAGACCTTCTGAAACAAAGCACTGCCGGTAATATCCACGGCATTGGCTTCAAAGTCGTCGTAGAGCTCATCTTTGGAGACATCCAGGATGTCAATCATGATGTCGGCTTTGAAATTGGTATTCAAAACCAGATCATTTAAAGAGCGCCACGCAGACTCCATCTTCTTGAAGTTATCGTTGTGAATGATCTGATTGAGTTGGGCATTGACCGCCTCGTCGATGCCGGCAATCAATTCCTGAATATTTCCTTTATCAAGGCGTCCCACCGAGTGATCCACATTGAGCAGAAAGGCGGCAAGACCTGAGATGAAACGATTTTCATCACTGATATCGCTGTGAACCACCTGAAGGTTCTCCTGAACCATGGGCACCGCCTCTTCCACCTCGGCAGAGAGCCGCATGCTGGAAAGAAATCGCTTTAGGTCCAACGCCTGGGTCTCTTCGGCGGTATCCACCGCCTGTTTGGTCTCTTCGGACATTCTCTTTATCTCCACTTCTTACAAAAATCGGTTTAACGCAGACCGGTGCAACCCAAAGGGTTACGACTCACTCTTTCCGGGAAGCTTCAGACTTTCGTACCCTTTGAGCTCCTCCATCATCTTCGCCAGGGACTCCTCATTGGACATCAGCTCGTTTAAAAGTTTTCGAAACTCTTTGCGGTTGTCCACGTTGGACATCACCTCCTCCAGAAGGGTCTTCATCTGGAGCAGCCCTTTGAGCTTGGGCACATGTTTTGCGATCTCATCGGGATTGAAAGATTTCATGGAGGTGATGGGAAGCTCCACATCGATCTCCTCCTCCTTCTCGGGATCAATGGTGTTGTCCACGGCAAACTTCAGAGACATCCCCATATCTTTCATCACCGAGTCGGTGTTGGTGCCGTCAAGGCTTCTCAGGCGTCTCTCCTCAAGATCCACAGCCCGATCCTTGGAGCTGCCCAGGGAAAAATCGCCTTCCACCAGCAGTCTTAATGGAAGGGTTGTGTCTTCGGGTTGTCCGTTCACCTCGGTTTTGTACCTGAGGGTCAGGCGCGACTTGGGTATTTCATCCTGAATGGCCATCTCTCATGCTCCTTCAATTTCTATAAGTTCAGGTTTTCGTGCTGATGGCCCGCCAAAGGGGGAAGTCCCTGCGGCAGAAGCGCACACGTCTTTTTTCATCCTATGTGGTGGCTCCGCAAAACATGCTCTCAGCTCTCGACGAGATGCGAACGGAGCCTTGTGGTGCACAAAAAAACAGGGTGTTTGGCTCTTCGAGCCAATACTCCCGACAACCAGGCGTCACGGCACCACTTTCGGTCGGGTATCCCAGGAGATTCAAATCGAGGATACAATGGATAGAGCCAGATTCCGTCTGGAAGAGCCCAGGGCCCCATCTCCTTTTCAATGAGCTGCTCCGCCTCCTTTTTGAGTCGACTTAAAAAGGAAGGAACATTGCGAGCTCCGGTAAATCCGATGACCACCATTTGTTCGCCCCCCTTCAAATCGGATCGAGGAAAGGTAAGGGTTTCAAAGATGACCCCAAGCCCTCTCCCCCTCTCGTTTAAAAAGGCCGTTATCTCATCCACAGGGCAGGCCATTCCTTGGCGCTGAGTACCCGCTCCCCCGGTGCAAAGCCAGATTTCACCATGGGCAGACAGCGTCACTCCGCCAGGTTCTAAGCAGGTTGCCTCCGTACCAGGGCTGGCCAGATGCAATTCACCGGTATAAAAAAGTGCTGCATCTTCACTGCCCTCTTCTCCCACGCTCCATAAGGCACCAGGCATGGGCAAAACCCCGGGATGCGCAATGCCTTTCCGGCCCATAGAAAAGAGCAAACACCCTCCCTTGGCAGCATCCCATCTCAGATTAAAGGCGGGTACCTCTTCAAAGCCGTTTGCTCCGGCAAAAAGCTGCCACCGATCGTACTCCAATGAAGAGACAGGATCTTTGAACCATCTGGCACATGGCACCTCAAGGGCCGACCTCTCCTTTAAGAAAAGGTCCCTCACCCAAGGCGTCACACCAAAGACATCGGGCTTTGCACCGGTTGGTAGCCCTTTGTGGTGGAGAAGATCACTTTGGGTGACATGAACATAGGTGGCTCCGCACAAAAGGCTTGAGAGCAAAAGAAAGGGCTGACAAAGCAAAAGATCAAAATCGGGTGTGCAAAGGCGCATGCCCGGATAGATCCCCAACCCCAAAAGCCCACTGCAGGCTGCAGACAGATAGGCCGCATCACTTGAAATCTCCACAGCCTCAACCTCAGAGGAAGAGCCTCTGGAAAAGAGACGAAACACCGTCTCACCTGAAGCATATCCATGGAAATGGCGATGATCTGAGGGGATGTCACATCGTGTGGCCACCATGGGAAGCACCCGCTCATTCCACTCACCAAGTTTTTTTACGGTGCGGCTATCGGTGGTGATCCACTGAGGATCCAAAGCCGTCAATCGGCGCAAGATAAATCCTCTTGCCTCTGTGGGAAGAAGAGAGACCACAGCCCCCAGTTTAAAAGCCGCCAAAAGATCTGTGGCCAGCTCAGGACCCACCTCACGAATCACGCAGAGGCATTCACCGGCTTTCAATCCATGTCGCTCCCATTTGGCTGCTTTGATGGAAGCACGCCGACCCAACTCCTCCCAGGAGAGTTCACGCCTTTCGCCATCCCCGCGAAACCAGACCATGGCTGGATAATTGTGGGTGCGATTTCGATGAATGATGTCGTGGAAAAAATCGTATGTGTTAAACAGAGCGCTGGCCCCATGGATGGTGAAAAGGGAGTCCAGGCTTCGCTTAAGACCTCGGTAAAACCCTTGGGGATCTTCCCAGCTCTCGTTAAGCCAAGCAGGAGGTTCCTCCATCTGTCCCACTGGAGATCTCAGACTTAAGCTCCTTTCATGGGGATGCCAGCTACTCTTCATCAAGCCCCGTCTCCCGTCTCTTCCTCACTTTTGTCGATGCGCTCCACCAGGTTGTTGCCTTCAATGGCAAACCAGTACCCCTTTTTCAGGGGTTGAGGCACCCGCACCTTCCAGTGGCTTCCGGGGTCGGTAAACAGGCCATAGATGGCGATGTCAGACTCTTCGGGCCAGGGCACCTTAAGCTCTTTCATTTCACCGGGAAGCACAATGCCCCAACCCAAAACCTCTTCGTCTCTGTTGTCGGCGTGAATAAGGGCTGCAACATCATCGTAGTATTGGGTGAGAAAATCTTTTTTGCTCGCCTCTCGCACCACGACATAGACAGGCCGACCATTGTTGGCGTCTGCTCTGGGCTTCATATGAATAAAGATACTCTTCTTGGTACACCCGCTGGTAACAACGAGAAGAAGCAGAGCAAGAAGCAGAACCCCCACCTTTGCCCTCACTGCAATATTTCTGATCTTTTTTCGGTTCATAAGCCAAACCCGATTTGTTTTTTAATTTGAGAGGAAAACAGGGTGCCACATTGGGCACCCCGCAAGATAATGGTCTATTTGGGAAGCCTGAAAAGGCTCCAAGGGTCTTCGTTGCGAATGGCAAAACTCACCTGAAGGCCCCGAATGCCACGCCTGTCAACCAGACCGGAATCGGTTACCGAACGCCCTCTTTCGCCGCGATAATTCACCACCCAGGTAAAGATGGTGGGTTCTGCACCCCGCCGCTCATCGCCAAGGCTGGCCTTCTCGTCTTCGGCCTTGCTCAAACCGCCCAGTGCATCCTTGGCCGAAGCGTTTTCACTGCGCTGAAGCAGATGGTAAAAACTCCAGGCCGAACGTCCTACTTCAACGGCGTTGTAGAGCTTTGACGGCCCTCCTTTACGGGGAAGAAGTTCCACGCCCACCGAGGCGCTGTTCTCTCTTGACCAATCAAAATCCATCTTTTTCCAGGCCGGTTGCTGGTTAAACCCAAAGATGGAGAAATCGCCGGCATGCAGATAGGCCAGAGAAACCAACGGACCTCCCGCCTTCACCTGGGGCAAAGGATAGGGCTTCACCATATAAGTCAGGGGCTTCACATCGCCTTCATCGTTCCACAAGGTGGCGGTCAGGCGCTGAACAGCATTCAAGGTCGGCAACATTTTTTCGGGCACTTCAAGGGTTTCAAGGGAGGTGGGCCTCAGGCTCCATACCCCTGCATCCTCATGGGTGATGGCACCCAAAATGCCTTTAAACACCTCCCAGAAATGGCCATTGGGATGAGTCGAGCGCCCCAGCATGGCCAGGGAAACATCTCGGCCTGTTGTTCGATTAAAGGGAAAGAAATCGTGAAGAGGCTGAATGTCTCGTTCGTAGAGCTCATTCCAGATCAAGGCCACCTGCTGCTCAACTTCGGGCTTTCCAATGGCATAGGCCGAAAGCACCGGAGCCATAAAAGCACCCCGCCACTGATAAGGAATTCCCACGCTCTCCACCCACTGCTCCATAAGGGAGAGATAGGAGCCCTCACGTCCCAAAAACATGGCGTAGCTGATGCGTGCCAAAGACGAGAGGCGCTTTTCAAATTTCCCCAAATGGGCACTGTTTTCTGAATGGGCATCGATCTCCAGCAGCATCTGCTCCAAAAAGGCTTTGTAGGTCTCCATCTCAGGAAACGCCCCTTTTTGCTCGGTAAGAAGACGCCCCAGAAAGGAGAAGGTCTCCAGATGCTTGGCAAAGGTGTGCAGGTAAATATTTTCTCCAATGGGAATCAAGGTGTTCTCCTTGACAGCCATCAGCACATCCATAAGAGGCGATGTCGGTTCGTTGAGCTGTTTCAAGACCAGACGCAGGGTGGCAAGAGAGGTGGCCCCGATATCGAAATCCATGTAGTAGTTCTGGTAGGCCTCGGCATACCGCTGGCCGTAAGCATCCACCTCACTCATAAGAAAACGAGAAAAACGGGCCTTGTCCTTTTCTGGAACAGGCAGCCCCTCTATAAAAGGAGGCAGCTCAGAAACCACAGGCTGAACCCGCTTTTCAAACGCCTTTCGAGTAAAACGCCCGTCCACTCGGTACTGCCCGCGAAAGAGAAACATGCCGTTGTTTGAGGCGTTCATCAGAAGATCTGAGAAATCCTCTCGCTGGTGGAAAAAGAGTGTTCCGTCCTGATGGATGTTGTGATCAATAAAGTCGTTGATAAAAAGGCTCATGCGGCTGCGGTTGAGCAGATCGTTCCACCGTGCGGCATTGAACTTAAAGTTGCGACCCGCCAAAACAAACTGAAACGAGCTGTCGCTGTCTGTATCAAGCCCTTTATAGGCCATCATCACCTTGAGGTTTTCATAAAGCCCCGAAAGGTTCATGCCCCCTGTCACATCGGGACGGCTGATACGCGAAGCAAGGAGAAACCGAAGGAATTCCTTAATCGCAGTCTGTTGAACCTGGGTCTTGAAATCGGCGGTATTGATCTCCTGGGTATTGATGGAGAGCATGGCCTCCCGACGCAAAAGCTCTGTCACCTTCACTGAAAGGTCGTAGCGTTCCACATCGAGAATGCGTCCCAAAAAGCCTTCAGCCTCCTGACGAAGGGTCTCAAATTCACCGAGGCTCAAGACTGGCTGGTAGTAATACTTCTTCACCTTTTCAAAAAAGACCATAATGGCCAAGGGATCATCAATGACCCCTTTTTTGCTGGTGTAGATGTAGTCGTTCATGTCGATGGTAATGCCATCGGAAGATTCATTAAAATGGACGTAGTCCTCAATAAGCAAACGCGAGAGGCCTGTGTTGTCAGCCCAGGCGTCCATATTCTCCATAATCAGCTCTCCCAGATCGTTACCCTGGGTTGCATAAAGCAGTCCCAACAGGTAGAGAACCCGGTTGCGACTGTCCGACTGCTCTGAGGCATCCAGAAGATCCACATCCCACGACTTGGCCGATACCAAATACTTCTCCAATTCAGGAATCAGATAGTAATTTCGAATATTGGCCACGCCCCGACGATAGATCTCTCTGTTGGCCTGAGGGAAAAAGTCAGGAATGAAATCCAAAAGGGTCCGCTGCTTTATGGAGGTAAGAGGGTCCACAAAAAGCTTGTGCATGTTCTGATTGTATTGGCTTAAGGGCGCCTTTTCGATCTTTTCAATCTGAACATAGCGCTCTTGAATCAAATGGCGCTCATAGATAAAGGAGCCTGCGAGATAGATCACCCCCAGCGCACCCAATGCCCCAGCGGCAATGCGGTGCTTCAAAAGGGGATTGAACTTTTTGATCTCCTGGGTGGTCAAAGAGGTATCAAAGGGGTTTGAAACAGGGGTGTACTCATCCGAGAGAAAGGCCAGAGAGAGCGAGGTCACTTCGGGTTCTGGGGTCAGTGGATCGGGACTCTGCAAAACCGAAATAAACTTTCCCAATTCCCCCAAAAGCACCGGTGCCTTCTCAAGAAAGGTCATGATTTTAAGGTAATCCGACGCCTCAAGGGAGATCAGAGCCCTTGAAAGATGCTCCTCATAAGGGAGAAGGCAACTCTCCAGGCGTGCCAAATCCTCTTTGGACCCAAATTCCAGCTTCAGGGGAATATGGTTGTCGTTTAAAAATTTTGAAAACTCAGGAAAGCCTTCGCAAAGCTCCATGTTGGTAAGAACCAGACGCACCTTGATGGGCTTTTTGCGGGCGCGGGCCAGAAGGTTGATCTTGCCGCGAAGCATCTGGGCCTCTTTCTTAAGGAACAGAGGCTCGTCCGTCTGAAATGTGGCGCAGTTGAGCACCACCACCGCCGTAGGATCTTTGCGCCTGAAAAGAGGTTTCCAAAGCTTGAGCAGGGCCACACGCGCTGCCTTGGAGGTGTCGTTTAAAATGGAAGAAGGGATCTCTTGCACCAAAACCTTGGAGCCCAAATAGACCTGAAGCAAGGGGTTTGCGGTGTAGCTTGGGTAGAACTGGCGGGCATGGCCCTGCCAGTCGGTGTGATTGTTGATCAGCACACTCTTTCCAGCCCCGCTCTCCCCAAAAACCACAAAGTGCTGATACACCATGATAATCCGGCGAAACTCACCGGGAATCTGGCTTAAAAAGCCTTTCCACGCCTTCACCAGACTATGGGGCGCCATACTGGGAAGCTCTTTCACCGCTTTTGGCTCGGGAGCGGCCTCCTTTTCACTCTTTTTTCTCTTCTTCAAAAAGAGCACAAGCCCTCCAAAAAGAAGCAGAGCCACCAGGCAGACCGGAATCCATGCCGCATACTCTGCCGGTAAAAACCCTTTGAGCTTATTTATCCATTTCATCTCTACCCAACCATCCCTTTGTTAGTAGGAATTGCCTTCACGATGTCTGCCAAAAAGGGGCACCACGCTCCCTTCTCTTTTTTCAGGCCCACACCAACCTTCCACCTTATTCTTTCCAGAGGCCCAAATGCCCAATAGCCTTAAGCCCTCTTGTCTCCATGTCTAAAGCCTGTCCCCAAAGGCTTTGCCGTCAGAAAGAATTCTCCCTCTGCAAAATTCGCTTTTCACTGTGGGGCCGACGTTTTTGGGGCGAGTGCCACCTCGCCTTCCTCTTCAAAGACCACCACAGTCTCTCCTTCCTTAACGGTGCCCGCCAGAATCGCCTCGGCCAAAGGATCTTGAACCAGGGTTTGAATCACCCGGCCCAAGGGTCTGGCACCCATAAGCGGATTGAACCCACGTTGGGCCAGAAGATCGCGGGCCTCCGGGGTCACCTCAAGGGTCATCCTCTTTTCCTTCAAAAGGACTGCCAGTCGGCCCAGCTGAATATCTGCAATGGGCATCATGTTTTCATGGGTGAGCTGGCCAAAGACGAGAATGTCATCCAAGCGGTTTAAAAACTCTGGGCGAAAGTGCCCCCTTACCGCCTCCATAATGCCCTGGTTCATTGCCGCCCGATCCTCAGGAGTCTCGACGGGCTCAATGCTTTCGGCCCCCAAATTTGAAGTCATCAAAACGATGGTGTTTGCAAAGCTGACAGTATTGCCCTGGCTGTCAGTCAGGCGCCCATCGTCCAGGAGTTGTAGAAAAAGGTTGAACACATCGGCGTGGGCCTTTTCCACCTCATCAAAAAGGAGGACACTGTAGGGCTTGCGCCGCACGCTGTTGGTAAGCACCCCACCCTCTTCATAGCCCACATACCCGGGAGGGGCCCCAACCAGGCGGGCCACGGAGTGCTTCTCCATGAACTCGCTCATGTCGATACGGGTCAGCGCCTTTTCATCGTCGAAAAGGTACTCGGCAAGTGTCTTGGCAATTTCGGTCTTCCCGACCCCCGTGGGGCCCAGCATCAGAAAAGAGGCAATGGGCCGATTGGGATTCTGGACACCTGCTCGCGATCGTCTTACCGCCTTTGAGATGGCAGAGACCGCCTCATCTTGTCCCACCACGCGGCGACAGAGCCACGCCTCCAAATTCAACAGGCGCTCACGCTCGGCCTCCATCATTTTGGCGATGGGAATCCCCGTGATCTGCGAGACCGTTTCGGCAATTTCATCTTCTCCGATAACCCCGCGTCTTTCAGCCGATTCGGCTTCCATCTCCATTTCCCCCAGAGCGTCAAGGCGCTCTTTCAAGGAAGGAATCACCTTGTACTCAAGCTCAGCGACTCCGGAAAAATCATTTTCAGAAATCTTTTCTTCCATCTCCTCTTCCGCATCGGACAAAGCCTTTTTCACCGAAACCACCTCTTGAAGGGCCAGGCGGCTCTTCTCCCAGGAAGAGAGTTTTGCCGATAACTCTTCTGACAAGCTGGCCTGCTCGGATTCAAGGGTTTCCCGCCGGAGTACGGCTTCCTTCTCCTCTTCATGGGCCAACCCCTCCAGCTCAAGGGAGAGAGATTTAAGGCGCGCCTCCATATCGCGAATATCAGACGGCTTTTCTGCCAGGGCAATGCGCACGGTCGAAGCGGTTTGATCCATCAAATCCACAGCCTTATCCGGAAGAAAACGGTCGGTTATATACCGATTGGAGAGACGGGCTGCTGCCTGAAGGGCTGCATCGAGAAATTTTACACCATGGTGGGCCTCATACCGGGCTTTCACTCCCCGCAAAATGGCCACGGCCTCATCGGGTGAGGGCTCATCCACCTGAACCACCTGAAACCTGCGCATGAGTGCGGTATCGGTCTCAATATGCTTTTTGTACTCTGAAAGGGTGGTGGATCCGATGCAACGAATCTCACCGCGAGAAAGGGCTGGTTTCATCAGGTTGGCCGCATCCATGGAGCCTTCCGACCCCCCGGCCCCCACCAGCATGTGGATCTCATCGATAAAAAGAATCACATTGCCGCAGGCTTGGACCTCGGCAAGTACGGTTTTAAAACGTTCTTCAAACTCCCCTCGAAACTTGGCACCTGCCACCAATTGCCCCATATCCAAAGAGAGAATTCGAGCGCCCCGAAGGTCTTCAGGCACATCGCCGCGTAAAATACGTTGCGCAAGCCCCTCCACCAAAGCCGTCTTTCCTACGCCCGGTTCACCAATAATGATGGGATTGTTCTTAAGCCGCCGCCCAAGAATCTGAATGGCAAGACCGATCTCATGTTCCCGGCCAATAACAGGGTCCAACTGGTCATTTGCGGCAGCCTCAGTGAGGTCATTGGCATAGGTTTCAAGAGCCTCTCCCACCGTTTCTCCGCTTTGAAGCCCAGCCTCCTTTGTTTCCATCAGCAAAACATCCACGCGACCCACACCGACTCCAGCGTCATTAAAGGCATCCAGAATCTCTTTGTGCGATGTCAAAGCCACCAGAAGGTGGGCCAAGGTAATCTTTGAGGCGCTGCACCGAATGGAGAGTTCATCCGCCTGGATAAATACCCTCTCCAGATCTCGACTCACTGGGGTCTGCTGACAGGACGCATCCGCTTTGGGCTGGGTGAGAAGCTGACCGTCCACACGAGCCGTCAGCACCCCCATATCTGGAGCCAGTCGTTTAACAAGAGAGGTAGATTCTGAGGCATTATCGCTTAAAATTTCAGACAAAAGGTGCCAGACGCTCACCACCTGGTGATCCTTCTTCACGGCCAATCGGCAGGCCGCCTCCACTCGTCCCTGGGCACTTTGTGTCAATTTTTCAATCATCATGGGCTGCTCGTTCCGCGCAAGGCGCACTTATCCGGTTAGGCCCGAGTTTAAAATTCGGGCACAAAAGATATGGAATCTGCTTTAGCTGGCAGTGGTGCCGTAAAGAGAGGTTACCCTGGGCTGAGTTGGCGGTAGCGTACCGCAGGCGCGGTATCTTGGAGTTATAACTTCTGATGTCAAAGGGTTGATCGGACCAAACAGCGATACTCTCGCAGAACATCGCACAACAATTCCCCCTGAAACTCTGCGATTTAATTTAGAATGAACCCGACCCGTGCCGAGAAGGCACCCCCCGGCTGGATCCATCTTTTTGCCTCTCGGAAGAACAACCAGCATGACAAAATGCGTTAACACCATGGGTGGCTTTTTTTGCTATACGGATCGCTTCCAAGATTATCAACATTTCATAATTTAGAAATTCATTTCTTAAAAACCAAAAAACTCATATCTACATCATTGATTGAGAAAGTATCGCCAAGACAAGCTTCTGTCAAGTTCCTTTCTGAGGTAAATCCCACAACCATAGATACACAAACACAGCTTCTGGTCAACCAGTTTCAATACCCTCACCATCCTTAAAAATTACGGATATATAAATAGAATGATGATTTCATCATATAATCTCAAAGCAATACCTCAAACGCTCAAACATCTGTCCACACTCAGTTGAACACCTGCTAAAAAAATACTTCTTTATCTCATTGAAAAATGGTGGACGCGATAAGAAATCATCGCTAAAGTACATGACTCATATTCCACATTATAATTCCGTTATCTTAGTCAATGCCTTTAACATTGTTTTTCTGACATCATCAAAAAGAAAGCTTCGATGGAAGTTTTGCATGGAGGTGCCGAAAAAAACCCTCATCTTCAAAAGTTTGATGCCCTTCTGAATGCAAGGATGCTGGTGCAGACCTTTAAGCACCGAGGATAAAAAACAGAAGAGCAGACAAAGGCCCGTGTCTCTTCATGGTTGGGGGGAAAAACCGACTATGGCCATGGTTTAAAATGAATGATCTCAAGAAAAAGATAAGATGCGCCGGGACAATACCCACAGAGGGTTCACAAAAACAGGGTTTGCCCCAATCTTGCAAGTTACTGCAAAAGCCATCTTCTTTTTTGCAGAATTCATCAGAGAGAACGCAACGTCGTGAACATTTCATTGTTAAATAAAAGAGAATTATGCATCATCTTTTTCCGAACAAATCCATGGTCCTCATCATCCCCATCACCCTTTTTACCTTTTTTGTTTCTGTGCCATCCGCCTTTGCTTTTTTAGACCTAAACCTTGGAGACGGAGAGGTCACCACCCGTGCAATTAGAGACGGAGCGATCACAACACAAAAACTGGGAAATAGTGCGGTTACCACTGGAAAAATAGCTGGCAGTGCCGTCTCCACAGACAAA